>JAAZOQ010000127.1 GCA_012797695.1 Anaerolineaceae bacterium | reverse complement strand
CGTTCAGCACGACCCACTGCGGTTAACCTCAGTTGGGGGGTGGATCGATTGCTGGCACTGGTCAATTCATCCGCGATTGCCGAGAGTGATCTGGCAGACCGACTGCGGGAAGAAGCCCAGAAAATGGCCGAGGAAGATGTGACCACCAATCTGCGCATGGCGAAATTTGGGGCCAGTCTGATCGCTGATGGGGATACCATTCTCCATCACTGTAACACTGGTTCGCTGGCGGCAGTCGATTGGGGGACTGCATTGGGCGCCATTCGCTATGCCTTCGAGAGCGGCAAAAACATCCATCTTCTCGTGGATGAGACGCGGCCGCGCTTTCAGGGAGCACGTTTGACGGCCTGGGAGTGTCAGCAATATGGCATTCCTTTCGAAGTGATCCCGGATAACGCAGCGGGATATTTTCTGCACCGCGGCGAAGTTCAGAAAGTTATGTTTGGTTCTGACCGGGTTGCTGCCAATGGCGATGTGGTCAACAAAGTGGGCACTTACATGCTCAGTTTGGCAGCACATGCCAATGGTGTACCGGTGTACCCGGTATTCCAGATTTCCACGCTGGATATGAGTTTGGCGGCAGGTGATCTGATCCCGATCGAGGAACGCGATCCCCAAGAAGTGACGGCGGTGAGTTTTGCGGGCGAGCCGGTGTATCCGGCACGAGTGGCTGTTCATAACCCGGCCTTTGATCTGACCCCGGCCGAACTGGTCAGCGCCTGGGTGACCGACCGCGGCATCGTGCAAAAACCGTTCGGCCAAAATATCCAGCAATTCATTTATAATAACGCTTCAAGCAGGTGAGGAATGTCGATCGTTTTAACTGGTTCTGTAGCTTTTGATTATCTGATGACCTTCCCCGGATATTTTCGGGAGCAAATCATCCCCGAAAAACTGGATTGTATTTCGCTGTCTTTTCTGGTCGATACCCTGACCCGGCAGCGCGGCGGTATTGCGCCGAACATTGCCTACACTCTGGCACTGCTGGGGGATTCCCCGAAGGTAGCGGCTACAGTGGGGCAAGATTTCGAAGAGTACCGCGCCTGGCTGGAAGCGAAGGGCGTGGATACCACTTACATCAAGGTTATCGCGGATAAATTCACCGCTTCTTTCTTTGAGAATACCGACCTGGCTAATAATCAGATTGCCAGTTTCTACACCGGTGCCATGGCGGATGCCGGGCAAGTGTCTTTGAAGGACATGAAAGCAGGCGAAGCTGATTACGTGGTGATCTCGCCCAATGATCCGGGCGCCATGGACCAGTACGTGCGCGAATGCGGCGAACTGGGCATCCCTTATCTGTATGATCCGTCGCAGCAAATTGCCCGCAACGACCATGCCGAACTGCGGCGCGGTGTAGAGGGAGCGCAGGCAGTCTTTTGCAATGATTATGAGTATGAATTGCTGCAAAAGCATACTGGCCTGAGTTCTGCTGACATCGAGAAAACCGTGGAATTGCTGGTGGTCACGCTGGGCGAAAAAGGCGCGGTGGTCAAATCGAAGGGGCAGACGTACAATATTCCTGTAGTGCCGGCGGTGCAGATCGTTGATCCAACCGGCGTCGGTGATGCCTTCAGGGGTGGATTCCTGCGCGGCTACCATCTGGGGCTTGATTTGCAGACCTGCGGGCAAATGGGAGCCTTAGCGGCTACCTACGTGCTGGAACAAAAGGGTACACAGAATCACCACTATACCCTAGATGAATTTGTTAAACGTTATCGTGAGCATTTCAATGATCACGGTGTTCTGGACGTTTTAAGAAAATAAGGTCTATCTTATTTGGAGGAACTGATGGCAAATTATGATGTAAAGGATATGAAGCTGGCCGAAGGCGGACGTTTGCGCATCGACTGGGCTGAACGCGAGATGCCGGTTCTGCGCCAAATCAAGGAACGCTTTGCCAAAGAGCAGCCCTTGAAAGGCGTTCGCATCTCTGCCTGTCTGCATGTGACCACCGAGACTGCCAACCTGATGAAAACCCTGCAGGCTGGCGGCGCGGACGTGATGCTGACCGCTTCTAATCCGCTGTCGACTCAGGATGATGTGGCAGCTTCTCTGGTCACTCATGAAGAGATCCCGGTGTTCGCAGTTAAAGGCGAAGAGAACACCACCTATTACAAACACATCCACGCGGTGCTGGATCACAAACCCCAGTTCACCATGGATGACGGTGCTGATCTGGTCAGCGTGCTGCACAAGGACCGCCGCGAGCTGTTGAGCGGTGTCATTGCCGGTACCGAAGAGACCACTACGGGCGTCATCCGCCTGCACGCTATGGCAGCGGATAAGGCGCTGAATTACCCGATCATCGCCATCAATGACGCCATGACCAAGCATTTCTTCGATAATCGCTATGGTACGGGCCAATCTACCCTTGACGGTATCATCCGCGCAACCAATGTGCTGCTGGCGGGCAAGGTCTTTGTTGTTGCCGGCTATGGATGGTGCGGCCGTGGTCTGGCTTCACGTGCCCGCGGGATGGGTTCTGACGTGATCGTCACCGAAGTCGATCCGCTGAAGGCCCTTGAAGCCGTGATGGACGGCTTCCGCGTCATGCCGATGGAAGAAGCTGCCAAGGTCGGCGATTTCTTCGTGACCCTGACCGGCGACCTCAACGTCGTCGACAAGCATCACTTCGAACTGATGAAAGATGGTGCCATTGTAGCCAACTCAGGCCATTTCAACGTCGAGATCAACATCCCGGCACTGGAAAAGATGGCTGTGTCGAAGCGTCTGGTGCGCCCATTCGTGGATGAATACGTGACCAAAGACGGCCGCCGCATCCACATTCTGGGCGAAGGGCGTTTGATCAATTTAGCTGCGGCCGAAGGCCATCCGGCTTCCGTGATGGATATGTCCTTTGCCAACCAGGCACTGTCGCTGGAATATCTGGTCAAGAACGCTGACAAACTGGAGAAGAAAGTCTACTCCGTGCCGGAAGAGATCGACCAGAAGATTGCCAAGCTCAAACTGGCCGCGATGAACGTCGCCATTGATGATCTGACCCCCGAGCAGGTCAAGTACCTCGGCTCCTGGCAGGAAGGTACCTAATTCACGACGGTTTTCGTCAATCTGGCCCCTGGTTTTTACCGGGGGCTTTTTTTATTGGGCAATGACGGCCATGTTGCCGAGCGTGGCCCAGGAACTGAGAAACTGCTGGGTAGAGCGGGGATAGATCACGCCGCCGTCGAGAATGGTCACAGTGACAGCAGAGTAGCCTATGATGATAACCGTATGCTCAAAGGGGACCACCGTGGTGGTATGTCCGTTGGAAGCCGTGTAAGACTGCCCGCTGACCCCATACCAGGTGTTGCCATAGACCCAGACGATCACCGGGTTGCCGGCCGCGAGCTGAGCTTTCAGAGAGTCGAAGGAGTAGCCGTGGACGGCGGTGGCATTCAAGCCGTATTGGCGCAGCAGAGCGGCTACCGGGTCGGCGTGCACCCCATAAGAAGCAGGAGGAATCTGGCCTTCTGCGCCGTCGGGGCTGCCGACAAAGCCTGAATCGGGATCATCCGAAGAGGGCAGGGCATACTGGAAGGTATCTTCAGCGATGGAAACGCCGTAATAACGGGCCCAGTCCACGGCGGAACGCGATTCGCACGAAAGTGCGTGGCTCTGATTGTAGCCGTAGATGCCGGAGAGTTCCACCGTTTGGCTGAAGGAAGTTGGAGTGGGGTAAGGTGTCTCGGTGGGGAGCGGTGTTGAAGTTGGCAGCGGCGTATTGGTGGCAGTGGGGGTGGCGGTCAGTGTGGGCGTGGGGGTCGGTGTGTCGGTGGGCAGCGGTTGGAAGGGCGTGGCTGTGGCCGGGGTAAGCGTGATCAGGTCGAGGCTAAGCGGGGTGGGTGGGCTGGATTGCCCATGTACCAGCGACACTGGCCCCAGCGCTCCGGTGAGGAGCAGGTAGGCTGCTCCATTGAGAAGCAGGCCGATGACGAGAACCGCGATCAGCGCGCGTACGAGACTTCTGCGGCTGACAGGCGGCGGAGAAGCTGGTTCAATCGGGGACATTGATCACGATGGTCAATGGATCACCAAAAGGATCCCCATTGGCATTGAAGGCCTGCCAGGTGGAGGAGTAATTGCCGGGCTGATCAGGGGCCGTGAAGAGAATGCGGACGGTGGCTTCAGTACCGCCGCGCGCTGGTACCAGTGCCTGCGGGCTGACAGCGCCAAGGTCATTGCCATCGATGCGTTGCAGCGTATAGCCATCAACCCAATTGCAAGTGCCTGAATTGCGCACCAGCCACTGCTTATCGAGCTGAGAATTGGCCTGCACAAAAGTGCCGTCGGGAAGGGTCAGGTCTTTGACATAAGAAAGAACGTTCTGGCAGTTCTCGGGTTGAGCCTCCGCCGCGGAAGTGGGGGCAACTGAAACAGTTGGTGAGGATTGGGGCTGGCGGGTGGGGGCTACATAGAGCGAACTGGTGCTGGAATCAACAGCCCGTACGGGGCCGAGCGCAACACACCCTCCCAGAAAAACCGGGAGGGTCAAAATCAGGATCAGGAAACGAAACGAATGCGCTCGAGTCATCCTTCTCGTCAGGGGGAAGGTTATTCTTCCTCGCTGCTTTCTTCGCTTTCGCCCATGCCCACGGTGAGAGGAATTTCCCCGCCAATGGCGCGCTGGCGAACCGCGTTTTCGATTTCCTTGCAGAGCTCGGGGTTCTGACGCAGGAATTCTTTGGCGTTCTCGCGGCCCTGGCCGAGGCGGATATCTCCATAGGAGAAAAAGGCGCCGCGTTTGGTGACGATGTCGAGGGCGGTAGCCAGATCGATGATGTCACCTTCCTTCGAGATGCCTTCGTTGTACATGATGTCGAACTCAGCAGTGCGGAAGGGGGGAGCCACCTTGTTCTTGACGACGCGCACACGGGTGCGGTTGCCGACGATCTCCGCACCGACCTTGATGGACTGAATGCGGCGGGTATCCAGACGGACCGAGGCGTAGAACTTCAGCGCCAGACCGCCAGGGGTGGTCTCAGGATTACCGAACATGACGCCGATCTTCTGGCGCAGCTGATTGGTGAAGATAACGGCGGTTTTGGTCTGGTTGATGGCCCCGGAAAGTTTGCGCAGGGCCTGCGACATGAGGCGGGCCTGCATCCCCATGCTGGCATCGCCCATGTCGCCTTCGATCTCAGCACGCGGAACCAGGGCAGCCACGGAATCGACGACTACCACATCCACAGCGCCGGAACGGACGAGCGTTTCGCAAATCTCGAGGGCCTGTTCACCGGTATCGGGCTGGGAAACGAGCAGGGCTTCGATGTTCACACCCAGGCGCACCGCGTAAGCCGGGTCGAGGGCATGTTCCATATCGATAAAAGCCACCGTGCCGCCCATCTTTTGGGCTTCAGCGACGATGTGCAAGCAAAGTGTGGTCTTGCCCGAAGATTCCGGGCCATAGATCTCGGTAATGCGGCCACGGGGAATGCCGCCGACGCCGAGGGCGATATCCAGGGAGAGGGAACCAGTGGGGATGGCTTCAACTGCCAGCTGGTGGGCCTCGCCAAGGCGCATGATGGAACCTTCGCCGTAGCGTTTGACGATGTCGCCAAGTGCTTTATCCAGGACGGCGCGTTTGGCTTCGTTGACCTGGGGATTATTGCCGGAAGATGCCGATAATTCACTTTGACCGGATGGAACAGGTTTTTTTGCCATGGATTTCTCCTCAAAAGAAGTCAAGTCAATTATATATGAAATTCGGTGAGCCCCAAAACTCATTTCTCTTTGCTGATCAAAATGAGGCAATGCGACGATGATCTTGGCGGCTGTGGGGAAGCTCACCGCTAATCAAGATAAATCAAAAACCTGAAAAGAGCCAGAATAGCTCTCTGTACCAAAACGATAATGGTTTCGAGACCAGGGAAAGCTCACCGCTAATCAGGACGGATCAAAAACCTGAAAAGAGCCGGAATAGTTCTCTTTACCAAAACGATGATGGTTTCGATAACTGCGGGAACGAAAAGAAACGAATCAGAAATCTGAAAAGAGCCAGAATAGTTCTTTGTACCAAAATGATAATGGTTTCGATAACTGCGTTAACCCTCATATAACGCGGGCAGGCGAATCGAAACGAATCCTCACTCAAAACACCTCTATCATCGGCTTGTAAAAGCAGAAGTTGGGATTGATTCATAAGGAGAATTATAGTACATTTGTTCAATTTGTCAAGAAATGGCTGTTTTGATATTTTGAAAAGTGGCTGGTTAAATCTTTTTTGTGAAGTATTCCCGTAATTTGGTAGATGCTATACTTTGTTAAGTGTAATGACGTGAGGGGAAAAACCAGTAAGAGAAAAATGGCTGTAAAAGTGAGTTGTAAATCTCAGCTTTATCTATTACATGCTTAATACTAAAAAGTTGAGAAAAAAACATTTATGAAGATGATGAAAATGTTACACGTTTACCGCGTTACTAACTAGATGCAGAAAAATTTGTCAGAGGGCAAAAATTACCGCTGAAGCTAGTGAAGATCAATCGATTTTACCGCAGATACCAGTTCTTTTTTTATTTGTTCCCAGGATACCTGAATGCACATTCTGGGCATGGGTTGATCGTCAGCGTCAGAAAAATAAACCAGGGATTTGAGGATATGGGTTTCACTATAGTCGCTGTGGGAATATTTCTCTCTTGTATAAGCTAAAAGCGTTTCCAGAGAGTATTTCTTTAGAAGAAAATAGATATCAATAAAATCTTTTTTACTGCCTCTGGCGCTGACTGTTTGTAGCTTAGTGCAGGCAATATCTATTATTGAACTGATTTGAATTCCCTGCCACTTGATGAAAGATTTCAGCGTGGGATAGGGATACTCCAGAAACTGAAGCTTTACCCCATCCAGAAAGGTATTCAATGTTCCTTTCTCTAATTCAGTTTGGGAAAGAGTTCCCAAAGAACGGATTTGTCGTTCAACCTCTTGGGGCTGAAATGATTGTTCACAGAAAAAGTCTAAATCCTCCGATTCTCGATGTCCGAGATGCAGAGACAAAGCTGTGCCGCCAGAAAGATAGAACCGTGTCAAAAAAGCAGGCCGGGTTTCTTCAAACAGGCGTAACAAACGGGCTGTGTGAACAGGTAGGGTCTGCGGGAAAAGGGTAGGGCTCATGATAAGTAGATTTTCCAGAAGTTGCTTGATTTGGGCCGTAAATGTAAATCAGGGAGCAACAGGCGCACTTCTTCTTTTGATATTTTCGTGAAAAGCCAACGCACTGAGACCAGATCCCCTTTTTCAAGGAGGGTTTGAACAATATAGTTTTTGTGCTTCTCCCAGGAAAGATCGGAAAGGTCATCTCCCCAGAAGTATTTTTGCGCCTCAAGCGGTAAATCGATCATGTGCTTCCTCTCTCTGACACGTTTGAATTCAACAAGAACTTGCGTTCTTCCTGATTCCATATCATTATAGTACGTCTGGCGAAGTTTCTATTCGCTGACGGCCATTCTCCTGAGAGGGAAGGATCGCCAGAAAGTGAAGGCAAAATTGCGTTATGACGACAAATCAACCTTAAAATATATTAAAAACTATTGACATTTGTCTTAAAAATTTGTAATATCATTCAATATTAACAATTACATAACGAGAGATTTAGCGGCTGCATCTCGAAAGAGATGACGAGGTGAAGGTTCTTCTTCGCGAGAGGAAGTTAACCCTGCGGGGGATAAGTGCAGGGGAAAATCGAATGATCAGCGGATGCCTTCGAGGTCTACCAAGGACTTCTTTCTCCCTTCCAGAAGCGATTGAATTGAAAACCGTTTGGTAACAGGCGGGACAAAATGAAATCATTGGCCAGGCATGGAAATTGGCCTGTGTTTTTGTGTATGGAAGGGCTGTGTGAATAAACTTCAAGGCATGCCCAGGCATGTCTTTGTTATTTAAATTTAAGGAGTGAGCTATGGATAAGAAAGAGTTGTTTGAACGAATCAAGGCAGATGGAGTTGAATTTGTCTCCTTGCAGTTCACCGACGTTACCGGCGCTGTCAAGAGTGTGGATGCCCCGCTGCCGCAGCTGGAAGAAGCTGTAGAGAACGGTTTGTGGTTTGATGGGTCTTCCATCGAAGGTTTCACTCGAATCCAGGAAAGCGACATGCTGCTGCGTCCGGACATCGACACCTATGCGGTGCTGCCGTGGACTCCGGCTGACCGCCGTCGCGGGCGTATCTTCTGCGACATCTTCCACCCGGATGGTTCCCCCTTCGAGGGCGATCCGCGCGGGGTGCTGCGCCGCCACCTGGCTGAGCTGGATAAACGCGGCTGGACCTTCAACGTGGGTTCCGAGCCGGAATTCTTCCTCTTCCGCCACGAGGATGGGGTTCATCCCGTTCCCCACGACATCGGCGGGTATTTCGATTTCTCCCCGAACGATGAGGCGGCACGAGTGCGCAGCGAATTAATGCATGCGCTCACTGTAATGGGCCTTGAGATCGAAGTCGGCCATCACGAAGTGGCACTTGGCCAACACGAGATCGATTTCCGCTTTGCCGATGCGTTGAAGTCCGCGGATAACGTGGTCACCCTCAAGTATGCTGTCAAAGCCATCGCGGCCCAGAACGGCCTGGTGGCCTCCTTCATGCCGAAACCCGTTTTCGGGATCAACGGCTCCGGGATGCACTGCCATCAGTCGCTGTTCGACAAGAAGGGCAACAACCTCTTCTACGATCCTTCTGATCCGTACAAACTCTCGAAGATCGCTTATGGTTTCATCGCCGGCGAACTGGTGCATGCCCGTTCCTTCTCAGCTATCACTGCCCCGACGGTCAACTCTTACAAACGTCTCGTCCCTGGTTATGAAGCCCCGGTTTACGTGGGCTGGGCGCAGACCAACCGCTCGGCGCTGATCCGCATGCCGCGCTACAAAGAGGGCAACAGCAAGGCTGTGCGCGCTGAACTGCGCTGCCCGGATCCAACCTGCAACCCGTATCTGGCTTACTCCGTGATGCTGGCTTCAGCACTGGATGGCATCGATAAGGGAATGACCCCGCCTTCTCCGCTGAACAACATCAACGTCTTCGAAATGACCCTGGCAGAACGCAAACGCGCCAAAGTAACTGAACTGCCGGGTTCTTTGAAGGAAGCTCTGGTAGAGATGGATAAAGACGAAGTGGTGAAGAAGGCCCTTGGCCCGGCGGCTTATGAAGCCTTCGTCCGTGCCAAATCCGCTGAGTGGGAAGCCTACCGTCTGACCATCACCGATTGGGAAGTTGAACGCTATCTTGAACTGGCCTAACGCCGTTCTCCTTTTTGTCTCCTAGACAAAAAAAGGGTCACCCGAAAATCTTGGGGTG
>JAAZOQ010000126.1 GCA_012797695.1 Anaerolineaceae bacterium | reverse complement strand
CGTGTGCTCTATGAAATGGAAAACGCCCGTCAGAAAAAAGAGCGTTTGCTGGCACGCAATCAATTGCAATCATCAGACTAAAACATATCTTCTCCTTCTCTCAACGAAATTGCCCGGAATCCCCGGGCAATTTCGTTTCAGTGCTTTGGCTTTATAATTCAAGTAACCTTATCTCTAAAGGAGAGATCATGTCTACCCAAACCCCTCCACGCTGGGATTTAACCAATGTCTATCCCTCGTTAGCCTCAAAAGAATATGCCGCAGATGTACAGAAACTTGTGGCGTTGATCGATGAGCAAAGCGCGTTTGTTAATGGCCAGTTGCAGAAGCTGAATGCTCAGTCTCCTTTACCCGAGCTGGCAAAAGCTTGCGGCGAGCTCATTGAGCGTGCCAATCAAATTCTGTTGATTGGTGGTACTTTGCGTGCCTATATCGAATCGTTTGTCTCCACCAACTCTTATGACAAAGAGGCCCTGGCGAAACAATCTGAGTTTGATCAGATTGCGGTCAAGATCGACAAGCTGGAAGTGCTGATCCGCGGGTGGCTGGGGAAGCTGGCAGAGGTATTGCCTGATTTCATCAATCTGGATCCTCGCACGCAGGCCCACCCCTATTATCTGCAGGAAACGATCAAAGCCAGCCGTTATCTGATGTCTGAAAAAGAGGAAATGCTGGCAGCGGAATTAAGCCTGAGTGGTTCGAATGCCTGGTCGAAACTGCAGAGTACTGTTACCTCACAATATACGGTTCCCTTTGAACTGGATGGAAAGCTGCAGCGTTTGCCTATGCCGGCGCTGATCAATTTGCGTTCTCATCCTGATGCTGAAGTCCGTCGCCGGGGGTATGAAGCTGAAAACCAGGCCTGGAATACCTTGAAAGAGCCAATCGCTGCGGCAATGAATGGCATCAAGGGAGAGGTGAATACTTTGAATGCTCATCGCGGGCGTAAAGATGCGATCGATGCCTCGATTGATCAATCTCACATCGACCGCGAAACTCTTGAAGCCATGCTTTCTGCCATGCGCGATTCTTTCCCGACTTTCCGCAAGTATTTTCGCTCTAAAGCCAAGCGTTTGGGAAATGAAAAAATGCTCTGGTGGGATGTGTTTGCGCCAGTGGGCGAATCAACCACGATCTATTCTTATGATGAAGCCAAAACTTTCATTTTGGAGAAATTCGGAGAGTTCAGCCCACGGTTAAGTGATTTTGCCAGACGTGCTTTCGAGCATAACTGGATCGATGCCGAACAACGTGATGGAAAACGGGGTGGAGCATTCTGTATGGAAGTCCCCGGTGTGGGAGAATCGCGGGTAATGTGCAATTTCGATGGCTCACTCGATGGCGTTTCGACCATCGCTCATGAATTGGGCCATGCTTTTCATAATGATTGTGCGGTGCGTGCCCACAAGACAGAAATTCAAAAGTTTACCCCGATGACCCTGGCGGAAACAGCCTCGATCATGTGTGAAACCATTGTCAGTCATGCCAGCTTGAAAGCGGCTAAGGACGATAACGAACGGCTGGCGATCCTGGAATCGAAGATTATGGGCGACTCGCAGGTGATTGTGGATATCTATTCACGCTATCTGTTCGAAAAAGAGGTCTTCGAGCGTCGTGAAAAGGGTGAATTGAGCGCTGAAGAATTGTGCGAAATCATGGAGCGCGCTCAACTGGCCACTTATGGCGATGGACTGGATGAACGCTATCTGCAGAAGTGGATGTGGACCTGGAAGCCGCATTATTACTCTGCTCAGCTCTCGTTCTATAACTATCCGTACGCGTTCGGTCTGCTTTTCGGCACTGGCTTATACGCGATCTATCAAAAACGTGGGGATGAATTCGTTGATGATTACGTTCAGCTTCTTGCCAGCACCGGCGAAGCACCGGCGGCGGACCTAGCGGCGCGCTTTGGCATCGATATTCGCCACAAACAATTCTGGGCGGATAGCCTGAATATCATTGGACAGCAGGTCGAAGAGTATATCAACATCAAGTGATTCAATACCCATGAGGTCAAACGACGGAGTTCAAACGAACTCCGTCGTTTCTGTTTCGCTGGTTGTATAATTCCAGCAATGGACGTTCACTCTTTTTCTCAGCAAGTTATTCTGGTACGCGGAGGCGGTGATTTAGCCAGTGGAGTGGTTTTAAGGCTCCATCGGGCAGGTTTTCGGGTGATCGTTGCTGAACTGGCTTATCCCCTGGTAGTACGCCGAAAAGCTTCTTTTGCCCAGGCTATTTTCGAGGGAACTTATCAATTAGAAGAGGTCATGGCAAAACGTGTGGAGTGTTCAGAACAGGTACAGGCAGTACTTGATTCTGGATATGTAGCGGTCATCGTGGATCCCAGTGTAGACTTGCGGAAAACGATCCCATTGTTGGCGATTGTCGATGCCCGGATGACGAAATGTGCTCCCGATCTGGGGATTGATGCTGCTCCGATCACCATTGGTTTAGGCCCAGGGTTCGAAGCAGGGGTGAACTGTACGGCTGTAGTGGAGACCAATCGCGGGCCTTTTCTCGGACGAGTGTACTGGCAGGGCCGTGCTGAGCCCAACACGGGCATTCCTGAAAGTGTGCGTGGATTTAACGTAGAGCGAGTGCTCTATGCTCCGTGTGAGGGTGTTTTGATTGCTCACAAAGAGATTGGTGATCTGGTAGAAGAAAACGAGGTTATCGCTGAAATCGCGGGTGAACCCGTGCGGGCAAAATTCAAGGGAATTCTGCGCGGATTGATTCAATCCGGAATGAAGGTTACCCAGGGGCTGAAAATAGGGGATCTCGATCCGCGCTGCGATGGACGTTATTATGCGCTGGCCTCAGATAAGGCACTGGCAATCGGGGGCGGGGTGCTGGAAGCTTTATTGGTGGCCTGGCGAAAGCAGGGAGAAAAATGAATCTGGCAGAAGCGCTTCATCTTGAATTACCCACGGCCGTGGCAATCACCGGGGGCGGTGGCAAGACGACTACTCTGCGCACATTGGGGGAACAACTCTCGGGTAAAGTTTGGGAGAGTACGACCACTCATCTCGGAACAGATCAGCTGGATATTGCAGAGCATCACTTTCGGGTGGAAGACGTTGATCAACCCAGTGTCTCTGCCTGGCTGCAGTATCGCACTTGCTTGCTTACCGGGGACTTTACCCCAGATGATCGAGTTCATGGGCCGACAGAAACGCAAATGGCTGCCATTTACCAGGCGGCTTGTGAGCATCGAGTTTCACTGGTGCTCGAAGCAGAGGGGTCACGTTCCCGACCTTTGAAGGCTCCCGGGATAAATGAGCCAGCCACCCCTGCGTGGTCTCGGGTGGT
>JAAZOQ010000125.1 GCA_012797695.1 Anaerolineaceae bacterium | reverse complement strand
ATCCGAGCCGATCTGGTCTACCCTTTGGTGTCTTTGGACATTTCAGGGCAATGGCCTGTATCCTGTGCAGACGCCTCACCTAACGAGGGTCTCATTTACAAAAAGCATTATAGACAGCGCCTGGGCGAAAGTCAAGCGTTTTAACTAAAAATCAGCTAAGAAAAAATCGGCCGATTCATGAGGTTATTCCTGCATGCAGGTGTACTGGAAGTACAGGTCGCCATCCTGACTGACCCCGCCCACCTGTAATTCGCCCTCGGGGTAGAGGCTCTCTCCTTTGCGCCCAAAGATCTGCAGCGCTGCTGCCGGGCTGTCGGTTTGCGGCAGCGAAAGCTCCAGCCAGACCCGGGTCTTGCCAGGGTCGGCCTTAAGATCAATAGGGAGAATCAGCATGCTTCCCTTGTTTAGCCCATTGAGCAGAATTTCCTGGCTGCCCAGCACGGACTGGTTGGCATCTTTGGCGGTAAAGGTGACCGCGTCACCTGCGGTCCCGCTGGTGTTTTCCACCATTACCTGGAAGGAAGAAATCTGATGGCATTCCAGCAGAACACTCTGGCTGACTGGGGCTTCTGAGGTGACAGGTGTCACGTAGCGGTTGACCACATCCACGTTTTTGTATATGGGGATCGTGCAGGGGTGATCGGCTGAGACACCATAGACGCAATTGGTGTAGTACGTGCGGTACAGTCCTACCCCAAATGCTGCCAGACAACCCAGTATGGCGACGACGCTGATCATCCGCCCGGCTTTTCGCAGCCAGCCGGGGTGTTCTACCCAACCCGCGAAAGCCAGGAAGAGAATGGGAGCAAAGGGAACGAAGTAACGCCCCTGTGCTCCTACACCGGCTTGCCCGGGGGTGTAGTGATAGACAAATTGATAAGAAGCAATTCCCAGCATGCACACGATTCCCAACCCAAACAGTAAAAAGCGAGTACCCGACTTGAGAGTCTTGCTGCGGATTTCTGTCAAAAAAGCAGTGAACAAGGCGATTGGGTAGAGAATGTAGGTCAAAACCGGCACTTTCCCGACCCAATAACCATAGACGCCTACCCAATCAGTGTAATAGGTTTTCAGGGAGACGATCAAGCCGCTGAAGAAAATCTTGAGAAAATCTCCCAGATTCGCCAGTACCAGTTTCACTTCTCCCATCAGGGTGGTATCTCCTGAGCCAATAGGCATATTCAATACCGCTGCATAGGCCCAGCCCATCGAGATTATCACCGAGAACACCGCTCCACTGGCAATCAGCCAGGCATATTTCCGATCAGTAAATTTGTGCCCGATAAGCCCTAGAAGCAACACCAACAGCAAAAAAGTACCCGGTTTGACGCAGCCGATTAACACAGAGAGGATAAATAGCCCCCAGGCACGTTTCCCATCGATAGGTTGATCTCGCTCTGCCAGCACCATCAGCAAGTAACCGACGAACAAAAAAGCGATGGCATTGGTGATACCGTCCACATTGATGGTGGCTGCCTGGAAGAGCGCTGTTGGTGCCAGCGCCAGTACCAGAAAGACCCATTTTCCGAAGGGCAGCCGCCGGATCGTCCAGGCGCAGGCTGCCAAGTAGAAAAGGAATCCCACCAGACGCATAAGGAGGATCACCGGCAATATCGGGAAGTTCAGTATTTGCCAGAACAGCAGTGCAATCACTGCCGGGATTATGTAATTCAGAGGAAAGTAAGACGATGGTGTTTTGCTTGAAGAAAGAGAATTCCGTTCTGGCAGTGCCAGAAAATTCTGCCGCCTGAACTGGTCAAAGGCAGGCGATTGAAAGTCCCGCCGCTGGTAAGAATCGGTAATGAATTGGGCCAGGGTTTGATCCTTACCT
>JAAZOQ010000124.1 GCA_012797695.1 Anaerolineaceae bacterium | reverse complement strand
GGCATGGCATTTATCGGTTTTCAACCTGGGTAAAGAAAATAGCAGATGAAATGCAAAAGAATTGGGCAATCGTCACTATCGGCGCAATTGCAGTTCTGGCGGCACTGGTAAGTATTCTATAGAAAAGGAGGCTGACGATGATCTTACTCGATTTCACAGGTTTTAACTGGCAGTTAGCCTTCACAGCGGTTACGGTGCTAATCTTGATCGCTGCTGAAGTTTACGCGATAAAGATTCCCCAAGGAAAGCACTTCTGGGGGTTGGCTTTGGTGTCGGCCAGCTTAATTGTCTCAGCGCTTTGGGTTTCAAATTCTGTGGTTCGGACGATCACTCTTGACCTTGCCGGCCTCTCTTTGGTCGCGCTTGTCTGGTCTCAAGATAAACAAGCTGGCAAACTCTTTTTGGCTGCTGTCTTACTTGGGTCTGTACTGGTCGCCTCAGGTATGGCGTTGGGCAATTTATTCGGCGAGTCCAGCGAACCCACTGGCTGGCTTTTGAAAGCTGTCTTTGCATTGATCATGATCGGCTATCTGATCAAGCTGGCTGCCATTCCATTTTCATTCTGGCTGGTGCCTGTCGCTGAAAAATCCTCGATCATGAGCGCAGTTCTGGTAATCTCTCTACTCGACATGGCTGAGTTTGGTGAACTCGCTTCTTTGCGAGTAGAGGCCCCATGGCTGTTTACCAACCTTCATTTAAGTACTCAATGGGTCTGGATAGGAATGGCGCTGCTCAGTATGTTCGTGGGCGCATTTTTAGCTATGGCGCAGACCAATATTCGCAAGATGCTGGCTTTTTCAACCATTGATGACATTGGCTACCTGATCTTAGGATTGGCGGCAGGGACAGCAGGCGGAGTCCTTGGCGCATTGATCGCGGCAATTTCACATTCTCTTTGCAAATTCTTGCTTTTTGGCTCAGTCGGTGTGGCAGAAAATGGGCTCAAACATCCGCTCACCCTGACAGATCGAGGCATGGCCGGAAAATATCCCACCGCGGGCGCTGCCTTCATTCTGGGAGCAATTGGAATGATCGGTGTTCCCCCATTTTTCGGCTTTTTAGGGCGCTGGCGTCTTTACTATAGTGGACTTGAAGCTGGCGGTGTTGCATTGGCCATCGCAATGACGGCTGCCACGGCTCTGGCGTTGCTTTATTACGTTCGTGTCATCCACAAAGTTTGGCTTGGCAAAGCGGATGAAGGAATTGAATCAAAGCAATTTGCTGCCAGCCCCTTCTGGATCAATCTGATTCTGGTTGTATTTATTGTTTTACTGATCGTAGCCGGATTATTTCCCTGGCTATTTACCGGGATCTTTGGGAGGTAATGATGAAGAAAAATTTGTTTTCCAAATTGATCAGCGTATCCAGACGCCGTTCGCCCTGGGTTTACCGTGTGAATGCCGGGTCTTGCAATGGCTGCGATATTGAAGTGGCTCCTTGTTTTTCGCCAAGATACGATGGTGAACAGGTGGGTGCTCTCTTACAGGGGAGTCCCAAGCATGCCGATATTCTGCTGATTTCTGGCCCGATCACCCTGCGTACGAAAGCCATGGTGAAAGATATTTATGAGCAGATCCCTTCTCCAAAAGCAGTTGTGGCCATTGGCTCCTGCCCGGCAAGCGGAAACGTGTTTAGCGGTAGCCCAACCATTGTTGGCTCAGCGGAAGCCATTATCCCAGTAGATCTCTACGTGCCGGGCTGCCCTCCTCGCCCGCAGGAAATTCTCGACGCGATCCAAAAAGCCGCCATCATGTTGGAAAATGGTGAGACCCGTTCCCAGAAGGAGGATAGCAATGACTAGTTGGTGGCTAAGAGCTCTTTTTTCAATCTTTATTTGGCCTGGCTTGCTTACTGGAGCTGCATTCGGGTGGTTCTTACTGTGGATGGGCCGTAAGCTAACGGCACGCTTTCAGGGGAGAAAGGGGCCTCTCTTTTATCAACCGTTTTTTGATTTCTGGAAATTAGTTGGCAAGAAAACCATCATCCCGGTCGGGGTAAATCCTTTTGCCTTTTATGCTTTACCGGTGATCAGTGTTTTATCAGTCGTCATGGCATTAGCTTTGTTGCCCATGCCCGGGCAAAGTGCGTTTTCGTTTGAGGGCGACCTGATTCTTTTTATCTACCTGCTCGAAGTCCCCGCCATCATGGATATTCTGGCCGGGTACGTTACCAGATCCGTGTATGCCCAGGTGGGCTCTATGCGCGAGGCCATTCTTACAATTGCCTATAATTTACCGTTCTTAAGCGCATTGATTGCTCTGGCATTACGGATAAAAACATTCCAGCTATCAGGGTTCGCCAGCGCCTCAATCAGTATTGCAACGGTTGTGGCGGCGATCACCTTGCTGTTGGCTTTGCTCGCGCAATTAAAAGTGAATCCATTCTCAATTCCAAACGCTGAACAAGAAATTGTGGCAGGGATTCACGTCGAATATAACGGTTTACCCCTGGCGTTGTTTGAATTGACCCACGCTCTGGAAGCCTCCGCTTTCGTTGGACTGATCGGATGCTTATTCTTGGGGCCGGTGAGCTCAGTGGCGCTGAAACTGCTGGTTGTCTTGGTGATCTCTTTAGTGTTGATTTTCTTGGTAAATATCATCGCGGCGGGGACAGCCCGGTTGAAGATTCAACATGCGTTCAAATTTTACTGGACCTGGGGCATCTTAGCTTCAATCGTAGTGTTTATTGTGGCTCTGGTGTTATGAAAGGAATCCTAAAATGAATATTATTGAAATTCTCCTTCATAATTTCGCTAATCATGACCGTACCCGAAAGCCTGATAATCGGGTTCCCTTCCCGACAGACTTTCGCGGAAAGCTTGAGCATAACGCAACCGACTGTACGTTGTGTGGTACCTGTGTGTACGTTTGCTCCCCTGTCGCGATTGAAATCGAGAAGGACGAAGAAAATGGCTTTTGGGAATATGATGGCGGCAGATGCACTTTCTGCGGACGCTGCGTAAATTCTTGTCCCACGGGTGCTTTATCCTTTTCGAAACAAAGTGCTCCGATCGCCAATACCCGTGCGCAAGAGATGACCCATCACTATGTGGCATACCAGCATTGTTCTCGCTGCGGCGCTTTGATCCTGCCCCTTCCTTTTAATGCACTGTCAAAACTATATCATTCCGATGAAGCGGCCCAAAAGGCATCCGAATATCATCAATTGTGTGAACGTTGCCGTAATCGTGTTCACAGCGAGACCATTAAGACCAGTATTACAGGTCCTAAGGCTACCGGTCCTAAGGCGTAAAGTGGAGGTGGAATATGACTGAAATAATCGACGAACTTAGCGTTCTTACAGGGGATCTGGCACCTCAAAAAAGGGAAGATGGCTATTGGTTTGAGGCAAAAACGCTCAATCGTTCCCTTCTGGCGAAGTTCATGAATGAACATGCCATTCGTTTATCTACTATGACCGCAATCGAGCGGGCAGACGGTGAAACGGATATCCTTTACCATTTCACGAACGAGAATGTGGCCATTAACATCCGGACAAAGACGGCAGGCCAAAAAATTCCTTCATTAGGTGAATTTTTGCCATCAGCAAACTGGATCGAACGAGAAATTCACGATCTGTATGCTGTTTATTTTGAGGGGCATCCTGATCTAAGCCCCCTGGAGCGACCGGCGGAATTGCCGGAGGGTTTCTTCAGAAAAGAAATTGCCGATAGACTGATTAAAGCGAAGGAGGCAAAATAAAATGCCTTACAAGATTCCTCTAGGCCCCATTCATCCTGCATTCGAAGAGCCTTATAAATTAACTCTTTCCTGCACAGGTGAGGTAGTTGATGATGCCCAGGTCGAAGTGGGTTTCGTGATGCGCTCGATTGAATTATTGGCGCAGCGCCGAAACTATACTCGGGATATTGTTCTGGTTGAACACGTGTGCGGCATTTGTTCGAATGTGCATGCCAGTACCTTTGCCATGACGGTGGAAAAGATTGCTCAGCTCGAAGTCCCCGCCCGCGCTCGTTATATCCGTACCATTATCGGTGAACTGGAAAGATTGCACTCCCATCTGCTTTGGGCAGGTATTGGCTCAGAAGATATTGGCTATCACAGCATGTTCATGGAAATCTACTATTTGCGTGAACGGGTGATGGATATTCTTGAGGCGATTTCTGGTAACCGGGTCAATTATGGAATGATGACCCTGGGCGGAGTGACTCGGGATATCGCTGACCCAAAAAGTGTTCTGGAAATGGTGAAAGACGTTCGGGCAGGCATCGAGAAAGCGGTAATTCCTATCTTCACCCAGGATGCCACGATCATTGCCCGCACAAAGGGAATTGGCATATTGACCAAGGAAGATGCCATCACGTTCGGAACAGTTGGCCCTCTGGCCCGTGCTTCTGGCATTGCTGAAGATATCCGCGAATCAAGCCCCTATGCTGCTTACCAGGAGCTGGGGTTCAAAAAGGTTGTTCTGGATACCTGTGATGTTCAGGCGCGCGTGGTCGTGCGTGCTCTTGAGATGCTGGAATCTCTGCGCCTGATCGAGGAGGCTTTGAAGAATCTGCCAGGTGGCCCCATCGTCGCTTCTGATGTACCATTAATGATCCCGGCAGGCGAGGCCACTGCCCGTTCAGAAGCCCCTCGCGGTGAGGTATTCTATTACGTATCCTCTGACGGCAGCGACGTTCCGGCGCGTGTCAAGATTCGCACTCCATCCTTTGTGAATATTCCCTCCGTACGCGCAATGGTGAAAGGACAGTTCCTGGCGGATATGCCGCTTATCCAGGCATCCATTGACCCCTGCTGTTCATGCACGGATCGGTAAATCACTTTTGGATGTGGCTTCAGGAGAAAGGATCAATTCGGTAATGGCTGATCAATTATCTCAAGAAGAGATTTTGCGTTATTCAAGACATCTGATTATCCCGGAAGTTGGGCTGGCAGGTCAGCAAAAGCTCAAAGCCACATCTGTTTTAGTTGTTGGCACGGGAGGGCTTGGCTCTCCCGTTGCACTCTATCTGGCTGCTGCAGGCATTGGCAAGATCGGCCTGGTAGACAGTGATGTAGTGGATGTTTCCAACTTGCAGCGGCAGATATTGCATGATACTCCACATGAGGGCCAGCTCAAAGTGAGCTCGGGCCGTGAAAGGTTGCTGGCACTCAATCCATCCGTCGCGGTAGAGGCTTTTTCGGATTGTTTTAATGACCAAACTGCAGAGAAAATCGCCGCAGGCTATGATATT
>JAAZOQ010000123.1 GCA_012797695.1 Anaerolineaceae bacterium | reverse complement strand
CCACGAGAAAATTCAGGCAGCTGGGGCTATTTCCATCATGCGGGCACTCGAGCGTATCGGCCAGCCGGTGACCGTAGCCGGGGTTCGGCAATCTTCTCACCGCAGCCGCACTGCCAAGGGAGATACCATGATGTTCATGACTCTTGAAGACCTCACCGGCATGCTGGATATTGTGTTCTTCCCAGACGCGTACCGCAGCGCCCGCAGTGCTTTGCATCATTCCTCGTCTCCCCTTTTGATCAGCGGAGAAATTGAATTGGATTCCGCTACCCTGGAACCTCTCCTGCGCGCCGAAAAAGTTCTCCCCGTCGAATAGCCCTGAGCTGCCAGTAACAAGCCACCTCATTGCTGTCATTTTTCTCCCCTGCCTCGCCCAATTTTTCTCGGCATGGTTTATTTTGCTGAACTGCGTTAATGGCAGAAGGTGCACTGAATTCAGTGCACCTTTTCGCGTTTAAATCCCCTTTTTAAGCATTTTCAGGCATCTCTAACTAACCTTACAGATAGTTAAAAATTACTATTTTCTTATTGTTATTTTATATTTTATTTACTATAATAAGTTTGTAATTGAAAAGTAATTTCTTAGACATTTTGAGGTGATCAAATGAAAACGACTTCCAAACTCTTCCTGGCAATTCTCTCGGTAATGACCATCTTTTCTATGGCCTTCGCTCCGATTCAATCCGCACTCCCCATTACAGTTACCGGTATCGCCCCTGTTCAGGCTCCCCTTTCCATCCAAGCTGTCAAAACCGCCAATGAGGGCAGCTCCAGCGTTGCTCGTGTCACCGTAGCCGACGTCTTTGACTTCCCTGTAGTGCAGCAGCCTTCCGGCAACGCAGGCTACATCTCCACCCGCAGCAATACCCTGACCCAGTTTGGAATGGCTTCTCAGTATGGTTCTCTGGGTATTCTGGCCCACAATTATCTGGCCGGCAAATACTTCGGCAAACTGTATAGCGGAACCTCCATCACCGTGACCTTCAGCGATGGTTCCACCAAGAATTACACCGTCAGCAGTGTACTGAGCTATCAGGCACTTTCCCCTGAAAGCGCTTACTCCAACTTCGTGAACGTGAATGATCCCTCCACCACCTTGAGCAGCACAGACCTGTTCATGCAAACCTACGGCAACAGCGGCGCACTGGTACTGTAAACCTGCATCGCCAAGAACGGAAATTCCTCCTGGGGTCGACTCTTCATCATCGCCTACGCTTCGTAACTCTCACTCTCTTCTTCTCCATTCCGACGCGACAGCTCACTGTCGCGTCGGAATTTAATTAAAACTTAAATAAGTGGGATGGTCTGAAAGTTTCAGACCATCCCACTCTTTTCCCCCTCTGCAGCGTTTCGAATGAATTTCTTCGCGTGAAATTCGTCAGAGGTAATTCACATCGCCACTTTGGATCATCTCAACGAAACTATCCACCACCGTGCTGTCAAACAGGATATCTTTGTTTCGCTTGAGTTCGTCCAGCGCCTCACCAAAATTCTTGCGAGTGCGATACTTTCTTTCCTCGATCATTGCCATGAAAGAATCCACTACCGCGATGAGTCGGGCGCCAAAAGAAATTTGCTCCCCCTTCAAGCCAGAAGGATAACCAGATCCATTCATCCGCTCGTGATGTTCCAGAATCAGCGGGGCCACTTCATCCAACTGGGTCATTCCCTGGATGATCCGGGCGCCAATCTGGGGATGCTGCCGCATTTTTTCCCATTCCTCGGCAGTTAACGGACCAGGTTTGTGCAATATTTCATCTTCCACACCAATCTTGCCGATGTCGTGCAGCAAAGCCGCCAGATAAATATCCAGTGATTCTTCTTCGGTGCAACCCATCTTGATCGCCAACTGATGAGAGAGTTCAGCCATGTGCTGGCTGTGATTGGAACTCTCGAGATCGCGTGCCGCCAGTGCCTTCATCAGCGCCTGAACGATATCTTTTGTAGTTTCGCTGAGCTTTTCGTTTAGATGCACACGATACAGGGCATTCGAAAATTGCCCGGCAATCAGATCGACCAGATGAGTAGATTCGATCAATGATTGGATTGCTTTCGATTTTTGGCTTTTGCCCAACACCAGGAAGCCTAAATGTTTGCCATTTGCCTTCAATGGCACCAGCCAAATTTGGGTGTCAAAAGTACCCGAACAAGCCATGCATTCTTCAGGGATAAATGCCTCATTCATATAGAACGGCCGTAGAGCCGGTTCAGAAAAAGCAATCTCGTGAAATGTTTTCTCGCCTAATTGAGAAACAGGTGCATTTGCTTGAAAGAAGATACCGCAGCTCTCTTTTTGAGCAATCGCCCGGTAATAATAGTGCCCATTCTTCTCCAGCGTAGCTACCTGACAATAATCCAAATCCAAAATTTCAAAAACAGAACGTGCCGTTTTTTCGCTTAGATCTTGAACTGCATTGTTTTCCAGTAAATAACGGCTTAAATTCGATAGCCCTGTCCAACGGTCTATCGAATCTACAGCCGGGGTGGAGGCCCCAGTATTTTTCACAAACTCACGTCTCGTTTCTATATAATGGGTCATTCCTCTATACCTTTAATTGATTCGGAGGAAGTGAGACTGCTTCGACCGAGGTCAATTGCTAATAAACTTACACTGAAACCAGGTTGTTCATCTGCTGCGCGAAATCTGCCAAAGTGGAAGCGTGAATTGTCGATAAGCGATCTGCCTCATCCTTGGCCAGATGAAAGGCTTCCCCACCAAACCCATTGCGAATTGCCAGCGCAGGATTAGAAAGCAGTTGTTTGCGGAATTTCTCATTCACAACTGCCGCCGTCAAAATCCGGCTGAATTCCCGCTCACGCGGCGCAATGAATTCTTCTTTTTGGTCGAAGTCCTTAAAATAGTTACTCATGAACATCTCTCCGCACATTCGCCTTTTCTGGACCACCTAAAGACCATAATAGCCAGATCACTCCCGCAGAGATTACCAGATCCCCCAAACTAAAAGCTACCGGGTAATGCATCCATTGGGGAGTAACAATTCGGTCGTCCAGAAACGCCAATCGAGTCTGGCTTTCTAAAAGCACACGATCTTTTCCATATCCCAAACGCTCGCCCAGTGTATAAAAACCTTTGGGAGCATCGGGAACCAGTTTCAACACGGTCTCTGGACTGATGGGCATCAACCCTCCGTTGAGGAGGATGACCAGAAAATTGGCCAGAAAGCCCAAACTGATCGGAATAAAGCTTAATTTTTTAAGGTTCACCAGCGCGAACAAAAGCAGCAATGCTTGTGTTACGACCAGCAGAACCACTGCCCAGGCATCATCAACAAACTTCATTGTGGAGGGCAGAAAAAAAACCACGAACTGTGGAATAAAGGCCACTAATACCAGCCACGGCGCTTTGAGATCATATACTCTATATTCTCTTTTGCCGACCGCTGCTCTGATTAGCCCTGCCAATAGCCCAATTGCTACTGCAACGCCAAGGATCATGAAGGATTAGCGAGCGGTACCGATGATTTCCGGGGCGCTGGCAGCGATTGCGAACATGGCTAATACAACGACGAAGAGGATGACACGGGCGTTCTTTAAAATTTTGCTGGCTAAGGTTTTCATGTTTATCTCCTGAATTGATCAAATTGAACTTACTGTCTTATTATGTATCCAGGCAGGCTTCAAAACAGGCTTCAAACAAGGCTCCAAATTCGGTATTTCCATTAGAGATT
>JAAZOQ010000122.1 GCA_012797695.1 Anaerolineaceae bacterium | reverse complement strand
CGGTTAGCTCATTTCCATTGCTTATATCCCCCCTGTGACCCCAGAATGCCCCTTTATCGCAGCCCTCGACACAGCTAAAAAACGCGTCGCTTGTTTTCTCAGGGGCATTCTGGCTGGAGGGGTTCAGTCTCGTTCAAAGGGAAATCAAGTGGATTCAACTTTTACGGTCATCGGAAAACCTCAAATTCGCAAGGATGCACGTGCCAAGGTCTGCGGCCTTGAAAGATACACTGCTGACGTTCCCGCGGACGATGTCGTCTGTGGCGTGGTGGTACGCTCCCCCCATCACCATGCCCGCATCCGCGCGCTCGACAGTGCTGCCGCCCGCGCCTGCCCAGGGATCATCGCAGTGGTTACCGCCGCGGATGTGCCCGGGCAGAAGACCTTTGGCCTCGTCCCCGATCAGCCTCCGCTGGCAGAAGGGGAGGTCTGCCATTTGGGCCAACCTGTAGCGGTCGTCCTTGCCCGCGATCTCGAAATAGCGCAGGCCGCGGCAGAGAAACTGCGTATAGATTACGAAGTTTTACCCGCTGTCTTCGATCCGCAAGCCGCCCTGCTGCCCGAGGCCCCGTTGGTACACCCCGGTGGTAATCTGCTCTCACATTACGAAGTAGATTCAGGGGATCTGGCAGCCGGCTTTGCCTCCGCTGCGGAAGTCATCGCAGATACTTTCACCGTACAGCGCCAGGCCCCGGCCTACCTCGAACCAGAAACCTCCCTGGCCGTCTGGGATCCCGCAACTGGTTCGATAAAAGTCTGGGTCAGTTCACAGGAACCCTTTGTCGACCGTGCCAACATCGCCGCGGTGCTCGGTCTGCCTCTGGAAAAGGTACAGGTACTCAGCACCGCCGTGGGCGGTGCCTTTGGTGGGAAAGAAGATTCCAGTATGGCCGTACTCACCGCACTCACGGCCTATTGTGGCCAGTGCGCCGTGCGTCTGGTCAACCAGCGCAGCGCGTCCTTTTTGGCCCATCCCAAACGCCATCCCGCCCGCATCCAGCTGCGTCTGGGCGCCCAAAGGGATGGTACCCTGACCGCTCTGGAGGCTCAGGTCTGGCTGAACACCGGCGCTTTTGCTTCTTACGGCCCGGCAGTGGGCAGTCTGCTCACCGAAATGCTGACCGGCCCCTATCACATTTCCAACGTCCACCTCGACACGAAGGTGATCTATACTCATTCCCCTTATGCCGGCGCCATGCGCGGATTCGGCAGCCCGCAGGCACACTTTGCCATCGAAAGCCTGATGGACATGCTGGCCGACCGTCTGCACCTGGACCCCGCCGAGTTGCGCCGCCGAAATCTGCTCACCCGCGGGGATCTGCTGCCCACCCGGGTAGTGCTCAACGAAACAGCACTGGGCCTGAAACCCATTCATGAACGCGCCGTGGCCGCCCGCGAACGCCTGCGCAGCATCCCTGCCAAGCCGGGAAAAGTCAGCGGGGTAGGTTTGGCCCTGGCCATGCAGAGCATGGGGCTGGGCGCCAAGATCATCGACCGCTCTGATCACCGCCTCGAATGGCAGCCCGATGGCCACGTTCTGATCTACCTGGGTGCCCCCGAACTGGGGCAGGGATTAAAGACCGTGGCAGAACAGATCACGGCTGAAACCCTGGGCCTTCCCTTCGAGCAGGTGTCCGCTTCGACCTTCGACACGCACATCGTCCCCGATGGCGGGGTCACCTGTGCCTCGCGCATGACCTACCTGGTCGGGAACGCCATGCTTACCGGAGCGCGTGCTCTGCAGCAGCAGCTTCTCGTCTGCGCTGCTGACCTGCTGCATCTGCCGCAGGAGCAATTAAATTATGCACACGGCCGCATCCTTCTCCCCGACGGCTCCTCGCTGCCCGCGGCTGAGATCACCAGCCGGATTGCTGAAAAAGGTACCCCACTGCAGGTGGAAACCTCCGCTCTTTTTCCCTATCCGCCCGAAACGACGCCCCAACATCTGCCCATCGGCATGCCTCACGTCAAATACGTCTTTGCTGCCCAGATAGTGCGCGTCGAAGTGGACCCCGAACTGGGTTCAGTCGAAGTCACGGACGTGGTTGCTATTCACGATCTGGGCCGCATCATCAACCGCCTCGGCGCTGAAGGTCAGATCGAGGGAGGCGTGGTCATGGGCCTGGGTTACGCCCTGCTCGAAGACATGGCACAGAAACCCAACGGGCAGTGGGTCGATTCCTTCAGTGAATATTTGCTGCCTACCAGTCTGGACGTTCCCCCGCATCTCGAGGTAGAAATGCTTGAATATCCTGAGTATGACGGCCCTTATGGAGCCAAAGGCCTGGCCGAGATTTGCCTCGTGCCCACCGGACCCGCCGTTGCCAATGCCGTTTTCGATGCGGTGCACGTACGCGTGAAAGACCTGCCCATTACCCCCGAAAAAGTCTGCCACGGCGAAAAATAAATACTTCCCCTTCTGCTCTCGAGAAGCAGAAGGGGAAGCAAAAAGTCGGTTTTTGATCTTTGCCTGCCGCAAGTGCGGTTATTTCACGGCCCTTTCTGCAAATTCCCCCTCGATCCAATTCACCACCTGCAAAACCTCGATCTGTTCCGGGTGGCTCATTTCCAGATCATATACGGGGAACAACCCCATCGGTGTGGCCCGTTTGGCGACCTCGATCAATTCAGCGGCATATT
>JAAZOQ010000121.1 GCA_012797695.1 Anaerolineaceae bacterium | reverse complement strand
TCCTATAAATCTTCTGAGAATTGTCTAATCTGTTCTTTCATAACTTCTTCATACTTTTGCAATACACTCTAGAAAATGAAAGAAGAAAGGAGGTTGTGATGAAAAAAGGATGGATCGTTACCCTGGTCGTGGCAGGTGCCTGCGCTTTGGGCGTGGGAGGGGCGATTGCCGTTGATCGTGCCGTACCGGCCGTTGAGGATACCTCTGCAGCGGTGAATTCATTTTCCATCGCGCAGGAAAATCTCCCGCAGTATCAACGCTTTACAGATCGCTCGGCTGACCCCGACGGCGATGGTTACTTCTGCCCGGGCGAAGCCTATTGGGAAGAAAATACCCGGCAGGGAACTTACCCGATGGGCCCTGGCATGTATGAATACTGGTTACAGCAATCAGAAAACCAGTAATGAAAAATTGGGTTATTGGTAGAAATGGAGCATAACATGAAAGGTTTTTGGAAGTGGTTTTTGATTGTGCTGGGTGTACTGGCGGTGATGGCGCTGGTTTTTATGGGTACGCTTTTCTTCCTGCGCGGTGACTCTCTGATGGCCTGGCATACTTACCCACGGACTTATGTGGGCCGCACGGGCATGTTCGGAGGCATGTTCCTGGGCATGGGCCTGCTCATGCTCTTCCGCTGGCTGCTGCCGTTGGGCGTGCTTGTCCTGGCGGGCTTTGGCATTGCCTCTCTGGTGAAACGCGACCGCAAAGCCGTTCCAGCATCGACCCCGGTTGCCCCCGCAGCTGCCCAGCCGGTCTGCGCTCACTGCGGCAAACCCCTGGAAGCAGATTGGTCTGTGTGCCCGTATTGCGGTGAGAAGATCACTCCGCCGGCTCCTCAGGCCTGATTACAATTAAAGTTTTACTGAAGATAAAGGCAGCCTCGTGCTGCCTTTTCGCGTGAATAGCTCAAATTTGATTTAAATCCCCTTCGCACGTATAATGCCCCAGGGGGGATCACTGATTACGGGAGAAGAATATGGCAGACGTTCGTTTGGAAAAGTGGGCTGATTTGCTGGTCAATTATTCGCTCGAGGTCAAACCGCGTGAGCGGGTAATGATCCGTGCGGATTGGCTGGCGGAACCGCTGGTCAAGGCAGTCTATGCCCAGGTTTTACAGGCCGGGGGCTATCCTTTCATTTTCATCGACATTCCCGAAACGCGGGAGCTGTTCTTCAAATATGCCAATGATGATCAATTGACGCATATCTCCGAGCCGATGCAGTTAGCCATGACCACCTACGAGTGCATGCTGCGCATCATCGCGGATGAGAACACCCGTGCACTTAACAACGTCGATCCGCTCAAGGTCAAGAAGAACGCCCAGGCGCTGCGCACCCTGCAGGAAACCTACATGGCCCGCGCGGCCAGCGGTGACCTGCGCTGGTCGCTGACGGCTTATCCGACCCAGGCCTACGCCCAGGATGCCGACATGAGTCTGGCGGCTTATACCGAGTTTCTTTACGGCGCGGTCATGCCTGATGCCAATGACCCGGTGGGTTACTGGCGCCGCGTCTCGGCCCATCAGGAGCGCATCATTCAGTGGCTGAAGGGCAAGAAGTCCGTGCATCTGCTCGGCAAGGGTACGGATCTGCGCCTCAGCATCGATGGCCGCGTCTTCGAGAACTGCGATTGCAAGAAGAACGTCCCTGATGGCGAGGTCTTCACCGGCCCCGTGGAAGACAGTGTTGAGGGCCACGTTTCCTTCTCGTATCCGACCATCTATCAGGGCCGTGAAGTGACCGGGGTGCACCTTGAGTTTTCCAAAGGCAAGGTGGTCAAAGCCAGTGCCGACAAGAACGAAGATTTTCTGCTCAAAACCCTCGATACCGACGACGGCAGCCGCTACGTTGGGGAATTCGCCATTGGCACCAATGAGGGCATCCAGCAGTTTACCCGCCAGATCCTCTTTGACGAAAAGATCGGCGGCAGTTTCCACATGGCGCTCGGCGCGGGTTATCCTGAGACGGGCAGCCGGGCGCGTTCAGCCATCCATTGGGATATGATTTGCGATCTGCGCGATGGCGGTCAGATCTGGGTGGATGATGTTCTCTTTTATGAGAATGGCAAATTCAAGGTCGCAGCCTGAACTCTGCACAAAAGATTCGCTGAAATACAAACTACCCTCTACTCGAGGGCAGTTTGTTTTTTGTGCTCAATGGATCGTCAGTGGGTCAATCTCTTGAGCAACTGCTTGCGCAGCAGTGCAATACCGGTCAGGGAGAGACCGGCGCAGAGAAGGCCAAGGTAAATCTTTGCGCTGAGATCAGCCCCGGTTACCGGAATGAGCAGACCACCCGTTCCGGTTACTGGAATGGTCAGCGGGCAGGCATCAAGGGTATCGGTCAGCGAAGCGGTCTTTCCATCGTCGTAGTACAGGGTTACCGTATGGGTACCCAGAGCGGTAGCGGTCAGGCGGGTGGAACCGGGTGCCGCATACAATGCACCCATGTGGGCGCCATCAACCGTCCAATCGGTGACGTACATGGTCACGCTATTGGGGTTCTCGACGGTCCACTGCATCTCGCCATCTACGTTGCAGAAGGGATCCAGAGTAACCGAAAGCCCGCTCAACACGATGACTGGTGGTGGCGGTGGGGGCAGGGCGCAGCCGGGATCATCCGCAGCCAGGCTGGGATTGGAGGCGCAGGCAGCGACACACACGTCGTTGATCAGCACTTCACCGGTCGGGCAGGAATTCGGGACGCAGCTCTCGCCATTCCACGTTTCATCGACCGCGCAGGCTTCGTGGCAATCCGCGCTCGAAGCCGGGATGTCGGCATTGAATTCGCAGGCATCCACGCACGCACCTTCGACCAGCAGTTGACCGACTGGGCAGGAGGTGATTACGCAGGCAGTACCATTCCAGGTCTCATTATCAGCACAGGCTTCGTGGCAATCTGGGCTGGTGGAGGGGATGCTGGCGTCATATTCGCAGGCACTTGGGCAGGCCGGGTCAGTCGCAGCAATGGCACTGTTGAATGGGCAGGCAGTAACACAGGTGCTGCCGACTAATACTTGCCCGGTGGGGCAGGAATTCGGGACGCAGCTCTCGCCGTTCCAGGTTTCATCAACGGCGCAGGCTTCGTGGCAATCCGGGCTGGTGGAAGGGATGCTGGCATCATATTCACAGGCACTCGGGCAGGCTTGGTCAATCTCGGCAATTGCGCTATTGAATGGGCAGGCCGTCAAACATGCCCCATTGATTAATACTTGCCCAGTCGGGCAGGAAGTGATCACACAGGTAGTACCATTCCAGGTTTGCCCGGTTGGGCAGCCAGGATGACAATCTGGGCTGGTCCAGGGAATGGCAGGATTGAAGAAGCATTGCCAGACACAGGCCGTACCGTCCCAAATGGTGCCTTGGGGGCAGGCGGGTTGGCAGGCCGGACTGGTCGAAGGAATGGAAGAATTCCACTGGCATTTGGCCACGCAGTTCGCGCCATCCCAGATCTGGTTACTGGAACAAGAAGGATGGCAATCTGGGCTGCTGGCTGGGAGTGAAGCATTGTACTGGCATTTGGCCACGCAGGCTGATCCGTTCCACATTTCATTTGCAGCGCAAGTGGGGTGGCAGTCAGAACTGCTGGCAGGGATTGATGAATTCCACTGACAGGCGGTGACACAAGAGCCATTCGAAAAAACCGTCCCATTTGGGCAGGCGATCCAGCAGAAGGTAATGTGACTGATCTGCTTCCCCTCTGGCGCTGTTAGCCCTGAACCAGAAGTGGCTTGCGAGTAGGTGTAAATGTAGGCTTTGGTTGATGCTTTGACGATCACAGCGCTAATGCCCTGCGTACTGGAAGACCAGTTGAATTGTGTTTTGTTCGCATACACTGAAATCGTCACTGGGGATTGTGTACCGCTATTGGGAGGATCGAATTTCGTGGCCCCAGTATAGGTGACCCCGGTATAGCCGCTGGCTGCGGTACACTCTGCTGATGCTCCGCCAGCCGGTGACCAGTTTGAAACAAAAATTGGGTTAGTCACAGTAGCCTGCGCCTGACTGACGGGTACCATCAGTACAAGCAAGGTGAGAACAATTGCTGCACTACACAACAACAAAGCGTGCTTCCATGATGATCTTAAAAATTCCTTTTTCATTTTTATCTCCTCTCGTTATCGTTTCTCGGCGAGGACGGTTTTTTGATACTCCCTGTCCAACAAAAAACCGGCCTCAAAATAAGGCCGGTTTCGCCACTCGCTCCTCCTGGATGGGCCCTATCGGGCATGGCGACCAAATTTCATCCAGGGATCTTCGCTCCCCATTTTCTTTTTGAAAGTTGACCCGAAGGTCAAATCTCACTCAGGTATTAAAGAACAAACCGACCTTGTTCAAGGTCGGTTTCGCAATTGGCTCCCCGAGAGGTGGGCGTGATGTCGTCTTCTGGCGACCAGTTTTGCCCTCCCGGATCAAAGCTCCCTGAATGATTCTTGCGTATGAATGGCAAACGACGTTTCCACGACGCTGAAAAGGGTCGATGGAGGAGTGATTATGAAAATTATGCCTGAATACTCTGAATTACTGTAACATCATCATAGCATAATTTTTTCTTGAATCCAATAGAACAAAAACAAAAATAGTAAAAATTACATAAATATAGCGTAAATAAAACAATTCTTTTAGCGAAATTACAGTGACTTAACAAAAAAGGCCTCTCGTTAGAGAGGCCTTTTACCGGGCTTAGAAAAGTTTAGAAGTTCAAGAATTTGCGCAGAGCGGAGAGGAGAATGCCAACGCCGGCGAAGGAAAGTCCGCCAAAGAGCAATCCGTGGCTCAGATTCTGGCTCTGATCAGCTCCGGTAACCGGGATGAGCAGGCCACCCGTACCCGTGACCGGGATGGTCAGTGGGCAGGCTGCCAGCGTATCGGTCAGCGAGACGTGCTGTCCTTCACCGTACAGGATATCCACGGTGTGGGTTCCCAGCGCGGTCGTGGTCAGGGGGGATGAACCGGGGGCAGCCGTGAAGCCACCGAGCGGGGTACCGCCATCAATCGTGTACGATACGAAGGAGAAGCCGACAGAGTTCGGGTTCTCAACTGTCCACTGCATCTGCCCGCCAACGGTGCAGAACGGGTCCAGTGCGATGGAGAGGGACTGCAGGACGACTACCGGGGGAGTGGTGGGAGTTTCAGTGGTTGGGACGGGAGTCTCGGTTGTGGGAACCGGGGTCTCAGTGGTTGGGACAGGGGTCTCGGTCGTGGGGACTGGGGTCTCAGTGGTCGGGACCGGGGTCTCGGTCGTGGGGACTGGAGTCTCAGTGGTCGGGACAGGGGTCTCCGTGGTGGGAACCGGGGTCTCGGTAGTCGGGACAGGGGTCTCCGTGGTGGGACCCGGGGTCTCAGTAGTTGGGACTGGGGTCACCGTGGTGGGAACGGGGGTGGTGGCGGTTGGGGTGGGGACGCAGCTTTGATAGTTGGTGCTGTAATCCCCGGGGTTGTGCAGGTTGACCTTGGTACTATAGACCCAGACATAAGCAGAGGTCACGTTGTAGGTACCGTTGACGCTCCCGTAATAGTAGTAGTGCCAGACGTTGCCGGTTTTCCCGGTGCGGGTTGCTGAAAAAGTTTGAGTGGAGCCGCCGTTGATCTTGGCGGTAAAAGTGACCGTGCTGCCGGGAGTGGTGCCGTTGGGCACATTGAGCAGCACGAAGTGGACCTCAACCTGATTATTGTAGCAGGCGATGTGCGACAGATTTAATTGATAGCTTGAATAGGTATTGGTTGTGCTGGAAGCCTGGACAGGGTGAAAGACAACCCCCAAAACCAGAGCAGCAACGATCATCGCGCTGCCAATGAAGTAGAAGGAGCGGTTGATCCATTTGACCAGGGCATTTCTCTTGGTGTTCATATTTCCTCCGAAGAATTCATCAAAAAACACGGATAAGCAGTTAATAACAAAAAACCGGTCTGTTTCGCACAGGCCGGTTTCGCAATTTGCTCCTTAAGGGTCGAGTTTTGCGACCAAAAAAACCCTTAGATCATCGCATCCTGAAATAATAGGGTCGCTCTTCTGTCCGGGGAAAATTACTATGGAGCGACTATTCAATTCGTTGATGCGATTATAGCATATATATAAGACGAATTCTATCTAATTTATCTTAAATTAATCTCGATTTTACTTGTCTTTTAGTTGAAGAAGGCTTTATTGAGTGCGCAATCCGCTTTCCTGGATCAATCTGGGGACGATCGATTCCCAGCCCACGGCCATAAAGTGGATGCCCTTGACCCCGGGCAGCTTTTTGAGCGCGTCGATCAGTTCCAGCGTCATCTGCACGGATTCTTCCTTGGGGTCGGCGGATTTTTCGAGGCGCTCGAAAACGTGCTGGGGTACCCGAATGCCGGGTACTTCTGCCATGGCCTGGGCGGCACGCAGGCTGCGCACTGGGGTAATCCCGACCATCAGGGCTGCCCGCTCGAGCAGGTGGCGCTGATCCAGGGCTTCCAGATAGCGATTGAAAGCGTCGAGGTCGAAGACCACCTGAGTCTGAAAGAATTGGGCACCGGCGTTGATCTTCTTTTCTTCGCGCATGGCCTGAATGGCTGGGGTGGAAGCGTAAGGCGAACCGGCGGTACCGATGAAGACCTGGGGAGCGCATTTGACTTCGCGGCAATCCAGAAAGTGGCCTTCGTCGCGCATACGCCGCAGCAGCCATACCATCTGGATCGAGTCCAGGTCCCAGATGTCCTTGCGGCTGTGCGGAGCGGGCCCCAGCCGGGGGTGATCGCCAGTCAGGCACAGGATGTTGCGCACTCCCAGGGCCGCTGCTCCCAGCACTTCTGCCTGGAAGCCGGTGCGGGTGCGGTCGCGCCCGGCGATCTGCATGACG
>JAAZOQ010000120.1 GCA_012797695.1 Anaerolineaceae bacterium | reverse complement strand
TGTAGACGAGCGGCGCGCCGCCGTTTATCAGTTGCTGGTGCAGACTGCAGATTCATCTCAGCAGGATCTCCGCCAGCAATTGGATCGGTGGCATGCCAGCTATACCCCTTATTATCTGGTCAATGCCATCGAAGTGGAGGCCGGCCCATATCGGACTATGATTCTGCAGCACCGCAGTGATGTGGATCGCATTCTGCAAAGCCCCGAACTGCGTCCTTTGCATTCCACGGTGCCGGTGACGAATACGGATGAAGTCAACCAGCCGGTCACGCCTACCTGGAACATGAAAATGATCAAGGTGGATGAGGTGCATGATGAGTTAGTTGTGACCGGCAAGGGCATTGTTATTGGCCAGACAGATTCCGGCGTGGATGGTTACCACCCAGAGGTCAAAGATTCTTACCGCGGTCGAGACGGCTCCGGCGACTATGACTGGCTGGATCCCTGGAATCACTCGATCTATCCTACGGACGCAGGTGGGCATGGCACGGCCACGCTGGCACTGATCACCGGCAAGAATTTGGGCGTTGCTCCCGATGCGCAGTGGATTGGCTGTGTCAATCTGGCTCGTAATTTGGGTAACCCGGCCAAATATCTAAATTGTATGCAGTTCATGCTGGCTCCCTATCCGCAGAGCGGCAATGCTTTCACTGATGGCGTTCCTGCCAAGGGGGCGAATATCGTCAACAACAGTTGGGGCTGCCCTGAGGTCGAGGGTTGCGATGCCCAGATATTCTCGAATGCGGTGGCAGCCATGGAAGATGCAGGCATCTTCATGTCGGTGGCGGCCGGAAATACGGGTGATTATGGCTGCAGTACGGTCTCTGATCCTCCCTCGATCTATGCGGATGTGTTTACCGCCGGGTCGATCGATCAGAATGGCAACGTCTCCAGCTTCAGCAGTCTTGGCCCGGTTAAAGTTGATGGCAGTGATCGGGTCAAGCCCGACATATTAGCTCCCGGTGAGGCGGTTGTTTCAGCTTTCCCGGGCAAACAGTACACCCAGGCCGACGGCACGTCCTTTTCGGCACCGCAGGTTTCGGGCGTGGTAGCATTGATGTGGTCGGCAAACCCGAATTTGATCGGGAATGTTGAGCTGACCAAACAGATCCTCGAAGAGACGGCAACCCCCTATTCAGGGACGCTCAAGAATTGTGGCACCGATACCGGAACGCCGAATGATACGGCGGGTTATGGTATTCTGAATGCTTACGCTGCTGTTCTGGCAGCAAAAGAAGTAAAATAAAGAGAAGAACGAACAGGGATGACAGGTGTTTAATGAAATGAATTCGATCCATGATTCGGGATTGAATGAGATCACAGAAGAAAATGCGGTCCAACGTGCCCGCGCAGGGGATGCTGAAGCGTTCAGCTTCCTGTATGCCAAGTACGTCTCGAAGATCTACAGTTATGTGTATTATCGTATTGGCTCCGAGACGGATGCAGAAGACATTACTTCGCGGGTTTTTTACCGGGCGTTTGGGCACATTGGCAGTTACGTAGAGAAGGGCGTTCCATTTTCTGCGTGGCTCTACCGCATTGCCCATAATCTGATTGCCAACTGGCATCGGGATAGTCATCGCCGCAAAGAGGTGCCGCTTGAAGAGAACATCGAGATGCCGGCCCGGATTGACCATCCTGAGAAGACCGTGGAAAAGACGCAAGAGATGGAGATGCTCCTGGAGGGCATTCGCCGGCTTTCCCCAGAACGGCAGCAGTTGTTGATCTTGAAATTTGTTGAAGATTATTCGAATCAAGAAATTGGCGAAATTCTTGGCAAAAGTGAAGGCGCGATCAAGAGCTTATATCACCGCGCGCTGATTGCCTTGCGCGAAGAAATGACCAGAATCGGTTATCAGAAAGAATAGGATGGCATTGTTCAGGGCAGGAATCGATCTATGTTCACCGAAAATGATGAATTAAACTACATTAGTTCGCTTGAAAAACAGCTTTCTGAATCGCTGCGGCCTCTGCAGCCGGATCCAGCGTTTATTCACCAATTGCAGAAAAAGTTGGAGCGTACCCAGCACGTCGCTCTGGAAAGACACGAACCTCACACCGGACTGGTGATCATTGGGGCCGGTCTGGTGACCGGGTTGGTGCTGCTCTGGCTGGTTGACCGCCTGCGTTCCAGAGACTAATGCTGTTTTGGCTGGGCGCTACAACAAACCCATTTTCTTATTGAGAGTATAGATCGAAGGCTCGGTCAGGATCGTCCCATCTGGGAAGACAATGGTGGGCACGCTGCGGTAGCCATGATTGGTTTCTTCTACGAATTTGATGGCCGCGGGGTCTTTTTCGATATCGATCCATTCGTAGTCGATATGATTGGTTTCAAAGAATTGTCTTGCGCGTCTTGAATCCCCGCACCAGGTAGTACCGTAAACTTTGATTTTGTCTTCAGCCATAGATGATTTAACCTTCTTCCGTGAATGGAATGTCAAACAGTGCCAGCAGGTGCCTGGTTTCTTGCAGCAGATCGACTTCATCCGGCAGATTGAAGTCCTGCCCGACTCGCAGGGTCAGATGCTCAATAATGGGAACGGCCTCAGCGGGCAGAAAATAGCGAATTGACTCGTCTTTCAATAAGCCAAATGCGTTGGGGGTGGGGATGGGCACGTGCTTGCGCTGCAGGTAATCTTTGATGGCCCAGCCGGCAGCACGTCGGGCACACACCCGTGCCATTCCTTCGTTTTCGAACTCACGGGCCTGGAAGGCGGCGTGCAATTCATCGCTTGCTTTTTTTGCAAATTCCATATTTTCTATTCTAACTGAACCTGAGAAAAATGGGTAAGTTCTCCTGCATTTGCAGTGGGATATGTTAAAATTTCCTTTATGACGAAGAACATTGTATTTATGGGATCTCCTGATTTTGCAGCCGCGGTCTTGAAACCGCTGGCTCAGCAGTTTAATGTCGTTGGCGTGGTCACTCAGCCAGATAAGCCTTCCGGGCGCGGTCGGGTATTGACCCCACCGGCGGTGAAAGTGGTTGCTGAAGAACTGCACCTGCCGGTGATGCAGCCGTTACGTTTGAAGAATCCGGAATCCTTTGCCCAGCTCGAGAGCTGGCATCCGGATGCAATTGTGGTCGCTGCGTTCGGACAGATTTTGCGTCAGAACGTGCTTGATCTGCCCCGCCTGGGCTGCATTAACGTCCATGCTTCGTATTTGCCTCGTTGGCGTGGAGCGGCTCCGATTCAGGCGGCGATCTTGAGCGGCGATGAATTTACGGGTGTTTCCATTATGAAGATGGACGCGGGCATCGATACTGGCCCGGTCTATCGCCAGGTAAAAGAATATATTCGTCCCGAGGATACGGCGGATTCTCTGGGCCAGCGTTTGGCTGAACTGGGCGCCCGAACGTTGCTTGCCGCTCTTCCTGAAATTTTTGCGGGTACTCTGGCCGCGCAGGATCAGGTGGGCGAGGCCACTTATGCCTCCATGCTCAAGAAGGAAGAAGGGCTGCTCGATTGGACGCAGCCGGCCGTGTCGCTGGAGCGCCGGGTACGGGCCTTCAATGATTGGCCCGGCACTTATTTTCTCTGGAAGGAAGCTCCTCTCAAAGTGCGCAGGGCACAGGTGATTCCGGGTGCGAACACTGTTCCGGGTAGGCATTTGATCCTTGCTGGTTTGCCGGCCGTGCAGACCAGTTCAGGGAGTTTGCAATTGCTTGAAGTGCAGCCCGCTGGCAAAAAATGGATGGGCGGTAAAGATTTTCTCAATGGAAACCCGGATTGGGCAAGAGAGTAAGACGATGAAATTTTTATGCTTTGGCATGGGAGCCATCGGTACCTATATTGGGGGCAGTCTGCTGCTGGCAGGCCATCAGGTAGCTTTTGTGGAGCGCGGTGAGCCTGGGCAAAAACCCGTGCAGAAACCGTTGAACTTGGATTTACCCTCTGGCAGGCATTCTCTCATGGCCGAGCAGGTTTTCTTTTCGTTGCCTGACGCGATGGCTGCGGCCAGCTATGATGCCGCTTTGGTGGCTGTCAAATCGTTTGATTCGGGCTCGCTGGCACAAACCATTCGCCCGTTGGCGGCGCAATTTCCGCCATTGATCTGTCTGCAGAATGGCGTCGAAAACGAAGAGGTCTATGCTGAAGTGCTGGGCCAGGAGAAAGTGATTGGGGCTTCCATTGCTACGGCAGTGAGCAAGGATGGTTTGGGTTCAATCGCGGTCGAAAAGATGCGCGGCATCGGCATCGAGAGCGTTCATCCGCTCTCTGACTCAATTATCGAGGCTTTTCGTCAGGCAGGGCTTAACCCCAGGGGTTACCCTCGCCGTGGTGATTTGAAGTGGTCGAAGATGATCACCAATCTGTTGGGAAATGCTACTTCGGCGATTTTGAACTGGACTCCAACGCAGGTTTTTGCCGACCGCCAGGTGTACCATCTCGAGGTATTGCAGATCAAAGAGACGCTGCAGGTGATGGAGGCGTTGGGCTTGCGGGTGGTGAATCTGCCGGGCACCCCGATTAAACCTTTGGTGGAGCTGATTCACACTTGCCCCGAGTTTCTCAGTCGGCCGGTAAGTTGGCTGGGCCTGGGCAAAGGTCGTGGGGCGAAAATGCCTTCTTTTCACATCGATCTTTATGCCGGGCAGAAACGATCTGAGGTGACCTTTCTCAATGGGGCTGTGGTGCGCAAGGGTCAAAAGCTGGGCATTTCTACCCCGGTGAATCAGGCATTGTGCGAGGTACTCGAAAAACTGGCCAGCGGTGAGTATGATAAAAAAGACTGGAACGATGCTCCCGAAATGCTGCTGAAAAGGATTGCCAGATAACCATGAGTGTCCCCGATTGGGTTCAGGATGCAGTTTTTTACCAAATTTTTCCGGACCGTTTCTATAACGGTGACTTGACCAATGATCCGCCCAACCTGGTCAACTGGAACTCACGCCCGACGATTACCTCTTTCTTTGGCGGGGACCTGCGTGGGGTGATCGACCGTTTCTACTATTTGCTTGATCTGGGCGTGAATACGCTCTATTTCACCCCCATTTTCCTCTCCGCCTCCAACCATCGCTATAACGCCGTCGATTATTTCCAGATCGACCCCAAGTTGGGCGATTTGCAGGCTTTTAAAAGCCTGCTCGATGTGGCTCACCGCAACCAGGTGCGCGTCATTCTGGATGGTGTTTTCAATCATTGCGGACGTGGCTTTTTTGCGTTCAATGACATTCTCGAAAATCAGTGGGATTCTCCCTATCTCGATTGGTTCCACGTCAAAAAACTGCCGGTGGATGCCTATTCCCCCGGGGATGCCACAACCTATCTGGGCTGGTGGAAATACAAGAGCCTGCCCAAATTCAACACGGCCAATCCGCACGTGCGTGATTACCTTTATCGGGTGACCCGTTACTGGCTGGAGCAGGGGATCGATGGCTGGCGTCTGGACGTGCCCAATGAAATTGACGACGACGGTTTTTGGGATCAGTTTCGCAAGATCGTCAAAGAGACCAATTCTGAGGCTTACCTGCTGGGCGAAATTTGGGATGGTGACCTGCGCTGGGTTGGCGATCATCATTTTGATGGCTTGATGAACTATCCAATCCGCACGTTGATCCTGGATGTGCTCGGCGAAAAGAAGAAGGCCTCCGATTTCATCCGCGAGATGCAAAGTTGGGTTACCCATTATCCCAAAGCTAATGTTTATGCTATGTATAACTCGCTGGGGTCCCACGATACCGAGCGTATTTTCACGTTGCTGAATAAGAGTGTTGAGAAGCTCAAACTGGCTTTTCTGATTCTATTTGCCTTCCCGGGGGCGCCGGCAGTTTACTACGGTGATGAAATTGCCCTGGAAGGTGCGGCTGACCCTGACAACCGGCGTGCTTTCCCGTGGGAAGAAAGCAAATGGAATCTTGAGGTGCTGCAGTGGGTAAAGAGCTTGATTCACCTGCGCAATGATTCCAATGCTTTGCGCCGGGGTGAGTTCGAAGTTTTACCGGTTTCTGATGACAATACTTTTGCTTTTCTGCGCAAAGAAGGGGACGATCTGGCAATTGTGGTGGGTAATGTATCGAACCAGACGAATAAGGTAATGCTTGATCTTTCACCTTACCTCAAACCGGAGATGCACTGTTTGCGTAACCCCATCGGGCATGAAGTTTTTGATGATCTTCATGGTGGTTTGGTCACCGTCGAGTTGAACCGCTGGAGCGGTAAGATTCTGGTGCCAGAGAAATAGATTTGGGAGGTTATTGATGAATCAATCTGATCAACCAGTAAAAACCAGTGGCTGGACCGTTTTCTTTGCTATTTTATTGACCCTGTCTTTGATCGTGACGCTGCTTTGCCTGACCTTGCAGAAGACGCTGTTCGATCAGAAGTTTGTGGATAAGGTGCTGGTTTCTCAGAATCTCTATGAAAAAGTGCCTACTCTGGTTCAGGAGCGGCTGGAATCGACAATCTCTTCTCAGGGGGCCGCCAGCCAGTTATTGCAGTTCCTGTCGCCGCAGCAAACCCAGCAATTTTTCAGCTACTTGCTGCCCGCCGATTATTTGCAGCAGCAAACGAATCAAATGATGGCCAGCTTCTATGATTTTCTCAACCTGAAAAGCTCTGGCTTGGAGCTGACCCTGGATTTGACGCCGGTGAAGCAAAAGTTGACGGCGGAAGGGGTGACTCAGTTAATCCAGCAGTTGGAAAGCATGAACCCGACCTGCACCGCCGATCAGATGCAGAACTTGCTGGTGGCGCTGATTGATCCATCGCAGATCGATTTGTCTTTCTTGTCTGCCTGCACCCCGCCGGAACCGATTCTCTCAGCCGTCAATCCGGTTTTGCAGACCGCTGTGCAATCCGCGGCCACGTTATTGCCGGATTCGTATACGCTGTTCAGTCTGGGCGATGTCAGTTCGGTTCAGAGTGAGCAGGTACGTCAGGTTTATGCGGTCTATCGTCTGGTGCGCACGCTGGTAGATTATCTGCCCTGGCTTTCGGTCATTTTGGCGGGAATTCTGTTGCTGCTTAACACCCGACGTCTGGCAGTCTTTCTGCACAGTCTGGGGATCAGCGGTTTGATTGCCGCGCTCTTTGATTCCTTCTTGTTGGGAGCGGCTTTTTTGTTCATCCGCCCACTGCTGCCCCAGTTGGTTCCAGATGCGCTGAAATCCGTTTTGGGGGATTCAGTGAATCTCTTGCTGACTTCCGTGGCTCAGCAGTTTTTCTTGATCGGAGCCGTTGTCATGGCGATTGCTTTGGCAGTCAGCATTTGTCTCCTGGTCTTGAGAAGAGTTGTGCGCTAAACCTTGGCTGTCACGGGAAGCCATCGCCATCTTTCGGCATCACATTGTGGGGATAAATTCGCCGGTGCGCTAGTTTTTCTTTTTCTTGCCTGTCTCGTCAGGCGGGATGAATTTCTTTTGCCATTCGTAGAGCAGATTGATCGCCTGAATCGGGGGAATCGTATTCAGGTCGATCTTTTTTAATTCCTCGAGAATGGGGTTGGTTTCAGGGAAGAGGACCATCTGCTGGGGAGCTGCCGGGCTGATTTCGATGGCGGTGCCCGAAGATTGCTCCAGTTGTTTGAGAATTTCAGAAGCGCGCAGGATGACCGGGCGCGGAATGCCTGCCAGTTGGGCCACGTGAATGCCGTAGGAACGGTCAGCGCCGCCGGGTACGATGCGGTGTAAAAAGACCACCTGATTGTCAGCTTCGCTGACGGCCACGTTGTAATTGCGTACTCCGGGCAGCAGATCACTCAGTTGGGTCAGTTCGTGATAGTGGGTGGCGAACAGGGTTCTGGCTTTCAATCCGGGGTGGTTATGGATGTATTCGACGACGGCCCAGGCGATTGAAAGCCCATCGTAAGTGGATGTGCCTCGCCCGATCTCATCCAGGATCAGCAGGGAGTGCGGCGTGGCGTGATTGAGAATGTTGGCCGTTTCGATCATTTCGACCATGAAGGTGGATTGCCCGGCATGGATTTCGTCTTGAGCGCCGATGCGGGTGAAGATGCGGTCCACCAGGCCGATGCGCGATTTGCCGGCCGGAACGAAGCTGCCCATCTGCGCCAGCAGGACGATCAGGGCGACCTGACGCAGAAAGGTGGATTTACCGCTCATGTTGGGGCCGGTGATGATGCGGACGATTTCCCCTTCTTCGAAGATTGTGTCATTGGGGACGAACCGTTCGCCGTGCAGCGTGGTTTCGACTACCGGGTGGCGTCCGTCGTGGATTTCGAGGATCGGTTCACGGGTTAATTCTGGCCGGCTGTATCCAGAGAGCGCGGCAACTTCGGCAAACGAAAGGTAAACGTCGAGTTCGCCCAGAATCCGGGCAGTTTGCTGGATCAGACGGGCAGAACGGGTGATCTCACGGCAGATTTCCTTGAAAAGCCGGTTTTCGATGTCGTGGATGCGTTCTTCAGCATTCAGAACCAGCGATTCATATTCCTTCATTTCTGGGGTAATGTAGCGTTCGGCATTAACCAGCGTTTGCTTGCGGATGTACTCCGGTGGTGCTTGATGCGTGTAGCTATTGGATAGCTCGATATAATAGCCAAAAACCTTGTTGTAGCCGACTTTGAGGTTTTTGATGCCGGTGCGCTCACGTTCGACACTCTCCAGGTTCGAGATCCATTCGCGGGCGTGGCGTGACATTTCGATAATGTGGTCCAGTTCTTCAGAGTAACCGGGGCGGATGACGCCGGTATTTTGCAGGGTAGCAGGCGGGTCGTCGGAAATGGCCCGGTTCAGCAATTCCAGAGCTTCTGGGCACAGCTCGAAATCATCATGGATTGTTTGCAGTACAGCTTCTTCTCCGCTGATCTTTTTCTTGATCTCGGGCAGTCGCTCCAGATTGGTACGCAGGGCGACCAGATCGCGCGGGGCGGCGATTTCAGCGCTGATGCGGTTGATGATGCGCTCCAGATCGGTGATCTTGGCCAGCGCAGCGCGCAGGTCCGCGCGCAGGACACCGTTGTTCAGGTAATACTCCACCACGTCCAGCCGATGGTTAATGGCTTCAATGTCCAGCAGTGGTTTCGAAACCCATTGGTGGATGAGCCGGTGCCCCATGGGGGTAACGGTGCGGTCAAGCACAGACAGCAGTGAGCCTTCACTGTCGCCGCGCCGGATGGTCTCGGTCAACTCCAGGTTGCGGCGGGTGGCTGCGTCCAGCGACATGAATTCGCTGATCGAGTAAGAGGTGATGTGCGTGAGCAGAGCTGTGGCGGTGGGCTGGGTTTCTCGCAGGTATTGCAAGATTACCCCGGCGACCTGGGTGGCTAGGGTCAGGTCTTTCAGGCCAAAGCCGTCCAGAGTTTGCACTTCGAACTGGCTCAGCAGCATTTCCCGGCAGCGTCCCGTTTCGAAGCGCCAGTCGGGCAGGCGGGTAATGTGTCCGCTGAAGACGGCCGAAAGGTCGAAGGATTCCGGTGCCAGTACTTCTGCCGGGTTAAGTCGAATCAACTCGGTGCGCAGTTCACCCAATCCCTCTGAGATCGTAAATTGGGTGGTGTAGAACTCGCCAGTGGTAATATCCACGTAGGCCACGGCAGCCAGATTTTCCTGGCGTGTGACGGCGGCCAGAAAGTTGTTCTGGTCATTCTTGAGCAGGGTGGGTTCGACGATGGTCCCTGGGGTGACCACCCGCACGACCTCGCGCGGGAATAGCCCTTTGGAGGGTTGGTCGCCGATCTGTTCGCAGATGGCGACGTGGTAGCCTTTATCGATCAGGCGCGAGAGGTAATTATCCACCGCGTGGTAGGGAATGCCGGCCATGGGGATGCGCATGCCTTTTGCTACGCTGCGTGAGGTCAGGACGATGTCCAGTTCCTTGGAGGCGGTTTCAGCGTCATCGTCAAAGGTCTCGTAAAAATCTCCCAGGCGAAAGAACAGGATCGTGTCGGGGTATTGCTGTTTGATATCCAGATATTGCTGGCGAATAGGGGTAACGTCATCTGACATGAGAAATCCTGGTCAAAATTGATTTGCAATGAATTATTATAACTTAATGGTTTTACAGGTTATTGGAATTTAACTAGAAAAAAGTATAATCAGGAAGATTCTATGAGAAGGGAAAATACACAGGTATGCGCACTCATCCAATTTTTGATCACGTTGAAATCGGTCTCGGCACCTGGTCATGGGGCGACCGTCTGGTCTGGAGTTATGGCAACGGCTACTCCGATCAGGATATTGAGGAGGTTTTTTCTCTGGCAATTGCCAGTGGTATCCGTTTCTTCGATACTGCTGAGGTGTACGGCCGTGGAAAATCGGAACAATTTCTGGGCAAATTGCTGAAAACGACGTCCGAAAAAACGGTCATCGCGACGAAGTTCATGCCTTTTCCCTGGCGTTTGAGCCGCAAGAGCTTTACTCGCGCGCTGCGGGCCAGTCTGGATCGGCTGGAACTGCCCGCCGTGGCTTTGTACCAGATTCACTGGCCGATGCCGCCGGTTTCGATCCCGACCTGGATGGAGTGCATGCTTGAGGCTCATCAGCAGGGGCTGATTGAGGCCGTGGGGGTCTCGAATTACGATCTGCGTCAGACACTGGTAGCCAGTGATTTCCTGACCAAAGAGGGGCTGCCGCTGGCTTCGACCCAGATGGAATATCATTTGCTGGAACGCCGCATCGAGAAGAACGGTTTGATGAAAGAATGTGCCGATCGCGGGATCAAGATCATTGCCTACAGCCCGCTGGCGATGGGCATTCTTACCGGCAAGTATTCATCTGAGAATCCACCTTCTGGGGTGCGCGCCAGCCAGTATAACCGCGAGTTTCTTGGTAGAATACAACCGCTCATTCTTATGATGAAGAAGCTGGGTATGAATCACGATGGCAAAACCGCCAGCCAGGTGGCCTTGAATTGGGCAATGGGCAAAGGGGTGATTCCCATCCCGGGGGCCAAAAATGCGCATCAGTTGGAAATGAACGTGGGTGCTTTGGGTTGGCATTTGACCGAAGATGAAATGTCCATGCTCGATGAGATGAGCGATACTGTTTGTAAAAGAGGAGTATGATGTCCGAAAAAATGGAATATTTGCCTTTCAGTGCGGTCAATGATTTCATGCGCGATGATTACCGCATTACGGTCATGACTGAGGTTTTCAGTAACCTCGAGAAACTGGATAAGGCTCCTCGCACCGTGATCACCACTGCCGTTTCCCATCATGTTTCTGTGCCCGGCTTCCGTAATGGCAACTTGGCTCCGGTCGGCCGCAAGGTCAAGGCTTCTGTGAGCTTGTTTGAGCGTGCACCTGAATTTGCCGCCGCGGTCATGCAGGGCTGGAGTTCGCTTCATCCGCAATTGCGAACGGTTGTGGTGGAAGTTTTGACCGAACTGGGGTGGGAAAACGTTCTGCCGGCCGACGCGGACCGTGCGCAATTGCCCGGTTTTCAGATTCACTGGCCTAAGAAGGACAATTTCGAAGCCATTTTGGCTCAGGTCAAGACCAATCAGCCTGACCTGGAAGAGTCGGAAGATAATGTGAGTCTGATGGCGGTGTGGATGGGGAACCGGCTGCCGTATGACCTTTACAGTGAAGAAGAGCAGCAGTCGTCTGAATAATTATTCGTCGAACTCGATCTCTTGATCGTCGAAACTGCCCATCTCTCCCTCTGAGTGGATCTCGATATCCCCGAAGAGGGAGTTTTGATTGATGTTGACCAGCCGTCGTTTGATGAGTTCGAGCATGGCCAGAAATGTCACCACGATCTCGAGCCGGTTTTGCGGCGAGGTGAGCAATTTGTGGAAGGTCACGTCCCCAGAGCTTCTCAGTCGGTCGACGATGAAGTTGATGCGCTGCCGAATGGTAATGCGCGGGATGGAAACCACTTCGCTCAAGGGGGGCAGCGCGTTGCCGTTGCCCATGACCTGCCGGGCAGCTTCCAGCAGTTCTTCCATGGTAAGTTCGCTCAAGTCCAATTTGCTGGGGACCTGGGCGCGTGATGCCAGGTCCATGCGCAGATAGGTGCGCAGACCGTCGATCTCGCGCATTTCCAGAATTTGCCCGATTTCTTTGAAGCGTTTGTAGAGGATCAGTTGCTGGGCCAGGGCTTCACCCGGGTCTTCTTCAGGCGTCAGGCCCACGATCGAGGGCCGCGGCAGCAGCGCCGCCGATTTGATCTGCACCAGTCGGGCCGCGATGACCAGAAAAGCGGAAACCTCAGCGGCATTTTGCTGTTCCAGTTCGTGCAGGTAATCCAGATATTGATCTGTCACCTGGGCCAGCGCCAGTTTGGTGATGTCCAGCTCGGCTTTCTCGATCAATTGCAGCAAGAGATCGAGCGGGCCGCTGTAGACCTCGGTGCTGATCTGGTAACCTTCGGATTGGTGACTGGCAATCTGATAATCCACGACGCAATTATAGCAGAATCCCATTCTCTGAATCTTAAAATGCTGGCGGAGTCACAGGGCAATCGCATCTTATTGAGAAAAGACCTTTAGTAGATAATCAGTATCCCAACCGCATCTCAAACGCTTAGCTTTGATACCAACTTTTAGAGATTGTTCCAATTTTAGTAAATTAAGCGCCATGTGTCTGATAATGG
>JAAZOQ010000119.1 GCA_012797695.1 Anaerolineaceae bacterium | reverse complement strand
GAATCGGATGGCAGCCCCAAACCCTATCGGGTGCATTACCGCACGCCTTCCGTTCCCCTGCTGCAGATCATGCCGATCCTGACCAAAGGCCATTTTGTGGCCGATGTGGTCGGCATCATCGGAAGTATCGATATCATTTTGGGAGATGCAGATCGATGAGCACATTTACCCAAACGCACAAAGAGGAAATTGTCCGCATCCTGGCCGGTTATCCGGCGGACCAGAAACGGGCGGCGGTCATGCCGTTGCTGCATCTGGCTCAGCAAGACGCCGGTTACATCAGCGGCGAGGTCTTGCAGGAGATTGCCGTGATCTGTGAAGTGACCTCCACCGAGGTGGCTTCGATCGTGGGCTTCTACACCATGTTCCATGACGAGCCCGCGGGCAAGATTCGGTTGATGGTATGTACTGACGTGGCCTGCCGGCTGCGCGGCGCGCGCGAATATTTGACGGCGCTGTGCAGCGAGCTGGGCATTGCCCCCGGGCAAACCACTGCCGATGGTCTGGTGACCATCGAAGAGGTCAAATGTATCGCGGCCTGCGATCACGCCCCGGTCTTCCAATCGCAGATGGGCGACGAGGTCGAATACCACGAGAATCAAAATCCGGCGCGGACGCTCGACTGGATCCGCTTGATGACGGCTTCATTGAAATCCTCTCAGGAGGCGCGCCATGAGTGAGCTTTATTTGCTGCGCCATCGTGAGATCCCCGGTCTGAACCAGCTCAAGGCCTATCTGGAAGACGGCGGTTTTGCCACCTGGAAGAAGGTGGTTACCACCCTCAAACCTGAAGAAGTGACCCAACAGGTGAAAGACTCTGGCCTGCGCGGCCGCGGTGGGGCCGGGTTCCCGACCGGTGTCAAATGGTCGTTTTTGCCCAACAATATCTGGCCGCATTACGTGGTGGCCAATGCCGATGAATCTGAACCGGGCACGTTCAAGGACCGCGAGGTGCTTGAGAGCAACCCCTTCCAGTTCATCGAAGGATTGATGATTGCTTCATATGCGGTGCAGGCCCACGATTCCTACGTTTATTTCCGGGGTGAGTTTTCGCAGATTGCGCGCAAATTCGAAGATCGTCTGCAGGAATTGACGGCCAAGGGGCTGCTGGGGGATCGTCTCTTCGGCACCGATTACTCCCTGCGCATCCACGTACATCTGGGGGCGGGCGCCTATATCTGCGGTGAGGAAACCGCTCTGCTCTCTTCTATCGAAGGCCATCTGGGCCAGCCGCGCCTGCGCCCGCCTTTCCCGGCGGTGGTGGGGCTGTTTGGCAAGCCAACGGTCATCAATAACGTCGAAACGCTCACCAATCTGCCCATCATTTTGGGCAAAGGGGTGGCTTACTTTCGCTCGCAGGGGACGGAGAAAAGCCCGGGCACCAAGATTTTCTGCCTGTCGGGCCGAGTCAAGAACCCGGGCAACTATGAGCTGCCGCTGGGGACGACCTTCCGCAAACTGATCTACCGCTACGGCGGCGGCATCATTGATGATGCTGCCATCAAGGTCATCATGCCGGCCGGGGCCTCTTCCTCGCTCATCCCTGCAACGGATGCCGCGCTGGATACCCCGATGGATTATGAATCGGTGCCCGCGCTGGGGGCCCAACTCGGCTCTGCTTCCGTGATCGTGCTGGATGATACGGTCAATATCAGCGACCTGGTCGACAGCACCGTTCACTTCTTCGAGCATGAATCCTGCGGCAAATGTACGCCCTGCCGCGAGGGGACTTACTGGATGGCGCACATTATCGAGCGCATCAACGCCGGTAAGGGTAGTCAGGAAGATGTCGATTTGCTCCAGACGGTGGCCAGTCAAATGCAGGGCAAATGCTTCTGCGCGTTGGGAGAATTTTCCATCAGCGCGGTGCTTTCAGGCTTGCAACATTTCCGGGCAGATTTCAATGCCCGCGTGGAGAAATAACGGATGGATAAACTCGTCTCTTTAACCATTGATGGGCGCTCGGTTTCCGTCCCGGCGGGTACGCTGGTGGTGGATGCGGCCAAGATGGCCGGCATTACCATCCCGGTCTTTTGCTATCATCCCAAGCTCGAGCCCGTGGGGATGTGCCGCATGTGCCTGGTGGATATTGGCCGCCCGGCGATGGACCGCGCGACCGGGCAGCCCGTTTTGAACGAAGACGGTACCCCCAAGATCAATTTTGGTCCCAAACTTGAGACGGCCTGTACCACTCCCGTCTCGGAGGGCATGGTGGTGTGGGGTGCGACCGAAAAAGTGATGGCGGCCCGCAAAGACGTCATCGAGTTCTTGCTTACCTCGCATCCGCTGGATTGCCCGGTCTGCGATAAAGGCGGGGAGTGCCCGCTGCAAAATCAGACCATGTCTTTTGGCCCCGGCGAGAGCCGCTTCATTTTTGATGAAAAAAATCACCTGGCCAAGCATGTACCGCTGGGAGAACTGATCTATCTTGACCGTGAGCGCTGCATCCAATGCGCGCGCTGCGTGCGCTTCAGCGATCAGGTAGCCGGGGATCCGGTCATTGGCTTCTACCAGCGCGGACGCCAGCTGGAAATCGTGACCCATTCTGACCCGGGTTTCGACTCGGTCTTTTCCGGCAATACCACTGATATTTGCCCGGTTGGTGCACTTACCACGGCCGATTTCCGCTTTGGGGCCCGCCCCTGGGAGATGGAAAAGGTATCCTCGGTGTGTACGCTCTGCCCGGTGGGCTGCAACATCAGTTACAGCACCCGCCGCGAGGCGAAGAGCAATGGCCGCATCGTGGTCAAGCGAGTACTGCCACGTCAGAATGAAGCCGTCAACGAGATCTGGATGTGTGACAAGGGCCGCTTTGGCTACCATTTCAGTGAAGCCGAAGGCCGCTTGCAGAAACCGCTGGTCAAACGCGACGGCGAGTTCGTCGAGGTCTCATGGGAAGAAGCACTCAAACTGGTTGCTGACAATTTCAAGGCCGCCGGGCGCAAGATCACGACCCTGGCTGGCGGACGGCTGGCCAACGAAGATCTTTATTTCTTGAAAAAATTCAGCACGGCTGTTGCGGGTCAAGCGCTCTTTGATTCAGAGATGGGCGGGGCCGATCAAACGGTGGCTTTCGGACTGCCGGCCGGCTCCGATCTGGGAAAACTAGGCAAGGGTTCAGCCATCCTGGTCTTTGCCTCAGATTTGCATGAAGAAGCGCCGATCTGGTGGCTGCGCATCAAGCAGGCCGCGGAACGCGGCGCTGCCCTTATCGTGGCCAATGCCCGCGCTACCCGTTTGGACCGCTACGCTGATGCGACGATTCGTTACGCTTACGGGGAAGAAGCTCAGACGCTGGCGGCTTTGATCGCCGGTGAGGGCCAATCCGGGCAGGCGCTGCGTCAGGCTACTGATCTGGTCGTCTTCTACGGTGCTGATGGTCTTGGCCTGGCCGGGACACAGACCGTAGCGGCTGGCTGTGCCAAATTGCTGCGCACGACCGGCCACTTTGGCCGCCCCAATAATGGACTGGTGGCGGTTTGGCCGCATGGCAACGATCAGGGCGCGGCTGAATCTGGCTGGCGACCTTCTATGCGCCTGGCCGAGGAACTGGGTGAGGCAGTCGCGCTGTACATTGCCGGTGCCGACCCCGCCGGGGATTCCCCGGAGCTCAAAGAAGCTGTTCAGCGGGCGGGTTTCGTGGTGGTGCAGGAGCTTTACCTCACCGAGACTGCCCGTAATGCCAATGTGATCCTGCCGGCCGCGGCTGCAATGGAGCGTGAGGGCAGTTATGTTTCAGGTGAGCGCCGGGTGCAGCGCACTTATGCGGCTGTGCCGGCCCTTGGTGAGGCCCGGGCAGATTATGCGATCACCGCGGCTATCGCGGCGGCAATGGGCCAGCCCTGGTCAGCGCCTTCGGCGGAGGCGGTGTTTGCCCAGTTGGCGGCCGAGACACCTGCCTTTGCGGGTTTGTCTTATGCCGCATTGAGTCAGACGGCCGAGCAGTGGCCGGTCACCGGCCGCGCGGACGCTTATTTCAGCGGCACGGTGGTCGAGAACAAGGAGGGGCTGGGGCAGGTGCTGCCGCTTCAGTCTGCTGCCGCGGAAGCTGAACCTGCTGTTGCGGAGGTTCCGCAGCCAGAGGAAGGCGAATGGCTGGCGGTGCCGGTGGCACGCCTGTATGACCGCGGCACGCTGCTGCGCACGAGTGAATTACTTGATCAGCGCGTCGGCAACCGGGCCTTGTCGCTGAATCCGCTGGATGCAGATCAACTCGGTCTCAAAGAGGGTGCGGCGGTAACGCTGACCCTGGCCGGGCAATCCTTCGCTGCCAAAGTGGATCTCAATGCCGGGCAGCCGCAAGGAGTGCTGCTGGTACGGCGCAGTATGGGCGTTCCGCTCACGCAGCCGGCGCGGGTAACCTTGCAGGTTGCTGCGCTGCAAGAAACTGAGAACAGGTGAGGCGACGATGAATGCTGCTCTGATCTGGGAATGGGTGATCAAATCGATCATTGTCTTGCTGGTGATGACTGCGGGCTTCGCTTATGTCACCTGGTATGAACGCAAAGTCCTGGCGCGCATGCAGGACCGCATCGGTCCGAACCGCGCAGGCTGGGCCGGTTTGCTGCAGCCTGTCGCGGATGGCCTCAAACTGATCTTTAAAGAAGAGCTGACCCCCGAGAAAGCTGATAAGGTACTCTTTGTGCTGGCACCGATCATCACCGTCATTCCGGAGCTGATCATCACGGCGGTGGTTCCCTGGGGGCCGGTGGTGACCATCGGTGGGCGCCAGGTGCCGCTTTCGGTAGCTAACATCAATCTGGGCGTGCTCTACATCCTGACGGTGACTTCCATCTCGGTGTATGGCATTACCCTGGCTGGCTGGTCGTCGAACAACAAATATGCCACCCTGGGCGGCCTTCGTTCCACGGCCCAGATGATCAGTTATGAGCTGGCATTGGGCATGTCCATGCTTGGACCGATCATGCTGGCCAGTTCGATGAGTCTGACCGACATCGTCAATGCGCAGCAGCACGTCTGGTACATCCTGCAGCAGCCGGTAGCTGGCGTGATCTACATGATCGCCACCATCGCTGAGGTCAACCGCGCACCTTTCGATATGCCGGAGGCCGAGCAGGAGTTGACCGCTGGTTATCACGTGGAATACTCGGGCATGAAGTTTGCCCTCTTCTTCATGGCGGAATACATCAAGATGATCGCCATCTCGATGATCGGTGCCTCGCTCTTTTTTGGCGGGTTCTGGGGCCCCGGTGTCTCCACTTATCCGTGGCTGGGGCCGATCTATCTCTTTATCAAAGTAGCCATTTTGCTCTTCGGCCTGATCTGGATTCGCGCCACGTTCCCGCGTATTCGTTATGATCGTCTAATGGCTTTTGGCTGGAAAATACTCTTCCCGCTGTCGGTGCTGAACTTCGTGGTAACGGCAGTGGTGCTTACTTTCGTGGGAGGATAGCATGTTACGTGGATTGTGGACCACCTTCCGAGAAATGCTGACCAAACCGGTGACGGTGCAGTACCCTGAGCAGAAGCGCCCGGTGCGGCAGCGTTACCGCGGACGGCATGAACTGAAACGCTACGACAACGGCCTGGAAAAGTGCATTGGCTGCGCCTTGTGCGCTGCTGCCTGCCCGGCCGATGCCATCTTCGTGGAAGCCTCTGAGAATACCGACGACGAACGCTATTCCCCCGGTGAGCGCTATGCCAGCACCTATGAGATCAATTACCTGCGCTGCATTTTCTGCGGGTATTGCGAGGATGCCTGCCCGACCGAGGCCATCGTTCTCGAAAAGGATTATGAACTCTCGTTCACCGACCGGGCCGAGGCGATTTACACCAAAGACAAGCTGCTGGTCAAGGTACCTGCCGGTGGGCAGCCTACCCCGCAGAAAGTGACTCCGGGCCTGTACAATCGTTCGGTGCCTGCCATGAAAGATCCCACGGATGAGGAGGATAGATGAGCACCAGTTTGGTCGTTTTCTTGATCCTCGCTGTCTTTGCGATCGTTTCTGCCGTTGCCATGCTGTTGAGTAACAACACGGTCTATTCAGCGCTGTATCTGATTGTCAACTTCATTGCCATCGGAGCGATCTACCTGACGCTGGGAGCTCCGTTCATCGCGCTGGCACAGATCACCGTCTATGCCGGGGCCATCATGGTACTCTTCCTCTTTGTCATCATGATGCTGGGGGCTGAAAAATTTGCTGAAAAGGAGCCGCTCAAGTGGCAGCGCCCCCTGGCGATCGTGCTGGCGCTGGGCGTGGTCGGCGAGGCAGCTTATGCTTTACTGACCCGGGTTGGCACCACTCTGGTCACTCATCCCGCCAGTGAAACCCTGGCCGATCCCAAGTCGCTTGGAAGTGTGCTTTACAGCCAATATGCCCTGCCGTTCGAGATCACTTCCGTTCTGCTGCTGGTGGCAGCGGTGGGTGCCGTGGTATTGACCCGCGGTGGCAAGAAGGAGGGGAAACAATGATCCCTGTGGTTTATTATCTCGCACTGGCAGCGGTCCTTTTTGTGCTCGGCATTCTGGGGGTGCTGCTGCGCAAGAATGCCATTGTCGTGTTCATGTCGCTCGAGTTGATGTTCAACGCGGCCAACCTGGTCTTCATCACCTTTGCCAATTATTACCAGCTTCTGGATGGCCAGGCCCTGGTGGTCTTCGTGATGACCACTGCCGCGGCTGAGGTGGCCGTTGGTCTGGCCCTGATGGTGATGATCTTCCGCACCAAGGGCAGCATCGACGTGGACCAGATGAACAAGCTGAAAGGATAGCCCATGTCGACAGATTCCTTTTTCGCTCTCGTTCCCTGGGGGGTATTTCTGCCGCTGATCGGTCTGGCCCTCAACCTGATCCTGGGGCGCCGTCTCGGCGAACTCTTCAGCGGTATTGTCGCCAGTCTGGCGACCGCTGGCAGCTTTGTCGTCGCGTTGCTGCTGGCCGTGGCACTGGGGAATTCCCCAGCCGGGCAGACGGTTCCCTTTGCCCCGTGGATTCAGATCGGCAGCTTCCAGGTCGGCTGGAACTTCCGCGTGGATACCCTCTCGGTGGTGATGATGCTGGTCGTCTCTGGGGTGGGTCTGCTCATCCACATCTATTCCATCGGTTACATGCACAGCGACGTGCGCCACAATGGCGATCCGACGCGCTTTGCTCGCTTTTTCGTCTATATGAATCTCTTCATCGCCTCGATGATGACTCTGGTCAGCGCCGATAACTTCCTCATGCTCTTCGTGGGCTGGGAAGGGGTTGGTCTGTGCTCTTACCTGCTCATCGGCTTCTGGTTCGAGAAGGGCAAGGACGGCATCGGCAATGCGCTGGCGGCCAAGAAGGCCTTCATTACCAACCGCATCGGCGATTTTGGTCTGCTCGTGGCCATGTTCCTCATTTTCTGGAATTTTGGCAGCCTCGATTTTGCCACGGTTTTTGCCGCGGCTCCGGTAGTTGCGGCGGCGCACCCCACCACAATGCTTTTGATTACTTTATTCATGCTCTTGGGCGTGACCGGCAAATCGGCGCAGTTGCCTCTCTTTGTCTGGCTGCCCGATGCCATGGCCGGCCCGACGCCGGTCTCGGCACTGATCCATGCCGCCACGATGGTGACGGCGGGGGTTTACCTGGTGGCGCGCAGCTCGGCTTTCTACGCTCTGGTCCCGGCCGCGCAAATGACCGTGACCTGGGTGGGAACGGTGACGGCTCTCTTTGCCGCCACCATCGCGCTGGCCCAGACGGATATCAAGAAGGTGCTGGCTTACTCCACCATCAGCCAGTTGGGCTTTATGGTAGCCGCGGTGGGGATGGGTGCTTATGTGGCTGGAATGTTCCATCTGGTGACGCACGCCTTCTTCAAAGCCTTGCTCTTTCTGGCGGCCGGTTCGGTCATTCAAGCCGTGGAGCGCGGGGCGCATGCGGCCCATGCCGCTGACCTCGATCCGCAGGATATGCGGGTCATGGGCGGGCTGCGCAGGCAGATTCCGCTGACCTTCTGGGTGTACCTCATCGGCGGACTGGCCCTGGCTGGCCTGGCTCCGCTGGCGGGTTTCTTCTCGAAGGACGAGATCATGACAGCGGCTGCCCACGGCCACACGGCGGTTTTCGTGGTGCTGGCTCTGGCGGCCTTTTTGACCGCTTTCTACATCGGGCGCCAGATCTTCCTGGTCTTCTTTGGCTCGCCGCGCAGTAAGGCCGCGCAGCAGGCTACGGAAAGTCCCCGCGTGATGACCGTGCCGCTGCTGGTGCTGGCGGCGCTGGCGGCCCTCGGTGGGCTGTTCAACTTCCCCGGGCTGGCCTGGCTCGAGAAATGGCTCAGTCATACGCTGGGCGAGGCTCCTACTGCTGATTTCCGCTGGTCGGTGGCCCTGCTCTCGCTGGCGATTGCTTTGGCGGGGCTG
>JAAZOQ010000118.1 GCA_012797695.1 Anaerolineaceae bacterium | reverse complement strand
GTCTGCCGAACAGGGCATCGCCAATCTCAAAGAGCACGCCGATACCCTCATTGTGATCCCCAATGATCGCCTGCTGCAGATCGTCGACCGCAAGGCTACCCTGCAGGATTCCTTCCGCACTGCCGATGACGTGCTGCGCCAAGGCATTCAGGGCATTTCCGAGCTGATCACCGTCCCCGGCCTCATCAACCTCGACTTCGCGGATGTGCGCGCCATTATGTCGCAGGGCGGAGCCGCTCTGATGGCCGTCGGCCGCGCCAGCGGGGAAGATCGTGCCCAGAAAGCCGCCGAAGAAGCCATCTCGAGCAAACTGCTCGACATCACCATCGATGGCGCTCACGGCATCCTCTTCAACATCACCGGTGGCCCCAACCTGTCGCTCTTCGAGGTCAACCAGGCTGCCGCCATCATCAAAGAGACCGCTTCTCCCGATGTCAACCTCATCTTCGGTGCCGTCATCGACCCGAACATGGGCGACGAGATTCGCATCACGGTCATCGCCACGGATTTTGACCGCGCCGGTGGGGTTCGCTCTCTCAGCCAATCCAATCGCAACGCCGGCCGCCTGCAGGAAACGTTCAACGTGATGAAACCGCACCTCAACGAAGAGGTCGAAGTGGATGCTGCCAGCAGCAAGGGCGGCGAATTCGAATCGATTATTGTGGACCCACAGAACATCGACTTGCCTTCCTTCATGCGCAAGCCCAAAACCAACTTCTAAACTTCGCTGTGGGTTGTCGAAAGTTCTGAAGCGGTCCTCCATAGATGAATCAGGAGCGTCTGGGGAGTAATGATCCCTGCCTCCTCTATTGTTGCGCGAAAGCTGACGGCCAGTCACCGTCAGCTTTTTGATTGCCCATTTCCCTTACTGGTAGCCCTGAGCATTCCCCACCGGCTTCCCTTCCCCGCTAAATTTTAAGTTTTATTATTTTGTCTGGCGGTTTCCCTCTCGTTCCAGATAGACCCTCTCCATATCTGGGGGCTCTGGCCCAACGAAAAACTAACTTTTATCCCTTTCCCTTTGCCTTTTAGCACTTGATTTTTAAGATTAAAACCCGATTCGCAATCTTGAATCACTGGGTCAAGTGTGCTATCATTATTGGCATACATATACGGCATATTACCGTTATAACCCCCATATATGGGGGTATCATTTTCTGAGCACACCATCGCGGCACCTTGGGTGGAGATTAAACAGTCGCCCAAGCCTACAATTCCACAAGGAGAACAAATTGCGCTGTCCCTACTGTCAACACGATCAATCTCGTGTTATTGATACCACTCACGATTCTCGTGGCGGAGTTCGTCGCCGCCGCGAATGTGAATCTTGTGGGCAGCGCTTTTCTACTTACGAACGGCCCATTCTGGCCGTGCCGCTTATCATCAAGCGCAACGGTACCCGCGAAGAGTTCAGCCGTGAAAAGCTGCTGGAGGGCATCCGCATCGCCTGCGCCAAACGTCCCGTTTCCGCCGCCGCCATCGACCACCTGGTCGGGGAAATCGAGAGTGCTCTCCAGAAGATGGGGCGCGAAGAGGTGTCTTCGCGCATCGTCGGAGACATGGTCATGGCCGGCTTGAAAGACCTGGATCAGATCGCTTACGTCCGTTTTGCCATCGTGTACCTGCACCTGGGCGATCTCAAATCCATCCGCGAAGAAATCGATCAATTACTGGAATCATAATTACATAAGGAGAGTACAACCATGGCCCCGCAGACCAACCTGACCCAAACATCCCTGCTGGAGCAATCCAGCAGTTCCCCCGAATTGAACAAAGTAGATCTCACCGACAACGCTCGTCAGGTGCTGCTCAAGCGCTACGTCCGCCACGGCGCCGACGGAGAACCCGTCGAGACCGTGGAAGAGATGTTCTGGCGCGTGGCCTATAACATTGCCAAAGTCGAAGAAAACCGCGGCACTGACGTGGACGAACTGTCGCACCGTTATTACCGTCTGCTCACATCCAAGCGCTTCTTCCCCAACTCCCCCACTTTCACCGGGGCCGGCACCCCTCTCGGACAACTGGCCGCCTGCTTTGTACTGCCCATCGTGGATGACATGGGCCGCGACCCCGCCGGCATCTTCCAGACCCTGCGCAATGCCGCCCTCATCCAGCAGACCGGCGGCGGCAACGGCTTCTCCTTCTCACGCCTGCGCCCCAAAGGCGCCCTGGTAAAATCCTCTGCCGGCCAGGCCACCGGGCCCATCGGCTTTTTGCGTGTCTATGACAACGCTTTTGGCGAAGTCGCCCAGGGCGGCACCCGCCGCGGGGCCAACATGGCCGTGCTGCGCGTGGACCACCCGGATATCGAGGAGTTCATCTCCTGCAAAACGGACGAGAACCAGATCACCAACTTCAACATTTCCGTCGGCATCACCGACGCCTTCATGACCGCCGTCCGCGACGATCTCGAATGGACGCTGCGCTTCCCCGACCTGACCGATCCGCGTGCCAAGGGTTTCAGCGGCACCTTCGAACAGGCCGAAACCGCCGGCATCCCCTTCAAGAAGTACAAGACCCTGCGCGCCCGCGATCTCTTCGAAAAGATCGTCCAGCAAGCCCACCACAACGGTGAACCGGGCGTGCTCTTTTTGGACGCGGCCAACCGTTCCAACCCTGTGCCCCATCTGTATCCCCTCGAAGCCACCAATCCCTGCGGGGAACAGTGGCTGGGCCCCTACGAGAATTGCTGCCTCGGTTCGGTCAACCTGGCCCAGCACCTCGGCCCCGATCACACCGTCGATTGGGAAGCCGTGCGCGAGTCAGTGCAGTTGTCCGTCCGCTTTTTGGATGACGTGGTCGACGCCAACGCTTACGTTCCCGCGGTGCCTCAGCTCCGCGAGGCCGCCCTGCGCGCCCGCCGCATCGGTCTGGGCGTCATGGGCCTGGCCGATCTGATGTACCACGTCGGTGTTCGCTACGGCTCCCCCGCCGGCGAGGATTTCGCCTCACAGGTGATGGAGTACGTGCGCTACATTGCCATGCAGACCAGCATCGAGCTTTCGCGCGAACGCGGGCCCTTCCCGGCCATTGAGGGCAGCATCTACGACTCTCACAATCTCGTCTGGACCGCGCCGGAATCGCTCATTGAGAATCAGCAGGATTGGGGCCGCCCTGAAGTCGATTGGGCCTCCATTACCGCCGGCATCAAGCAGTACGGCATCCGCAACGCCGCGCAGACCACCGTCGCCCCCACCGGTACCATCGCCACCGTGGCCGGCTGCGAAGGGTACGGCTGCGAGCCGGTCTTTGCTCTGGCCTACATCCGCCACGTCAACGACAAGGGCACCGATCTGCAGCTCACCTACGCCAGCCCTGCCTTCGAGACCGCCCTCATCGAGGCCGGTCTGGATGAAGCCACCCGTCAGGAGGTCGTCGAGCAGGTCATGCGCGACGGCACCTGCCAGAAATGCGACGATCTGCCCGTCGAGATCAAGAACGTCTTCGTGGTTTCTTCGGATATTTCCGCGGAGGAGCACGTGCGCATGCAGGCCGTGCTGCAGGCCTTCGTCGATAACAGCCTGTCAAAGACCGTCAACTTCCCCGAATCTGCAACCGTCGAGGACGTGGCCACTGCTTACATGACCGCCTGGGAACTCGGCTGCAAGGGCATCACCGTCTACGTCACCGGTTCCCGCGATAAGGTCGTGCTCGAGACCCGCGCCACCGCCAGCAAGAAAACCGGCGCGGAACCCGCCCTCCCCGCCGCGGATGAAAGCGGCCAGTTCAAGTTCTGGACCGAGTCGCGCAAGCCGCGCCCGCGTGCCCTGGTCGGCCGCACCTTCGAGATCAACACTCCCCTCGGCAAGGCTTTCGTCACCATCAACGAGAACGACGGCGCCCAGCCCTTCGAGGTCTTCATCAATACCGCCAAGGCCGGCTCGGATACCGCCGCCGTCAGCGAAGCCATCGGCCGCCTCATCAGCTACGTCCTGCGCCTGGCCTCGCCCATCGAGCCCTCGCAGCGTCTCACCGACCTGGCCCGCCAGTTAGCCGGCATCGGCGGCGGACGCTCCCTCGGCTTTGGCCCCAACCGTGTCCGTTCCCTGCCTGATGGTGTCTCTCAGGTGCTCGAAGAGTACCTCAATGACCGTGCCGCCCGCCTCGCCGACGCTGAAAAGCACGCCCATACCCCCACGCCTACCCCGCTCCTCGACGTCCTCAACCAGGCCGCCGCGGATCTCGGCACCGCCCTCGATGCTCCCGTAGTCGTCACCCCCACCGCAGAATCCCTGGCCCCCAGCCCCGAAACTCTTGGCAAGATCGGCGACCTCTGCCCCGAATGCGGCCAGGCCACCCTCGTCAACGAAGAGGGCTGCCGCAAGTGCTATACCTGCGGATACAGTGAGTGCTAAATTACTAATATTACGAAAAATAATCAATCCGATTCAAAATATATTACTTCGGAAAATTGGCTTTCGATGGATAGTTTTGGCTCTATTTGAGAATAAGTGTATTGAGTGTCTGCTTGAGATAAATAACTGATTGAAAATTCTTTATTCCCAAATCCATTTAAAGAAGTACCTAATGTTAAACCAGAATCCTTACCCAAAATAAACCTATCATGAACCTCATCATCATCGAAAATTCGATTATTAATTATTACCAAAGTAGGAGGAGGATCTTGACTACTAAACTCCGCCCATTTTCTCTGGAATTCATTTTTTAGCGATCGCTTTTGTTCTTTAATATACTGTCGCAATTCACAATTGTCTTTATCAAATCCCTTTTTAATTCCTAGTTTTTCACCGTTACACAGAATTTTGACATTAACATGAATGGGTATCTTTTGTAAAATCCATAATTGATTAAAATCAAAATAAGGATCACAAAGGAGTATATCTTTGCTCTCAATATTCGATTTAATCCAAGAATTTATAAATTCTTTCGCGTTTTCTTCCTCACCAACTCTGAAATACTTTCGTGACAATGAATAAGCTGAAAAATTTGGCTTTAAGTCCTCTGGTACCTTTATCATGGAAGACATATTTGACCCTAATTTAAGCAGTAGCTCACAAATTTGTAAAGATGAAGAAAATAATTCTGTTTTAATGTCTTTCTTCTCAGAATTCGCCGCTTGAGCTATCCACGAATCTATTATCCAGTGAATAACTTGGTCAACAGTTGAATAGTTATACTCTTTAATTTTTAATATCCAATTAAGCAAAACTGAAGTAGGAAAAGTCACTGCACGATTGCTTGATATAGCTCGATTCATTAATAATGCTGCTTCGTTCAGAATTTCATTGCCTAATTCACAAGGTTTATAAGAAGAAATTTTTAACGGTGATTTAGAGAGATCTTCCGCTTTCTTTTTTATTTCCAGTGAATACTTCAATGAAGGATTTTCTATTTTCTCAGCTAGTTCAGAAGCTATGTCCTGATTCAAAGCATAAGATGTCTGAATAACCGATTCAAGAACCTTTTCTCTATCAAATCCCTGTAAAGTATCACTTAATTTAACAATTTCTCTGAGTATTTCTTCTGCTTTTGTAGTATTGCCAATCGATGAAAAGCTCTCAATAATAATTTCAAACCTTTCCGTTCTATCACTGACATTTTTTATACTGAATACTTGGGAATAAGCTTTTTGGATTAATCCTACCCCTAATGTGTGTGATTTTTTCTCAAACATTGTTCCTAATTCAGCTAAGACCAATACCCGATCAGCTATAACATCAATATTCTCTGCCTTTCGAATAATACTCTGCGTCTCGTCTTCGCCAAAACTTTTAATTTTTGCTTTCGTAATAGCAATTTCCGCTAATATCAATACCAAGTATCCCTCATGTGAAATATTTTTTTTATCAGGCAATTTATCGGAAATAATTTTTTCGAGCTTCACCAAAAAAGTATTTTTTTGAGCATCAGAAATACTTTTACATTCTCGAGCAACTAAAGCACTGGTAACCATTCGCGAAACCATGTAGATTTCATAATCACGAGTAAGAAATTCAACAACCATCAATAAATCACTAATAAGCTTAAAATTTGCTCCACTTATGTGTGGTTCCTTATCAAAATTTTCACAAAAAAATAAATTAGTTATTATCCTATAGGCTATTTTATACAAACAGATATTAGAAGATAAGTAGGAAAGTTTTTGAATCCATTCATTGGCTAAATGAGGATCATACAAGAAAAGAGCTGTGCCAATATCCAGAAAAATATTAGTGTCCAAGGTATTAACTGGATAATTATTTAGAGCAGCAATAATCTTATTCTCAATTAATGCCTTCGCTTCTGTAAAATTACCAGAGTTATACAAAGAAATACAAATTCTGCTATAAAGTTGAATTTTTAAAACTCTTGAAGGAAACTTGTCAATTAATTCGTTCAAGTACTCTTTCTTTTCTTGCAAACAGTTGGATTCTATTTCTCCATAATATTGAGTAGCTATTTTAAGATTATCTAGGTATAAAATACCTAGACCTCTATTAGAAAATGACGTTTTCCTAGAAATACTTTGCGTCGCTGTAAATAATTTTCCTGCTAAACCATTATGCTTTCCTGCCAATTTGGTAACAATGCCAAAAGCACAATCTATCCGAAGCCACTCAACATCAATTTGTTCTAAAGATTCCTCAAGCTTTTCATAAGTATCATCTTCTTTTAAACTAGTGGTATCCAATAATTCAGAAAAACATTTAGCTTTGATATATGGGTCTGAAACATTACTCGCTAATTCGCTCAAAGCTAGATAATCTTCTGAGTTACAAGTTTTTCTACAAAACGATTTTATGATTTCATACGCTGCCTGTGATTTCATATTAAAATTGGTTATTTTACTTAATGCAGATTTCAATTTTTCTATAGAACCTATTTCTGTTCCAACGTATTGTTTTATTACCTCAAGTAATCCAGCTTCTCTTCTATCCTGAGTGTTAAGCATGTCAGAAAAGGCAATAGCCAAATCAATGTCGACTGCTGCAACACTACGAATAATATTCTTTGTTATTTCAAACTGATTTGCAGATGACATAAGAATCTGGATAAAATCATCTTTCAATAATATTTGTAGTTCTTTTATAAAATCATGAAGCAGGGGTGAGTTGATATTTCGCGCTGTTATATACATTCTTGCATAACAATAACATCTCACATCAAAATCCACTGTATCATCTTTTGATAATTCATTAAATAAATCGGTTAATTCTCTCTTTGCTCCTTCAGAATCTATTTTCCACTTAACTTCTAGAAGGTTTAAAATGAGCCGAGTTTTTTCTTCTCTTGGAGAGAGTATTCCTTGTAATGTTGAAACCTCGAATCTTTTTATCAAAAATTCTTGGCTGTTCTGTGGACAATATTTTATGAAACCAGATAATTGACGAATGTTTCGAAGTGATATTCTGTAATTGCTATCAAGAACCATTTCATCAAGTGCTGCTTCAATAACAGTGGACAAACCTTCTGTTTCTTTATTATGAAAACACCACTGTCGTAGAATATACTCTTTCGCCTTTGTCGAGCTAGCTTCTTTTGATTTTTTTATTACATCACTTGCGGACATTTTTGATAGCCAAGGTGAATGAGTTATTGCAAAGTCTTTAATTTGTTCATTCTCGATCTTATTAAATAGATCATAGCTATCTAGTGATTCCGAACGTACGCTTGTTAGTAAAGCAAACAATTCTAAAGGTGACTTATCGCCTTCCTCTGTTTTTACCAAATCCACTAGCTTTATTGCCTCATCAGGCAATATTGGGAAAACATCTGCTGCAGTTTCAATAATTAATTCAGGGCTAATACAGGAAGTATTCAGCTTATGTATTTCGCTAACAATTTCATCGATTGATTCTCTTTTAAGAATCTCTCCATTTTGCTGCTTAGCATTTAATACTTTGCATAGTAACCTTATCCTAGTAGTAATAATTCTCGTTGAGTAGGCATAATCCAAAGCCGAGTCAAATTTCTTTAGAGAGATTAAGGCTTCTATTTCTTTTACTCCAAATAACTGATCCGAAATTTCATGTAATTGTGAATTCAATATTTCAAAACCTACAGCGGAGATACTATTTTTCTTTATCATTAAATCTATTGCTTCGTTTAGTCTCTCGGTAACTAAGGAAAAATTGTTTTCACTTATAATTGATTCGGAAATATAATCCGGGGTTATTAATGCTTTTATCTCTTCCGATTTTTCCGCCGCCAAGTAATACTCAGTTAGCAGATCTTTCACATGTTTTTGAGATATTAAGCTTTCATAATACTTAATTAATAAATCAATTGCTTTCCCCTTTTGTTTAGAATATTTGTTTTTTATATAAGTCTTGTAAATTTCCGGGTAAATAAAGTACTCATTGTTTGTACTTATAGATATAAAATTATTATTGTTTACAACTTGACTCACCTGTCCATTATCAAGTTCACTTATTGAGCTGATAGCATCCAGCGATAATGGAGTTAAAGAATATGCCAATATGGGAAAGATACTTCTCTGTTCCTCATTTAGGTTTTTTATAAATCCATTCCATTGGCATTCAATTAATGAGTCGATTTTTGTCTTTTCAGAAACAATTTTCGAGACAGCCTCGCTTCCAGTAAGTACCATATCCTTTGCCAGATATAGTATCCCAGGTACGCCTGATGACCAATTTTGCAAGGTCTTAATATCAGCATCATCTAATTTAGTATCTTTAAAATATTTTTCGGTCTCAACAAGAGAAAAATAATGTGGGGTCTCTTTCAAATATTGAAAGGGAACTCTTTTATTTTTATCCTCATCAATACTTCCCAATAAGTAAATACCAGAAGGAGATGTTGGAATATTTATTAAATCTATAAATTCATGGCTTGTGCTATCATTTAATACTGCTTCAAGATTATCAAAAACAAAAAAGCATTTCCTTTTTTCTCTTTTTACATTGTCAAATACTCGTTGAATAAGTGTTGAAAATACCCTCTTCTGTTTTTCATAATCAATCTGTTCTTCTACTTCCTCATTAGTTTTTAAAAAACACGAAATTTGTTTAAGTAAGCTTGTTAAAAAAGTGGGGGGTTGTTTTGTCCAATAATTGTCGGTAAAAAAATAACTAATACAATTATCAGAGTTCATTTGGCAAAACTGTCTCAATAAAACTGTTTTACCACTTCCAGATGGGGCAATTAGAATTATTTTCTCATTTCCCTCCAAAAACTTACCCTCAATATCACGGATCTTTGAATCTAGCACAATCTCATTATCAATTTTTTGTATAGGAAATGTAAAACTTACTTCTGTTATATTCGTAGCTGATCCCATTTTCCCACCTTCCTAATACCAACTATTTAACAAATAATAGCACTTAATCGTTTTTGGTCAAAATGTCTTCCCTATTTAAAATCAGCCTGTAGAGACTGTCATCGACGCACACATCTCCTACATTTACTTTGACGCATCGCCAATGCTCCTGCCGCTGACCCTTCTCGTGAAAATGCTCTTCGTGCCATCTTGCTCTTTCTTCTCACTTTTCCCCGCTGCTCGCCACGGATGATACAATAAGGCCATTCTGCGGCTCGCCCGCGAAAATCCATCTTCAGGCCAGGGAGAAATGATCCGCTGCATTGTCATTGCTGGAATAGTCGCTTGATCAAAAACATTCACATTCGGAGGTTTTTATGGCTATTCCAGAGAAAAAAATTTATCCACGTTCCAATGACCCTCAGACTGTCTACTTGAAGAACGTGATCACAGACCTGAGCATTATCGTCGGGGAGTACACCATCTACAACGACTTCGTCTCGGACCCCACTCAGTTCGAGAAGAACAATGTTCTCTACCATTACCCGATCAATCACGAAAAACTGATCATCGGCAAATTTTGTTCCATCGCCTGCGGGGCCCGCTTCCTCTTCACCAGCGCCAACCACACCCTCGCCTCCCTTTCCACCTACCCCTTCCCCATCTTCTACGAAGAATGGGACCTCGACAAAGCGCAGATCACTTCTGCCTGGGACCGCAAAGGGGATATCGTCATCGGCAATGACGTCTGGATCGGGTACGAAGCCGTCCTCCTTTCGGGCATCCACATCGGGGATGGCGCCATCATCGGCTCCCGTGCCGTGGTCACCCACGACGTTCCCCCCTACACCATCGTCGGCGGCGTCCCCGCTCGCGAGATCAAGCAGCGCTTCCCGCAGCCAGTCATCGACCGCCTGCTCCAGCTTCAGTGGTGGGATTGGCCTGCCGAGCAAATCCGCCGTGTCCTCCCCGCCCTCACCCGCGGAGAAATTGAGAAGCTGACGGCGGCCTGAGTGATTCTGTCCGCATCTGCATAAACCAAACCGTTCGTAGGTGCGTCCCCCTGCTCCGTTTTATAGGGGGATGCACCCTAACCTCAGGCCTTTTAGTGGGGTTGCCCCCATGGACAAATGCTTTCTGGCGGCACTTTTCTGATTTTTCTGCGCACGTATCAGCGGAGAGGCCATTACAATTAATACAATTCTTATCCGATTCAATGTAGAATGGAGGCATGGAAACTCCCCTCTCCTCCTCCCTGCAATCTGCCGTTCTCGCCGGCGGATGTTTCTGGTGTCTTGAAGCCGTCTTCGAGCAGGTGCGCGGCGTCAGCGCCGTCGTCTCCGGTTATACCGGCGGACATCGCCCCTCCCCTTCCTATGAGCAGGTCTGCACTGGCTTGACCGGCCACGCCGAGAGCGTCCGCATCACCTTCGACCCGGCCGTGGTCTCTTACCCGGATCTGCTGCACATCTTTTTCACCCTCCACGACCCCACCACCCTCGACCGTCAGGGCGCGGACGTCGGCAGCCAGTATCGCTCCGCCATCTTTTATGCTGACGCTACCCAAAAAGCCCAGGCCGAAGCCATCCTCAGCGAAATGGGCCAGGCGTATCTCTGGCCCGATCCCATCGTCACCCAGCTGCTTCCCCTTGACGTCTTCTACCCCGCCGAGGAATATCACCAGCATTATTTCGCCCGCAATCCGCAGCAAGGCTATTGCCAGTTTGTCGTAGCGCCAAAAGTAGCCAAGTTTCGTCAGAAATACCAGAAATTACTTAAGACTGGATCGTAGCCATTTAGTATGAAAAGTTATTCAGGTAGGGTGCAGTGGCACCGCACCTTATTGCTGACTAACTGATGCGCAGCACCTTCGCCCCGCGGATCTGTCGTCCCTTCAGTTCGCGCAACGCCTGATTGGCCTCCGTCAGCGCGTATTCCTGTACCTCCGGCCGCATCGGAAGCTCGGCGGCCAGTTGCAGAAACTCGCTCACGTCCGCGCGGGTCACGTTGGCCACGCTCTTGATCTCCTTTTCCAGCCACAACTGCGCCGCATAGTCCAGCCCCAGCAGCGCCCGCTGCTCTCCCTTTTCTTTGCGGATAGCGTTGATGACCAGCCTTCCGCCCGGGCGCAATGCCCGCAGCCCCGCCAGCACCGGCGTCCAGGCGGGTGTGGTATCAATGATGCACTGCAGCAGCTCCGGCGGCGTCGCCTCGATGCCTCCGGCCCAGGCTGCCCCCAGTTGCCGCGCAAAAGCCTGTTCGCCTTCACTGCGGCTGAAGACGTATACCGGTGAATGCGGGTAGCGCTGCTTTACCATCATCAACACCAGATGCCCGGAGGCACCGAAACCGGTCAGCCCCAACGGCTGGCCGTCCTTGAGCCCGGTCAGTTTCAGGGAGCGATAGCCAACCGCTCCGGCACACAGCAGTGGGGCCGCTTCAGCATCGCTGAACACCGCCGGGATCGGGGTGCAAAAATCCTCGGGCACGGTCATGTACTCGGCATAACCGCCGTTGGCATCCCGCCCCGTCGCGCGGAATTCGCGGCACAGGTTTTCCTCGCCGGCGCGGCAATGTTCGCACTTTCCGCAGGCTGAGAAGATCCAGGCCACCCCCACCCGTTCCCCGCCCTTGAAACGCTGTGCCGTCGGGCCCAGCGCCGCGATCCGCCCCACTACCTGGTGCCCCAGAATGACCGGCAGCCGCGGCGGTGGAGTACGGCCCTCGATTTCGTCCAGTTCAGTATGGCACACCCCGCAGGTTGCCACCTCGATCAGTACCTCATTGCCAGCCGGCACCGGCTGCTCGACTTCTTTCAGCACCAGCGGGAACGATTTCTCGTCCATGCGCATGATTTGTTCCAGCACCATTGCTTTCATCACGGCATTCCTTTCTCTGCCTCGATTATAGCCCTGCTGTTCCCTTGCCGTTTCCCCCTTTCTGGAGCACAATCCAGACACAGAATAATTTATCGAAGAGAGCAGCCATCATGACCGAATTTACCCCCATGACCTTTTCCCTCAACCAGCGCATCGGTAATGGACGGACCGCTGAGGTCTTTGCACTGGGCGAACAGGAAGTACTCAAACTTTACCAGCCCTGGATGAAACCCGAACCCGTTCGCCGCGAATATATTGCCACCTGTGCTGCCGTCGCAGCCGGGTTTCCCGCCGCTGCCGCCCACCAGCTCGTTCAGGTCGGGGAGCGCTGCGGCATCGTCTTCGAACGTGTCAGCGGGCCGTCTCTGCTGGCTGAATTGCAGCAACACCCCACCCATCTGATTGCCCTTGCCCGCCAGCTGGCCGATCTGCACGTACGCCTGAACCGCTGCCCGGCCCCCGCGGAATTGCCTGATCACCGTGATCAGATGCGCCGCGCCATCCAGCGCACCGAGGTCCTCACTGCTGCTCAGCGCGAGCCGATCCTTGCCCACCTTGCCGCACTTCCGGCTGGTTCCGCTCTTTGCCACGGCGATTTCCACCCCGAGAACGTCCTCCTTACCGCGCGCGGCCCGGTTGTGATCGACTGGATGACAGCCACTCGCGGTTTGCCCGCCTCTGACCTGATGCGCTCCTTGATGATCCTCGAAACCTCAGCAATCCCACCCGTCGTGCCTCCGCTGCAGCGGCGTTTGCTGACCATCGGCCGCGGCCTGCTGACCACCGCCTACCGCCGCGAGTACCTGCGCCGTCTGCCGCTTTCCGCTGCTGAGCGTGAACTATGGCGTCTGCCGTTGCTGGCGGAGCGGCTGTTCGAGGTCAGCGCTTATCCGGCCGAAAAAGCCCTGATTTTGCGAAAAATCGACCAGATCCTCTCGCAGAGATGATTTTTCCTTGATTCTGGATTGGGAAAGCCTCAAAATCGAGTAAAATCAACACAGTTCTCACTTATCTTGACGTTGCATTGCAGCCTCATCGCTGATCGTTATTGTGATGAAATCCTGGCTCGCTCAACTGGAACGTTTCTGTCCCGCTTGCCTCTACCTTCAGTTCCAGGCAATCCACAGACAAAAAGGATGAAATGTTTCACTCGCTAACCAAACATCTTTCCTTCAATCTCTACCGCACCCGGCACTGGCTGCGGAATTTACCTATCGGCGGAAAGTGGGGACGCACGCAGCCCGCTCCTGTCCGCCGCAATTTACGCTGGTTCTGGTTCGATGGACTTTTCGCATCCGCCGGCGATAACATCGTCATCAATTTCATCACCCTGTACATCTTGGCGCTGGGAGCCAATGAGGGTCAGATTGGGCTGATGAACAGTCTCACCAACCTGATCGGCGCCATCCTGCTGCTGCCGGGCGCACTCATTGCGGAACACACTCTCCATAAAAAGTGGGTCAACCTGTCTTTCAGCGCTCTGGGACGTTTGGCGGTGCTGATGCTGGTCTTTGTGCCGATCTTCGTCAAAGGCCCTGCCGTTGTCTGGGTTGCCATTGCTTTTTCACTGCTGCGCGACGCTTCCGGCAACCTGGCCTACCCCGCCTGGATGGCCGTGACACACACCATTGTTCCCCTTGAAGGGCGCGGCCGCTTTTTTGGCTCCCGGAACTTCGTCATGAGCATCACCAGCATGATCGCCACCCTGCTGACCGGCAAGATCATCACCCTGCTGGTCAATCCGATCGGGTACCAGATTGCCATGGCGGCTTCCTTCGTGTTCGGCTGCTCCTCGATCTTCAGCTATTCCCACATTGACGATACCCCTACAGATGAACCCCAGCCCATTCCGCACTCACGCCACTTCTCCCTGCGCAGCATTCCAGGTATGTTTGTCGATCAGCCGCAATTCACCGCGCTGGCCATTACCGCCGCCGTATGGAATTTCGCGATCAACATTTCAGGGCCATTCTTCAGCGTCTATATGGTACAGGGGCTGCATTTTTCCGCGGCATCAGTAGGCTTTCTGGCCGTGGTTACTTCGATGACCACGTTGGCCACTCAGAACCAGTTCGGCACCATCGCCGACCGCATCGGTCCGCGCCGGCTGCAGGTACTCAGCATGTTTCTCATTCCTCTGCTGCCCGTGGCCTGGATCTTTGCTTCGCAGGTCTGGCACATTGCGGTCATCAATGCCTTCAGTGGCGTGGTATGGGGCATGTTCAATCTGGTTTCGTTCAATCTGCTGCTGGCCTCCATCCCCAAAGCCCAGGTACCGCGTTATTCCGCCCTCTATCAGATCGTGGTGTTGGGTTCGCTCGCCCTCGGAGCCGCGGTAGGCAGCGCCATCATTGTGCGTACCAATTTCTTCGTTGTCTGTATCATTTCGACGATTGCCCGCTTCATCGCCGCGGGTCTTTTCGCGCGTGTAGTACACGACCCGCTTCCTCAGCTCCCCGCCCAATCTTCGTAGATAGGTTTTCCCTGCCGCGCGTGCTAGTATGAAAGAAATGTTGCGCACGAAAAGAGGGAAAAATGAAAAAGTTCACCCACGCCTGGATTGCTTTTAAAGCGATCGAACGTCTGCAGAAGGCCGAAGTACCGGCCAGTTTGCGTCCGGAAGCCGATTTCTTGGTCGATTGGTTCTCTGACCACAAGGATGGTGTCATCCGTGGCTCCTGGTACCCGGATGAAGTGATTGTCGATAATGGCACCAGCCACATCATGAAATACCGCTGCGAATCAGCCTCTCCCCCACTCGAATACACGAATTTGCCGGGAACTTCATTGCTCTTTCGTGCCGGGCAGAATTCTCCACTCAAAAGTGCCGGCGTAACCATCGATGCCAAAAATGATCTGCCGCAGCGCTGCAATTCTCTCTATCATTCCGCCATCGACAATTTCAAAATTCAGCAGAACGAAGAAAAAGGCTCGTCCCTTTCCCCCAACGACAATCACATTGCTTTACTTCTGTTTATGCTCAGCCACTATATTGCCGATGCCCACATGCCGCTTCATTGCGACGGACGCTCTGCAATGTATGGTTCCTTCGACCTGCATGATGCCATCGAGACCCGTTGGGAACGTGAAGTGGTGGCCCGCTATGAGATTGACCGCCCCAATCAACGCTTTTTCTATGATCCGCAGGGGTACCCGTTGGTCCGTGCCGGGTACACTGAGACAAATTGCCTGCTGTCTCAGGTAGAAGAAGAACTGAACCACCGCCGCTTTGTATCTGGTTATGGCGCCTGCGGTAACCTTGAAACCTACATGCTGAATGTTTGCCGCTATTCTTTTCTGCTCTCCCATGCCTACTTGCCGGAAGGCACCAAAGCAACTGAGTGGGATAAGACAGAACTGCAGCTTAAAAGCAATCCCCCCATTACTTTCACCGACATGAGTCTGGCCTCCCTGGCTGATGCGGTAGAAGCCATTGCCCGTGTCTGGCTGCAGGCGACATCCGATTTCATCAAGTGGAAAGACGTCATCGCGGATAAATAAATAAAAAAAGACAGCCCAGCGCTGGGCTGTCTTAATTCACTCATTTTCGCAGGTAATACAGACCCGAATCCCCTTCGGCCACCCAGGCCTGATTTCCACTTTGGTCTTGTACCTGCCACAACCAGTAAGCTTGCCCCGTTGAAGAGGTGGCACATACCGGTCCATCGATGATCGTCAAGGAATCACCATATTGGAAGCGTATACTGACGCTGCCGTTCTCAAGGTCTGGGGCACTATGCCCACGCAGGCTTTTGCTGGTATTCACCAGAACGTGATCGCCTATGCCCATGATCAGATTGGCTGCTCCAGGGCAAGAAGAACTGTTTACCATCACAGCAGGGTCGGTAATTTGTTGATTATTGCCCGCTGTCTGAGTAGCCAGGGAATTAACAAACGGAATATTGATCGAATTGCCACCTGTCTTTCCATTGATCGAGTTAATGGCCAGCACAGAAAGTACGCCCAATCCAGTAACAGAACCGGCAACAATGATAGCTTTAACCGTCCCGGAGAGTTTGCGCTTTATTGGCTGTGCCGGCATCCGTGGAGTCGTGAGGGAGGTCCTTGCTGGCCGCAATGGTGTCTGCACAGGAGTAACCGGCTTCGGTGAAACAGGCGTTACAACCGGTCTGGGAATGCTCACCGAAATCGCACTCAGAGCGTTTGCCCGTGCACACCACGGACACCTGCCATAGGCTGAAAAGTACTTATGGCCCTTGCTGCAGCTTACCAGCTCGCTTTCCACTTTATGTAACACCCGGTACCATTCAATTGGCAGGGGACGATTTGTACGATTCTTTCCAGTAGATTGATCAAAGCAGCGGATAAAAAGCGTCTGTATCTCAGGGTGTAGGCTAGCAAAGTCTGGCGCATTGAGTGGCGGCTTGAACTGAGAATTTTTCTTATAAGGGAAAATACCTTTTTTAATGCAATACTGATAAGCTGGGGCAGGAACTGAGATGGAGGGGTTCACCGGTGCGCCGGTATAAGGATGATACCCTTCCATCAGCAACATGAAGATCATTACCCCTAATGCAAAAGCATCATGGTATTCATCCCGATCATATTGATCCAGCTTCAATCCTTGCAATTCTGGAGCAGTAAAATCGGGCGTACCTACCGGGCAGCGTAGGACTTGCCCGGTAGGTGTTTTTACCTGTACTGAATCAGTATCGATCATGGTGACCATTGCATTTTTATGCACTTTAACGTTCTTTGAATTCAGGTCACCAATGATGTACCCCTTCGCGTGATAGGCATTAACCGCGATGGCCAGATTCAATGCCACATGGTGCAGATGTCCCCAATCGAAATTTGGGAACTCCTGTCGGCGCATGGATGGCGCATAAATCTTGTAGATATCCGGTGCTTTTTGGATCAGTGGCATGGTATAACCGACAAATTTGCCGCTTTCATAAACACAGCGCTCCGGCCAGGAAATGGAAATGTGAGGAGGACTCAGTTTGCGAGTTTGATCTTCAGGCGGATTGGCGATCATCACACCCAAGCGCGGTTCATAATAAGCCCGCTTCGGAGGAAAATAGATCTTCACCACCGAATTCGGATCACCACTCAGTAAATAAACCGCCCCCTCACCACCTTTTCCGAGTTCTTTGCCTAAAACAATCTTTTTCCCGTTTTGATCTGTGTAATTCGGCATACCTTTATCCCAGAAATAATTGATCAGGCAGCATCAAATAGCGGAGCAGCCAATAGCAGCGTCTTATCGTCATCCGTGCGTCCACAAATCTTTTCGGACCCCAAGAATGCACTTAACTTCTCTTCCATCTGCACACGATCGGAATTACCAGAGAGGAACTCAAACAGTGGAGAAAAAAACGGTTCGAAAGGCTCATAGGTGGTATTGATCAAAGCCAGATTCTGAAGCCCATCCGAAAAAGCAGCTAGATTCTTGATCTGCGCTGGACGTACGTGGTAACGTACCCGTTCAAGCGCTTTTTCCATAGTCAAGGGCACAGTCTCATTTGCGAATTCTCCTCGCTGCGGAGAACTAAGAGTGACCAGAGTGTCGTCAGTAAACTGAGCCACAATCGCCCCATCGCCGATCTGGCCAATGGCAATTTCACCATTGGCCACGACAAAACAGATCAGCGTTGTGCCCAGTTCTCGCAATTCACATTGCAGGTGGGAAGCTTCCGCCTCTAGAGCTCCCCTGGCCTCTGTGAATGCCTTCGTTAACAAAGATTGCCAATCGTTATCGCATTCTGGAATACCCACAGTCAACCCGGCAACCAGCATCGCCATAGCATTTTGCACTGCCAGATTCGAGCCCACCTCGGATCTTTCCGCTGAGCCCAGACCATCGGCGACAATGCCGATCAAACAGCCATTTTCAAGCGCTTGGATCGCATGGGAATCCTGGCAAGGTTTACCGATACGGATGTGACTGCTGCCAATGACCGAAACTCCCGCGGCCTTCCAGCTCATACATTGCTCCAACCAGCCGGGCTTTGAATGGGTACATCCTCTCCCGGTGTCGAGCGAGATACCCCGCTAAGGCTCGAAGACAGCCAGACAAACATTTCACGAAAGGCCAGCCCCTTCAGTTTCAGCGGAGTTCGCGGTGTGATTTGTGCCAGAATCGAAAGATCAGCGTTTTCTACCCCCACCGCAAAGAAGGCTACCTTCTTACGTGCTTCAGCATCTTTCACCCTTTGCGCAGCCGCCTGCCATTCATCGGTTGGCGCACCATCCGTGATCAAAAATACCCACGGTCGGTAATAAGAAATACCATTCGCCTTGTAACTCAGCTTTCGCTGCTCGATCTTATCAAGCGCAGTAGTGATCGCTTCACCCATTGGCGTCGCATCGTTTGGGGTCAATGTAGGCACTACCAGTTCACCTGCAGAAACGAAATCTTGCAGTACATTCACCGGCCCAAAATTGATCAGACATACCTCCACCCGCAGCATTGCCAGATCATCCTGCTTTAATGACTCCTGAAAAGCTATCAGTCCCTGGTTCAACTCGTCAATTGGTGCACCTGCCATCGAAGTAGAAGTATCGAGAAGCAGCACACACGGACAGCGGGGTTCAGGATTTTCTGCAAACTTTACCGAATCAAGTGCATCAGACATTGTGTTCTCCTTTCAAAAAAACTGAATGTAAGTTACAGATCACCAGCTCCCTGCAGATCATGAAAATCGCCATTTTCAATGATTGCACCGGAGTTGCCACACCAAAAACAATGAAATTCAGGTGTTCTTCCATCCCAACAATTGACATGGTGGCAACGGCCACATTGCACCAACCCAGTATTGTGGCAATAAGGACAACCAGGGTAGGTAGAATCGAACTTGCATACCCCTTGTAGCCGTGTATCCGCATATCCCTCTCGTCGGCTCATTGCGTCAGTCAACGGAAACGCCCAATAGGCTATCCATTCCCCCTGGATAACCTGCTTATAGCTAATACCAAAAGTTTGTCCGCAACTCGAACAACGAACTGCAACAACTGCAATAGCTAATTCGTTCAAATTGCCCTCAAAAGTGATTCCGGAAATATATCAAAGTCACAAATCGGGTATACAGTATTCAATTGTGTAGTGATTTGCTAACGGATAAAACTGCCCACCTGTAACAAAATAATTATAGCAACCAAAACAAAAAATTGCACTAAAAACAATATAAAGACAGTTCTGCTTCAAGAAAATCGCTCAACCCAACAAAGCCATCAACGCTTTCCCAACAGAAATTCCGCCAAAGATCACCAGCGCCAGGCCGGCTACCCGGTTGATCCACAGTAAAATGGCGGCATTCAGTCTTGTTCCCAGCCAATGGGTCAATTGTGCCAGAATCAGCCACCACAGCATGCTGCCGCTGAAAATTCCCAGCACGATCCAGATCGCCGTAGCCGGGGTACTGACCCCTGCACCAGCAAACATTCCCAGAAAAGAGAAGATCGTGATCGGATTGCTCATGGTCAGCAAAAAGGTGGTGAAGTAAACTTTTGCCCAGGATTCACCTTGCTGGGCCTGATTCTCTTGGGCTGCGGCTGCCTTCTTGAACATGAAGCGCACTCCCAGATACAGAATGAATGCCCCGCCAATGAGCTGTGTCCAGTACTGCACCCAGCTGACCCGCTGGAACAATGCTGCCAATCCTAAGGCCGCCAGACTGCCATAGAAAGCGTCTGCGCTTGCTGCTCCCAATCCGCTCAGTATGCCCTTCCAGCGTCCGCCTTCGAGAGTGCGATTAATGCACAATAATCCGATTGGTCCCAGTGGGGCAGCAATCGACAGTCCCAGGATCAATCCCTTCCACCCCATGCTCAACATTCTGACCTGCTTCCTTCCCCCAGTTTGGGAATATTAGCGCTGAATCATACCCGAAATTTCATTTTACATGGCAACGAATTTGAGGTATCCCGCGATCAGATCGTTGACCACCACATGCGACACTTCCTGTGCCGAGATTCTGGGTTCGGATTCCAGCCACCATACCGCAATTCCAGTAAACCCCGCCGTATAGAAACGCAGCACAACTTCCTGTTCCAGGGTATTGATGGCATTGATATTCATCGGTTCGAAGATCAATTCTTCAAGCTGCTCCCTGAAAAAGGTCTGAAAAGCCAGGTCACCATTTCGTCCCAACAGTGAACGATAGAAAGAAGAATACTTTTCGAGATGGTCGAAAACAAATGCCGTATACCTCTCGATATCTTGTGAGGCAGAGCTTTTTTTCTGGTTGAATTTCTCGTAGATAACTTCATGTAGTTGATTGAACAGCTCTTTGCCGCAATCTTCCAGCAGTTCATGCAAACCAGTATAGTGGAGGTAAAACGTCGAGCGATTCAACCCAGCCCGCTGGGTCACCTCTTGAATCGACAAATCGGAATACCGTTTCTCGGCTACCAGTTCCATCAGCGCTTTTTGCAGCTGCCGACGGGACCGGACCACACGCGGATCTAATTCGCTCTCTTTTCTCGACATTTCGCCCTCATTTGTAGATTATCCAACAGAATCCAGCTTCATGTTCATGAAATTTCTACCTTCTTAAATATAATACGTATAATCAACACCGTGTTGATTTAATGATTCTTTTGGAGACAAAATGCAAACCTTTTTGGATTACCTCTTTGTGGAACCTTTCCCCCTCCCCTGGTTGATCGAAGACATCGTTGCCTTGCTCCTGGGGGCCTACTTTTTATCGGTAATGATCCGACGCGACAAGGAAAAATCTGTTTTCACCCTGCTTGAGTTTTTCTCATTCATCTTCTTGTATGCTTCGATTTACGAAAATGCCGCCTGCGTCATGGGATTGTATTCGTATGGTCGTTCATTGCTGATGATCGGTTATGTACCCTTCTCTGTTCCCTTGATCGAGGCTCTGGTTCTCTTTGCCGGTCTGTGGCTGCTTGAGAAAACTACCCTGCCCAAATGGTTATGGCCACCCATTCTGGGATTGTTCGGCATGGCCCAGGATTTTTCTTTGGACCCGGTAGCAATCCGTCAGGTCTTCCCCATGAGTGGAGTTACCTCAGGGCGTTGGAACTGGCTCATTGACCCGGCCACCTATCCCAACATCCTGCATATTCCGGTTTTCAATTTCCCCGGTTGGATGCTTATCATGCTCTACGGAAGCACCTGCATCCTGCTGGGACGCTGGTGGTACCAGCGTAGTGGACACAATAAAGGGGTAGGCATTCTTTACCCATTTTTGAGCATGATCGTGGCTTTGCTCCTGATGATCAGCCCTCTCTCGAACTTCCTATTGTGGCTGCAGCCGTTTATGCAAAAAGGCTCTATAGCCGAGTGGATCATGTTGGGCATTCACCTGCTGATTCCCGTTCTGCTGCTGCTCTTCCTCTGGCGCGGACGAATGACGGCTCGCTTTACTCGCGAAGATTGGCCAATTTTCGTGATTCCTACAATTCTGCATCTCACCGATATCGTTTTCGCGCTGATTGGTGGGTTTACTGAGATCTACTGGCTCGTCTTCCTAACCAGCGCCGTACAAACTGCTTTCCTGGTTGGAGTGTTCTTCGCCAATCGTCGCCAGTTTTCTGCTGTTTCCAGGGTCTGACCTTTTCTGAGATTCCGCAAATACTTGCAGAATCCCTTTCCTTGCGCTAGAATAGAATATATTTTCTACACGAAGAGGTCTTATGGAAACTTTGGAAGCCATTGCTTCTCGTCAGACGATCCGCCAGTTCGACGATCGTCCCGTTTCGCAAGAAGAGGTTGCCATCCTGATTCGGGCCGGGTTCGCCGCCCCCAGCAACAACCACCTGCGTCAATGGCACTTTCTTTCATTGGTTGATCTCGATCGGCGCCGCCAGTTGCTGGATCAGGTGATCCACCCACTCGACCGCAAAGGGAGCCAGAAAGTAATCGACAATTGGGGAATGCAAGATGCCACCCAACGCGAGATGTATCTGGATGCAATTCCATTACAATATTCCATGCTCCTTTCCGCCCCTGTATTGCTCATTCCCCTCTTCGATCAACTCGGCTCAGTTTTGCACCCTGAGACGCTTTCTGGGTTAAATGCCTTCGCTTCGATCTGGTGTTGTATCGAAAACATCCTCATTGCGGCCGCAGATCAGGGACTTTTTGGCGTTACCCGCATACCTTTCCCAGAAGAAAGTAAGATCGTCAAAGAAGCCCTCCATATCCCGGCCACTTTTGAATTTCCGTGCTGGCTGGCGCTGGGCTATCCCGCTCCGCAAGCCAGACGGGCCCAGCAAATTGCTATTGACCCACTCTCCCGGCTGCATATCGATGTCTGGTAAAATCTGGCCCGTTCCATCCGTTTGAATGTGACTTCCGGCCTATTGACGAAACTCCGCTATCGCTTATACTTGAATCTAGACAGTCTAGACAGGAGCATAGCGGATGTTCGAACACTGGCAGTTTCAGGAAGCCAAGAATAAACTAAGTGAAGTAGTCAACCTCGCCTTGAAAAAAGGGGCTCAGATCATCACCCGCCGTGGAGAAGAAGTGGCGGTAGTGCTCTCTTATTCCGATTATCAAAAGCTGCAAAAATCTCGTTCCAGCCTGTCTGATTTCTTTCAGAGTTCGCCTCTCAAAGAAATGCCTCCTTCCTCCAGCACCCTGGCCCAAGTAATTCGCGAGGAGCGATGACCTTTCTCCTGGATAGCGGCATCGTCGCTGATTTGATTTCGCCGACTCCTGATCCCATTATTTTGCAATGGCTTGATCAGCAGGAGGAAGAAACGTTGTTCATCAGCGTTGCCACCCTGGCGCAGCTATCTGAATTCATCGCTCAAGAACCCGATGGCAAAGAAAAAGAGAAACACCATTCCTGGCTTACCAATGATCTGCTGATTCGCTTCAGCGGAAGATTTTGCGCGGTCACAGAAACCGTCGCCATTAAGTGGGGGGAAGTATTGGCGGAATTACGCTCGCTGGGTCGCGCTTTGACCCTCGCCAATTCGATTGAATTAGCGATTGCTCTGGTGTACGGTCACACCATCGTCACCAAAGACATTACCATCTATGAGGATGTAGGGGTAAAAGTATTGAACCCCTGCATTAAGAAGCCCAAAGGTATCATTTAATTTTTTTCATCCGAGGAAATTATGCCAAAAATTCAAGTGATCACAGACAGCGATTCCAGTATTTCACCTGCAATCGCCCAGCAATATGGTATTACCCTGGTTCCTATCACCATCCAATTCGGTGAAGAAACCTTCTCCACCAACATCACCATCGACGATAAACTCCTTTTTGAGAAGATTGACCAGATTGGTAAACTGCCCACCACTGCCGCCCCTTCCCCAGCCGCTTTCATCCAGGCTTTTTCTGAAGCCTTTGCCGCCGGCGCCGAGGAGATCCTGTGCATTTGTGTCAGCAGCAAAGTCAGCAGCACTTACGAGTCTGCACTCTTGGCCGCCCGCGAATTCCCCGAAAAGAACATCCGGGTTGTGGATTCCCTGTTCATGACCATGGGGCAGGGTTTTCTGGCCATTACTGCCGCGGAAGCCATTGCTGCAGGAGCTTCGCTCGAAGAAGCCGCCACCATGACAGAAGCCATGATCCCTCACCTGTGCACCTTTGCTTCCTTTGCTACTCTGAAGTACCTGGCCATGAGCGGCCGGGTTGGCAAGTTCGTTGCCAGTATGGCCACGGTTCTGGATATTCGTCCTCTGCTCACCATGAAAGACGGCACCCTGCAAATGCTGGAAAAAGTCCGCACGCGCCGCGCCGCCATGGATCGTCTGGTCAATTTGATCTGCAATTCGATTGGCTCCAAGACGGTAAAACGGGTTGCCATTTATCACGTGAATAACCCGACAGATGCCCAGATCCTCGCCGAACGGCTGCGTGAAAAACTCCAGCTTCCGCAAGAAGTTTTGGTGGTCCAGTTCACCCCAGGCCTTTCAGTCCATGCCGGTTCAGGCATGGTTGGTGCTGTTTTCTATTCTCTGTAGTCAAAAGTTGTACCCTCAGAAACATCAGCGAGCCAGAAAAATCTCTGGTTCGTTTGCCATTTAAGATATAATTATCGAAAGAGGATATAATTGCAGTCAGCAATATATCATAAATAAACAAATAATTAGTGTTGAATAACTTTCAGGTTACTTTTTATTGAGGTCTCTATGCAAAAGATTCAGGTAATTACCGATAGTGATTCCAGTTTGACTCCCGAATTAGCCGCCCGCTTCGACATCAAACTTGTGCCCATCATGATCCGCTTTGGAGAGGAGAGTTTTGCCACCAATAGTGAGATCGATGACAAATTGCTCTTTTCCAAGATCGATTATGCCAATAAACTCCCTACCACTGACGCCCCTACCCCTGGTGCTTTTGCCGCTGCTTATAATGAGGCATTCGTGGCGGGTGCCAAAGAGATTCTGTGTATCTGCGTCAGCGCCAGGAACAGTCTTACCTATGAGAATGCACAGCAAGCCACTCGCGAATTTCCAGGCCGGCGCATCAAGGTCATTGATTCCAAATTCATGACCATCGGACAGGGCTTTTTAGCCATCTCTGCCGCCGAAGCCATCGCGAAGGGCGCCAGTCTGGATGAAGCCGGGCAACTGGTAGAGCAGCAAATTCCCAGGCTCACCTCTTTTGCTGCCCTCTCCACCTTGAAGTATGTGGCTATGAGCGGCCGGGTTGGGAAACTTCTGGCCGGTTTCTCGAGCGCACTGGATATTCGCCCCTTGCTCACCATGAAGGAGGGTACTCTGCAGATGACTGAACGCATCCGCACCCGCGAGGCCGCTCTGGAGCGTCTGGTGGAACTGCTCGAAAATTCGGTCAAAGGAAAAGCCATCGAGAAAGCTGCCCTCTATCACATCAATAACCCGGAAGACGCCAAATATCTGGAAGGCAAATTACGTGAAGCCCTCCCCTTGCCGGCCGAAGTCTTCACCGTACCTTTTTCCCCCGGCCTTTCCGTTCACGCGGGTACTGGCCTGGTGGGGGCCGCCTTTCTAACCAAATAATAGAGGAAAGCAAATAGCTGCATCTCAGCGAAGAGATGCAGCTATTTTATTTTTAATTTTCCAGAATTTCTTGAACTCTCCCCACCTTCCCATCCGTCAACACTACTTTGATTCCATGAGGGTGGGTAGGGCTTTTCGTAAGCAGTCTTACGACAATTCCTTCGGTCCTTTTTCCACTTGGCTGATTCTGCTTCTCGATAATGGATACCTTTACGCCCGGATAAATTGCCTTACGAGGAGGAATTCCTTGCTGTTTTTCTGAAGCGCTCATTTTTTCTCCCATAGTCCCCCGACTGAAATGTCTCCGATTCTCCAGCGGCTACCGCTCTTTCGCCAAATCATAGCTGTTGAAAAAAAATAAATCCGGCAGATCAAGTGAACTGCCGGATAGAATATCAGTTTGTCGTATGATCAGCCAGCCGCAGTAAGACTGCTTGCCCACGGAGCTGATATTTACCTGTGCTCTCTTTAAGCACGCGGTGAACGTGTTGCTCCGAAATATCTACAAACGTATGATCGGCCAGAATTTCGATGGCCCCGATGGCTTTCCCGGGGATGCCGACTTCGCTGGCAATGGCGCCGACCACATCTGAGGGACGAATCCCATTTTTGTTACCCAAATTCATCCAGAGACGGACCATGCCGGCATCACTGCCGCGACCACGGCCTTTTCCTTTTGGAGAACGGCGCTCATCACGGTCAGACCAGTTTCCTTTTGATCTATTCCCCTGTGAACGGCGTTCCTCAAGGTGCTTGTAACGTTCTTCATGAACGGGTTCTTTGATTTCGATAGCTTTCAGTTTGCTTTCAGTGGCACGCATGAACCGAATTGCGGCTACAGCGATTTCGATAGGAGTTAAACCTTGCTCGCCAAATTGTTCCACCAACTTTCGTTCAGCGGGGGAAACCCCAACAATTAATTGATCGGACAATTTTTGCAGCAATCGTTCTTCCCGCCGTTTTTCTACTTCTTCAACGGTAGGCAAAACACACTCTTCGACAGGCTGCTTGGTGTAAGCAATCACTTGCTTTTGTATTCCGCGTTCTCGCGAAGTGATCAAAGAAATTGCCACCCCAGATTTCCCGGCGCGGCCAGTACGGCCAATACGGTGAACGTAATCTTCCGCATCCTGTGGAAAATCATAGTTGATCACGTGCGTGACATCATCGATATCCAAACCGCGGGCTGCAACATCGGTCGCCACCAAAATCTTTAAGCTATGCTGACGAAAACGCTCCAGCACCTGTTCGCGGCGCGCCTGATTGAGATCGCCATTCAAAGCATCAGCGGGGAATCCAATAGTCGACAATTCATCCGCAATCTCTTGAGAACGAACTTTTGTCCGGACAAAGATCAGGCCTGAGTCGATGTCTTCTACTTCCAACAAACGAATCAACGCGGCCATTTTATTTTCTTCTCTCACCCGATAAAACCGTTGGGTAGTTTCAGCAACAGTGATCTGCTCAGGGTTGACTGAAATTTTTTCGGGAGAGTTCAAGTAACGATTTGCCAATTTACGAATTGCATCCGGCATGGTAGCTGAAAAAAGAGCAATTTGGCGATCAGCAGAAAGTTCTTTCAAAATTGACTCAACGTCATCGACAAAGCCCATTTCCAGCATTTCATCTGCTTCATCGATCACAAGATAGCTGACCTGGCTCAAATCCAACTCGTTTTGTCGAATGAGATCAAGTAAACGGCCAGGCGTTCCCACCACTACATCCACGCCTCTTCCAAGAGCACGTTTCTGAATGGTATAAGATTGCCCGCCATAGACCGCTAAAATTCGCACCGAAGTTTCCTGTCCAAGTTGACTGGCCGCATCAGCTACCTGTTTCGCTAATTCGCGAGTAGGCGCCAGAACCAATGCTTGCACGCTGTGGGTGGAAGGATTTAGCCCCTGCAGAAGAGGGAGCATAAATGCTGCCGTCTTCCCGGTTCCCGTTTGAGCCTGACCAATAACGTCCCGTCCAGCCAATAAGGCTGGAATTGCGGCTTGTTGAATGGGCGTCGGCTCAACGAAACCCATCTTCCGCACAGCTTGCACAAATTGATCCTGCAAGCCAAGTTCTTGAAACTGGTAAACCATAGAAAAAACTCCTCAAACACACAAAAAAATCTCGCCGGTCTCGGCGAGACATGACTGCTGCACGATAACTGCTGGCGCTCTCACGCCGCACTGAGTATACCACAGAATCCTGTCTGCTGGCGAATCGCTTATAATAGGAGGACTTCAACTGATAAGAGGAGAATCGCATGCCCAAACGTCTGATTCTGGTTGCCGGGAATATTGGTTCAGGGAAGACCTCACTGACTGAACGCATTGGCGAACGAATGCACTGGAAGACTGCCTACGAATCGGTGGCCGATAACCCTTACCTGCCTGACTTCTACGCCAACATGAAACAGTGGTCTTTTCACCTCCAGATCTTCTTCCTGGGGCACCGCGCGCAGCAGCATCTGGATATGTACGAAGATTCTCATTCCGCCATCATCGATCGCAGCATTTATGAAGATGCTTACATTTTCGTTCGCGCCCTGCATGAAATGGGCAACATCACTGAACGCGATTATGCAACTTATCGGCAGGTGTTCGACATCGTCGTGAAGAAATTGCCTGCGCCTTCTTTATTGATTTACCTCGAGGCTCCGGTAGATACCCTGATCAAGCGCATCCAGTGCCGCGGCCGCGAAATGGAATCTTCCATCTCACGCGATTATCTGGAACTGCTCGACAGTTTCTACCAGGACTGGATCGCCCACTTTGACCTGTGCCCCGTTCTAACCATTCACACCGATGATCTCGATTTTGTCCATGAGCCCAAACACCTCGATACTGTGGTCCAAAAAATCCAGGAGAAACTTGCCGGCAAAGAAGAGATCAAATTCTGATCTTGATTCTGCAACCTATTTCACATGGATTCGTATACCTCTTTAGAATAACAAAATTGAGGATTACGTGACCGATTCTGAACAAGAATGGCTGGATTTAGCCAGAAATGGAGATGATGAAGCATTCTCACGGTTGGTAGAAACTTACCAGGCACCGGTATATAACCTTTGCTATCGGATGCTGGGTGAATCGACGGCTGCAGAAGATGCTGCCCAGGAAACGTTTTGGCGCGCTTATCAGAATCTCAAGAAATACGATCCAGCACGCCCCTTCATCACCTGGCTTCTCTCGATTGCAGCCCATTTTTGTATCGATCAGCAACGCAAGCGTAAGCTGCCCGTTTTCGAGCTGGATGAATTCCCTGATCTCGATCTTGAAGATCACAGCATTCCCAATCCCGAAAAAGAGTTCAGCCACAACCAGGAGAATGATGCACTCCATCAACTCATCAATCAGCTCAATCCTCAGGACCGCGCCACGGTAATTCTGAAATATTGGTATGACTGTTCAGAGGAAGAAATAAGTCAAATGTTGTCATTAACTGTAAGTGCTGTAAAAAGCCGTTTACATCGTTCCAGGAGACAACTGGCAGAGATGCTTTCACAGAATCCCATGCTGGTTGTGAACGAGAGGAGGACTCATGAATCACCGGTACTATGAAAACTTGCTCATGGAAAGAGAAAACCTTACTCCAGTGCAAAAAGGAGAGTTAGACCAGCACATTGCCCAATGCACGCAGTGTGCTCGTCTGGATCAATCCTTGCGGGTAGTAGATCACGAGCTGAAAACTGCCGCTGTCATCGCTCCCCCGCTTGGTTTTACTGCCCGCTGGCAAGCCAGTTTGCCAGAAAGGCGCAAGAAGAAAGAACAAGAACAAAAGCGCATCATCATTATCAGTATGGTTTCAAGCACTCTGGCTGCATTGATCACGCTGGGTGCCTTCCTCCTTCCTCCTGTTTCTCCCATCACAATTGTGACCGATCTGTTCACCGACTTTGTGCAGTTGGTCGATCAGGTAACCCAGTTCTGGAGTTTTGTCGGTCACTTCTTTAATGCGGTACCCACCGGGCTCTCGGTTTGGATCATCGTCTCGACCCTGATGTGGGTCAGCCTGACCCTGTTGGCCTGGGGCATCACGCTCCTCCGCATTGCACGGAAAGGTATTCGGGCAACCCTATGAAAATAAAAAAGAAACTCCTCTTCACTCTGCTGGCACTGGCCTGTTGTTTGTTGATTACCACGCCAGTCCTGGCCCAATCCCCTACACCACAGCCGGATAACCCGCCCACTTATACGGGTGACAAGGTAGTGGTCGGCAACACTTTCCGTTTGCAAAGCGGTGAATCTCTGCTCGGAAACCTGGTAGTGATTGGCGGAACCGCCAACATTGAAGCGGGAGCCACCATCACCGGGGACGTCGTCCTCACGGGAGGAACCATCACCCTCTCCGGCAAGCTGGATGGCAATCTCGTCGCAATTGGCGGCGCCATCACCCTGGCAGACGGAGCAGTGGTCAACGGGGATATCGTTACCGTGGGCGCCAGCTTGAAAAAGTCGGGCTCGGCTACCGTCAATGGGCAAATTACCGAACAGACACCCTCGATGGATTTAAATGATCATCCCGTCTGGCAATTCCCGTGGCAGAGCAAACAAAATCTGCTAGCCAGCTTCCTGACGGCGACCTTTGAAGCTTTTGCAATGGCAGCTTTTGCTGTGGTCGTCGGGCTGATCTTGCCCCGGCAAACCCATAATCTGTCTGCCGCCATTCAAGAAGAACCCTTGATCTCAGGAGCAGTCGGCCTCCTGGCCGTGATTGGTTCACCGATCCTGCTGGTGATTCTGGTCATCACTTTGATCCTGATCCCGGTAGCGGTTCTCTACGTCATCCTCTTCGGATTGGCGCTGGCCTTCGGCTGGATTGGCCTCGGCAATTTTGTGGGCGAAAAGCTTTCCCATGCTGCCAAGGGCAACTGGGCGCCCGCTGTCTCAGCAGGCATTGGTACACTGTTGATCAGTATGCTGATCGGTGCCATCAATTTGATCCCCTGCGTGGGTTGGATCATTGGCGCTATCCTGAGCCTCGTCGGCCTGGGAGCCATTGTGATCACCAAATTTGGCTCCACCAGTGCCTCGGCCGGGAAAACCCCTCCGCCGGCAGCCGTTCCACAGACTACCTCGCTGCCGCCTGTTCCTCCGGCTTCGCAGCAGAGCAACGGAACCGATAAAGAATAGGAATCTCGATATGCGTGTCTTGAAGTTCATTCCCTTTGTATTGATCGCCGTAGTCCTGCTGGGTTGCTCCTTCACGGTCAATGTGCCTTCGATTAATACCTCGGTCACCCAGACCTTTGCTGTCTCACAGTCCAAACCCATCGATTATGATCACGGAGATATCCAGCTTGAGATGGGCGGCGGCCGTCTGAACATCACCGGCGGCTCTGACCAGTGGTTGAGCGGTACAGTGAAATACAACGTCTCTTCCTGGGAACCCACTCTTTCTCTGTTGAACAATCAGATGGTCCTCACTCAGGAACATTCCCAGAACCTCGGCATTCCTGACGGCAATATCATCAACGATTGGACGCTGCAGATGGGTGACACCCCCACCTCGTTGGAAATTTCTGCCGGGGCCTACGCCGGTACCCTTGATTTTTCCGGCGTTCCGCTGACCAATCTTGAGATCAACGACGGCGCCAGTAAAGCTACAGTTCGTTTCGACTCACTCAATCCAGCAGTCATGCAGCGTTTTGTCTACAAAACGGGGGCTTCGAGTGTGGAGCTGTTGGGCCTGGCCAACGCCAATACCGATTCGCTGACCTTCAGCAGCGGCGCCGGCGATTACACCCTCGATTTTTCCGGCCAATTGACTCAGAACATGAATGTAAAGGTTAGCTCAGGCCTGAGCCAGGTAAAGATCGTCATTCCGCAAGGCACCTCTGCCACGATTAATCTCAACGGTGGCTTGAGCAACGTCGAGACCCACGGTACCTGGACGGTGAATGGTACGCAGTACCAGACCTCCGGTTCTGGGCCAACCCTGACCATTGACGTCGAAATGGCCGTAGGGAATCTGGTCCTGCAGCAGCAGTAACTCACCGCAATGACCTTCTGATCCTCCAGCAAAAAGCTGGAGGATTTTCTTTCTCTTGCGCAGGCTGTCGATTCCGCTTATAGTTAAGCCATGAATGATACCTCAACGATAGTCCACCCCGCTCCCCCGCCCTTGATTCACGTGAAAGGTTCTCATCGCGAAATCGGGCGCCAGATGGGTGAAGCGCTGCGCCCCCTCGTCGAACACAGCATCGAGAACGCCCGCAAATTGGTGGAATCCACCTACGATAATCTGCAATTGACCTGGGATGGGGCGCAAATTCAGGCGCGCAAGTACATGCCCTTCGCACAGGAAAGATACCCGCAGTACGTGGAAGAACTGCTGGGCATGGCTGAAGGCGCCAACGTCAACTACACCGAACTGGCCGTGGTCAACGGTCTCGAAGCCGTTACCACCGATGCCCTCCATCTGACCAAATGTACCAGCCTGGCTGTGAACGAAAACAACACCGCGGATGGGCACGTGCTCGTCGCTCACAATGAAGACTGGCTGCCGGATGATGAGCCGGATGTTTTCATTGTGCATGCCGAGACCGATGATGAACCGCCTTTCCTGGCCATGTCTTATGGCGGTTTGCTTCCTAACGTGGGTTTCAATGCTGCCGGCATTGCTCAGTGCTGTGATACCGTTTATCCCTCGGATACGCGCATTGGTATTCCTCGTGTGGTAGTTTCGCGGGCTGTTCTAGGCGCCAAGACCATCGGTAAAGCCTTTCGCCACGCCGTCGTTCCCCTGCGCGCGGCCGGATATAACCACCTGATCGCCCACGAAAGCGGGGAACTTTACAACGTCGAGGTTTCCGCCCGCAATTTTGACATTCTCTATGCCGATGATGGTTACCTGGCCCATACCAATCATTACCTTTCCCCGAAAATGCAGGAGATCGAAAGCGAATCCGACGAGCTGATCCACACTCGTGTGCGCTATCTGCGCGCCAAACGTCTGCTCAGTCAGAACAAAAAGCACACCTTGAAATCCATCGAAGGGATCCTGCAGGATCACGTCAATTACCCCGATTCGATTTGTAACCATTCAGTCTTTGATCTCGACCCTCTGGACCGTGAAAAAACGATTGTCAGCTTGATTATGGATCTGACCGCACGGCAAATGGTCGTTGCCTGGGGCAATCCATGTAAAAATGGATACCACAAGTTCAACGTAGAACTCTAGTCTCTTTAGCACAAGGAGGATTGGAACCTCTATGGTTCCAATCTTGTTTTTAACTTGACCTCACTCTGGATTACCCTAATTATTGTTTTGCTCACTTATGTGGGGATAGCGCTTGGCTTTCTTCCCGGACTGCGCGCCAATCGGGCAACTATTGCTCTGATTGGTGTCGGTTTTTTGCTGCTCTTCCGGCAGATTTCGCTCAAGAATATTCCCGGCTTTCTCGACATCGACACGCTGATGCTGTTACTGAGCATGATGATCATCAATGCCAATCTGCGCCTTTCCGGTTTTTTCCGTCTGATCAGTGCCAGAATGCTGCGTCTGACCCGCTCTCCGCGAGTTTTCTTAGCAATCGAGGTCCTGTTTGTGGGCATCATGAGTGCCCTATTCCTGAACGATACCATCTGTGTGATTTTCACCCCTTTTTTGCTGGAACTGCTGCTTTCCATTGACCGCGACCCCATTCCTTACCTGATTGCGCTGGCTACCTCAGCCAATATCGGTTCGACGGCCACCATCACCGGCAACCCGCAGAACATGATCATCGGCGTAGCTTCTGGCATTTCTTATACCCGTTTCTTCCTCCGGCTGGCTCCGATCGCGCTGCTCAGTCTCGTCTTTGTCTGGGTAATTGTGGTCCTTCTTTACCCGCGCGAGTTCCATCGTCAGAACTATTTTGCCATTCCCCCCACTCAAACTATCCGCCTCTACCGGCCACTGTTGATCAAAAGTGCTCTCGTCGTTGCCGGCATGCTGATCGCTTTCTTGCTCGGAGCACCAGTCGCCCTGGCCAGTTTTCTGGCAGCCTGTGTTCTCTTGATCACTCGCCGTGTCAAACCTGAAAAAATCTTCTCTGAGATCGACTGGGGGCTGCTGGTCTTCTTTTCAGGGCTCTTCATTCTCACAGGTGCCCTCGAACAGAATGGGGTAAGCGCCTGGCTGATGCAGTTGCTTCACTTCAGCGGCAAAGAAAATGTGGCTTCGCTTTCAGCCGTCACGGTTATCATGAGCAACCTGGTTTCGAACGTGCCTGCGGTTCTGTTGCTCAAGCCCTTGATCGTCAAGATGGTGGATCCAGTTGCAGGCTGGCTGACACTGGCAGCCGCTTCCACGCTGGCCGGGAATCTGACCCTGCTCGGCTCAGTGGCAAATTTGATCGTGGCAGAATCGGCCAAACAGCGCAACGTGACCCTCAGCTTTTGGGAATACACCCGCGCCGGCTTTTTGATCACACTTCTTTCGCTGGGGATCAGTACAATTTGGTTGCAAGCTGTGGTTGGTTAAGATCAGCGCGACCGGTATAGCCCCCACTCGCAGATCTTTTCATAGACTTCTTGCTTGAGATAATATCGGTAGCCATCGCCGTTGATGATCCGCTGCCGAATTTGATGCGAAGAGATTTCCAGAATCGGTGCCTCTACTTCAGCTACCTTTTTCGTAAGTCCCGGCAGCACTTGTTCCAGCGAACGCAGGTCCACCTGATCATCGTGGCGGCGCATCACCCCTACCCCCGCGCACCGCTCCACGAATTCTTGTGGCTCATGCCACGTCGGCAGATCGTGCAGCGAATCTCCCCCCATCAGATAAAATAATTCAGCTTCTGGCAGTTGCTCCTGCAGCAAGCGAACAGTATCCACGGCATAATGCGGTCCGGGTCGGTCGATATCGACCCGCGAAAGCTCGAAATGTGAGTTGCCAGCAATGCTGAGCTGTACCATCTCGACCCGTTTTTCGACCGGGCTGAGAGTTTGATCCAGTTTGTGCGGCGGCTGGTTGGTCACCACCCACAGCAGCCGATCCAGCCTGAGCTGTGTGCGACACTCCTCCGCCAGGATCAAATGCCCGACGTGAGGGGGGTCGAAAGTTCCGCCAAAAATGCCAACGCGCATTATTCCTGCCACTCCAGTTCGTATTCGCCGATGAAAACTGAGTCGCCTTCCTGCACCCCGGCTTCGCGCAGCGCGTCGTCCACGCCCAACTTTTCCATCAAGCGCTGGAAGCGCCGCCTGGAGCCATCGTGTTCCCAGTAGGTCATGTCGGCTGCCCGTTCGATGGCTTTGCCGCTCACCCGCCAGGCTTCTCCTTCGCGGGCCACCGTAAATGCCTTGGGGTCTTCTTCGGGAGCGTACACCGGGATCTTCTCCTCGGGTTCCGCTTCCTTCACCTGGCTGAGCAATTCTTTCGCCCTCCACAACACCGGCATCAGGTTTTCGTGGGTTACGGCTGAAATGGCCTGAGTTTCATACCCTGATTTTTTGAGCTTTTTCTCGACCTTAGGCCATTTTTCTTGTACGTCAGGCAGGTCGATCTTGTTCAGCACCACAATCTGCGGTTTCTCGGCCAGGTGCGGGTCGAACAGGGCCAGTTCGCTATTCGTCTGGCTGAAATCGGCCAGTGGATCATCGGCCAGACCATTGAGCACGTGGATGAGCACTTTAGTGCGCTGAATGTGTTTGAGAAAATCGTAGCCCAGCCCTACCCCTTCGTGTGCACCTTCGATCAGCCCGGGGATATCCGCCAGGATGAGCGAGGTATCCTCAACGAGGTTGGCCACGCCCAGGTTGGGTTCCAGAGTGGTGAACGGGTAATCTGCTACCTTCGGGGTGGCGTTGGTAACTGCCGCCAGAAAGCTCGATTTACCCGCGTTGGGAACGCCAACAATACCCACATCAGCCAGTAGTTTCAATTCCAGACGCAGGTTCTTTTCTTCCGGCGGTTCTCCCTTTTCTGCCGTCCGCGGTGCCTGATTGCGTGACGTAGCGAAGTGCTGGTTGCCCAGTCCGCCGCGCCCGCCCTTGCAGACGGTCAGTTTTTGATGAGAGTTAATCAGATCGCCCAGTAACTCACCATTGTCGTCATCGTAGATCAGCGTTCCCGGCGGCACCTGGATGACCAGATTGCTGGCCGATTTGCCGGTCATATTGCTTGGCCCGCCGCTTTCGCCGTCCATAGCCACAAACTTATGCTTGAAGCGAAAACTTTGCAGCGTATTCAGGGTGGGGATCACTTCGAAAATGATGTCCCCGCCGCGCCCCCCGTCTCCACCATCCGGGCCGCCGCGCGGTACAAATTTCTCGCGGTGAAAATGGACCACTCCCGCGCCGCCGCGGCCGGATCGTACGTAGATTTTCGCTTCATCGATAAACATAGTTTGCTCTTTCGAAAAAAAATCAGGAATTGGGCGTCTTTCCTGACAACAGTTTACACCCAATTCCTGATAAAAGGGTTACCGCTTATTTCTTGGCAAATTTGGCTTTGAGGATGTCTTCCAGAGTCGGTTTGCCAATCTCCTGCAGCTCATAGCGCACGCGCTGCATGGGTTTGTTGACCTTGATGATGCGGGTCAGATCGATAGGGGTCGCCGAAATAACCAGGTCGACGTCAGCTTTGTTGATGGTCTTTTCCAGATCTTTGACCATCTTGTCACCATAGCCCATAGCCGGCAAAATGGTACCGGTCTTCGGATACTTGACGTAGGTGTCGTGGATACTGCCAACCGCGAATGGGCGCGGATCAACGATCTCAGCGGCGCCAAAGCGACGGGCCGCCACCCAACCAGCACCGTAAGCCATTTCACCGTGAGTCAGGGTCGGGCCGTCTTCGATGACCAGTACGCGTTTGCCGCGGATGGCATCCGGGTCGTCCACGAACAGCGGAGAGGCACCTTCGATGACCACCGCTTTGGGGTTCAACTCATGGATGGTATCCCGTACCTGAATGACTTTTTCGGGGTCAGCGGTATCGACCTTGTTGATAACGAAAACGTCCGCCATGCGCACATTGGTCTCACCGGGATGGTAAGTTTTTTCGTTGCCGGCACGATGCGGATCCACGACAACGATGTTCAGATCAGGCTTGTAGAAAGAGAAATCATTGTTGCCGCCGTCCCACAGGACGATGTCGACTTCCTGCTCGGCCTGACGCAGAATGGCTTCGTAATCCACACCGGCATACACGATGACGCCGTTATCCAGATGAGGTTCATACTCTTCGCGTTCCTCGATCGTGCATTCGTGCTTGTCGAGATCAGCATAGGTGGCAAAGCGCTGAACTTTCTGTTTCACCAGATCGCCGTAAGGCATGGGATGGCGAATGGCGGCCACTTTGTAGCCCATATCCGTGAGAATCTTGGCCACGCGGCGGGTGGTCTGGCTCTTGCCAGCCCCGGTGCGCACAGCGCAAATCGAGACGACCGGTTTGGTCGATTTGATCTGGGTGGTCTCGGTGCCCATCAGGCGGAAATCCGCCCCGGCAGCCAGAACGGTGGAAGCTTTATGCATGACCACTTCGTGAGGAACATCGCTGTAAGCGAAGACAACCTGTTCCACTTTCAGCTCTTTGATCAGGCGCACCAGATCGCTTTCCGGGTAGATGTTGATGCCGTTCGGATACAGCGAACCAGCCAGTGCCGCCGGATATTTTCTCCCTTCAATATTGGGAATCTGCGTGGCGGTGAATGCCACTACTTCATAATCGTTGTTGTCGCGGAAGAACACATTGAAGTTGTGAAAATCGCGACCGGCAGCTCCCATAATCAAGGTTCGAATTCGGGTCATAAATTTTAGTCTCCTTAGTCCATAATTTGGTTTACAAGACAATCTTCACATCGCTTGTGGGGCTGTGATGCCCAGTAAAGCCAAACTATTTGCCAGTGCCTGACGGGCCGCAGCCACCAGTCGAATCCGGCTGCTGCGAATCGGTTCTTCAGCCTGTAAGACCGGGCACTGACCATAGAAATCATTGAATGCCTGTGCCAGCTCGAAAGCCAGTGAAGTGATCACCAGCGGTTTCAAATCACGAGCGGCTTTTTGAACTTCATTCGGAATGCGGCTGATCAAATCGACCAGCGCGACTTCCGCTTCTTGCAAAGGATACTCCGGGCGCACCGATGTTGGAACCGCTCCGCCGGCCTTGCGCAGAATGCTGCCAGCGCGCACGTAAGCATACTGAATGTAAGGGGCAGCCTGCCCGTTGAAGTCCAGCGCGGACTCCCAATCGAAGGTGACCACCTTGGTGCTTTCGCGGGAGAGCATCGGGTACTTGATGGCACCGATTCCCACAGCCTGCGCAATTTCGAGCTTCTGCTCTTCCGAGAGATCTGGGTTCTTCTCGCGCACCACCTGCAAAGCACGTTCCGTCGCCTCACGGATGAGGTCTTCCAGCAGCACGACTGTGCCGTCGCGTGAAGCCATGACAACGTTGCCGGGTAAGTTGACCAGCTCATAAGCCACATGCTGACAGCGTTCTGCCCACGGGTAGCCGGCCAGTTCCAGAGTTTTGAATAACTGTTGAAAATGCAGCGATTGCCGCACGTCGACCACGTACAAAGACCGCTCTAACTGCGGGTAATCCGTGAATTTCTGCCGTGCCAGCCCCAGATCTTCCGTGGCGTACAGCGCCGTACTGTCTGAACGCAGCACCACGAACACGCGATACTTTTCTGCTTTCAGGCCCAGTTTCTCGTCGATCTTGACCACTACCGCTCCGCCTTCGGGGCGGTCATCTTCAGCGATTCCTTCTTTGATCAATTGCTCGACAATTTCACGGCCGGGATCTTCGAACATCGAATTGAAATAATAGCGGTCGAATTTAATATCCAGCAGATCGTAGATTTCTTTGAATCCCTCGAGGGACCACTCCCGCGTTTCTTTCCATAATTCAACGACCTCAGGATCGCGTTTATCCCAGCGCGCATACAGTGCCCGCACTTCGCTATCCAGTTCGGGGTTCTCTTCCAGACGGCGGGAAGCCTCCGCGTACAACGCCCCCATCCATTTGGTAAAATCTTTCTCGGGTTTCTCTCCCCGGTGGTATTTCATGTAGTTCCACAGCCATTTGATGACGTGCAGCCCCATGTCGCCCGGGTAATTTGCCCGCACCACGTCATAGCCAGCATAATCCAGAATGCGTGCCAGCACGTCGCCCAGAATGGCACTGCGCAAATGTCCAACGTGGAATGCCTTATGGGTGTTCGGCTGCGAAAATTCGACCATCCATTGTTGATGGTTCCGCTCGCCGCGGCCAAAATCGGCGCCCTTCTCGAGCACCGTATCGATCACCCGCTGCATGTAGTCTTCGCGGGAAAAGATCAAATTGAGGTATCCCTTGACCGCCTCGATCTGTGAAAATCCCTGGGCGTCCTTCAGCAGTTCTGCCAGGTCAGCCGCGATCTGCTGTGCACGCTGGGGCACGTTGCCCTTTTCTCCGCCAAAACTTTTCGAAGCCAGTTGAAAGAACGAAGTGGAAATCCCCCACTGTCCGCTGAAAGGAATCCATGTCCATCGCAATTCCGGTGCCGGGTAGCTTTTTTCGCGGCAGTATTGGTTGATCTTTTCTTCGACGACTTTTTGTTCCGCTTCGAACATCGGTAACCTCAATAATTAAAATGGACAATCCTGAAGGATTATATCACAGGCGGTTCATTCTCATTAAAAAGCAAAAGCGGGAGTTAGAGGGGCTCCCGCTTGCTTTGCCTTTCAAACGTACGACTATTGCAGAGACGCCAGCTCTTTCATCAAGCGGCTCTTGCGCCGTGCGGCATTATTCTTGTGAATAACACCTTTCTGCGCAGCCTTATCGAGAGCGCTGATGGCCTCGAGGGTAGCTGCTTTCGCGGCTTCGGCATCCTTGGCATTGATCGCGGTGCGGGCCTTGGCAACGAATGTGCGGGCCGTACCCCGATAGACGCGGTTGCGGATGCGTTTCTTTTCGTTCTGTTTGTTGCGTTTGATTGCAGATTTAATATTCGCCAACTTAATTCCTCCAACAATTTAAAACAGTGCGAGGGTCAAGGGTAAGCACCATTTTTAGCAGCGAAAAGAATTTTACATCACCGCCCCTGATTTGTCCAGAGAGCGCTTCGCTGTCCCCGCCCAAGAAAAGACCGGGTTCGTTGCGGAACCCGGTCCAATATTGCTTCGTGAAAGAACGATGAATTACTGGCCAGCGGATTTCTGCAGGCCATCCACCAGTTGTTGCCGGGTGCTGGCATCGAGCACTGCCTGCGGATGCATCCAGCCATAATAGAAAGGCGGCATCTTTCCGCGCGACACGACCTCAGCCGCGGCGCCGAATAATTCCTGACTGACGACCGAATTGCTCGACCAGTCGCTGAAGTTCAGGTTGTCGCGCCCCTCTGCTACGTCGGCCGCGGTCAGCCATGAAACTGGGGCCACATTGCTGTACCACGGCCATACAGTTTCATTCGAATGACAGTCATAGCAAGAGGCTTTCACCATATCTTTTGTGCTTTGGCCGTCAAAGTTGGCTTCGACCACCACCGCCGGATTTTGGTGATTGTGTCCAAACGGAATTAACTGGATCAATCCAAACAAAACCACCAGAATCACTAACGTTTTTACCCACCACGGCCACTTTTTCATCGTCCCTCCCTAGAGAAATTATTATTTATCGAGCAAAGCAGCAACGCCCGGCAGATCCAAGCCCTCGAGCATTTCCAGGGAAGCACCGCCGCCGGTGGAAATATGGGTGATCTTGTCAGCCAGACCAGATTCCTGAATCGCGGCCACGGAATCCCCACCGCCAATGATGCTGACGGCCTTGCTGGCAGCGATAGCCTTGGCAATGCCGAAAGTTCCCACCGCGAATTTCGGGAACTCAAAGACACCCATCGGGCCGTTCCAGACCACGGTACCCGCAGCATCGATCACTTTACCGTAGGCTTTGACAGTCTCAGGGCCAATATCCAGAATACGCCAGCCTTCGGGGATTGGGCCAACAGACATGGTTTTGGTCGCAGCTTCAGCGTCGAAGCGGTCACCCAGCACCACGTCCACGGGCAGGCGCAGTTTCTGGCCGCCCAGGCTCAGCAGCTCTTTGGCTGTTTCCAGAGAATCGTCTTCGACCAGAGAATCCGCTACGGGGTATCCTTGTGCCTTGAAAAAGGTATTGGCCATGCCGCCGCCGATCAAAATGCTGTCGGCTTTAGTGAGCAGGTTCTTGATGACACCGATCTTGTCACTGATCTTGGAACCACCCATGATGGCTATGAACGGACGTTTCGGGTCGGCAATGGCCTGGCCCAGATATTTGATCTCTTTTTCCAGCAAGTAGCCCGCTACCGCCGGCAGGAAGTGGGTTACCCCTTCCGTGGAGGCATGCGCGCGGTGAGCAGTACCGAAGGCATCATTGACGAAAACTTCCGCCAGAGAAGCCATCTGCTTGGCCATGCCCATATCGTTCTTTTCTTCTTCCGGGTGGAAACGGGTATTCTCGAGCACGAGCACTTCACCGGGTTTGAGCGCTTTGGCAGCCGCTTCAGCTTCTGGGCCGATACAATCGGGGGCAAAAGCTACCGGTTTCTTGAGTAATTTAGCCAGATAATCGGCCACGGGTTTGAGAGAATATTTGGGGTCCGGGCCACCCTTGGGACGTCCCAGGTGAGAGCATAAGATCACGGCCGCGTTCTGTTTCAGCAGATACTCGATCGTCGGCAGTGCTGCACGGATGCGGGTGTCATCCCCCACGCCGCCGTCTTTCAACGGCACGTTGAAATCCACGCGTACGAGCACTTTTTTTCCCTTCAAATCGATATCTTCGATAGTCTTTTTATTGAACATGGAATCCTCCTGATAAAGTGAAGTGATGCGTAACCGACTCAATCGAAGATTGGCGATTACGCATCACATTTATTTCAAGACTCGAAAGTCAACGGCCGACTAGAGTTTCTTGGCAACCATAGCAGCCAAATCAGTGGCGCGGCAAGAATAACCCCATTCATTGTCGTACCAGGTGACTACCTTGATCAAAGTGCCGTCCATCACCATGTTGGTGGGCAGGTCAACGATCGAGGAGCGAGGATCGCCTTTGAAGTCCATCGAAACCAACGGATCATTGTAATCGCCGTGGGTCACACCCAGAATGCCCTTCAAAGCGCCGTTAGCGGCTTCTTCGAACTTGGCATTCAATTCTTCCTTGGTGGTCGGTTTCTCGATATTGGCCACGAAATCGACGATGGAAACGGTCGGGGTTGGGACGCGCAGGGAGAAGCCATCGAATTTACCCTTCAGCTCGGGGATAACCAGAGCGACGGCTTTGGCAGCACCGGTGGTGGTGGGGATGATGTTCTGGCCGGCAGAGCGAGAGCGGCGCAGTTCTTTCTTGTGGCCCTGATCCAGAATAACCTGGTCATTGGTGTAAGAATGGATGGTGGTCATCACACCGTGAATGATACCGAAGTTGTCATTCACGATCTTCGCAGCAGGGGCCAGACAGTTGGTGGTGCAGGAAGCATTGGAAATGACATGATGCTTGGCGGGATCATATTTACTCTCGTTCACGCCCAACACGATGGTGATGTCTTCGTTCTTGGCGGGTGCCGAAATAATAACTTTCTTGGCGCCACCTTTTTCGATGTGCACACGGGCACCCGGTTTGCCCTTGGCGGGGTCACCGTTGGCATCAGTGAACAGACCGGTGGATTCGATGACGATATCCACACCCAGTTCTTTCCAGGGCAGCGCACCCGGATCTTTTTCAGCGAAGACACGGATGGTCTTGCCATCGATGATCAGGCTGTTGTCCGTAGCCAGGACTTCACCCGGGAAAATACCGTAGTTTGAATCGTATTTGAAAAGCTGTGCATTGGTTTTGGTATCGAAAAGGTCGTTGATTGCGACAACTTCCAATTCTTTGCCATGACGTTCGATCATGGCTTTCAAAACCTGACGGCCGATACGACCAAATCCGTTAATACCAACTTTCACTGTCATCTTAATGCCTCCTAAATTTATCTAACCAGATTTTACCATGTCCAGACATGGTTTGTTATCCACTAAAGTGTTGAACTATCCTCACGATTGCTCAATGGGCCGGTACGTTCGTAATACAGGTCCATGATTGTTTTCGCCAGCTTGGCTGAATCGTGTCGGATAGGGTTCTTTTCATCCAGCAGATCAGCCTGATAAATCGGGTAACCACTTTCTCGCAACGGATTTACTGCTACCCATTGTACTCCATTTGGCGGGGCAGCTTCTATTTTTTGGTTGCAGACCACCAGATCAAAGATATGGGCGCCAATATGGCGATCCAGTACTTCAACGTGATCTTCCACGGTGAAATCATCGGTTTCCCCTGCTTGCGTCGCCACGTTGCACACGTAGAATTTATATGCCCGGCTTACCCGCAAGGCTTCTACCAGATCAGGCACCAGCAAATTGGCAACCAGACTGGTATACAGGCTGCCTGGGCCAATGATGATCAGATCCGCATTCAACAATGCCTGAATAGTCGGCGGAAAAGCCGCCGGGTTACCCGGCTCGATCCACAGACGCTTGATCTTGCCGCCAATCTTGGGGATCTGGCTCTCGCCTTTGATACGCACTTCCACGTCTTTATCCGGCAAACGCACATCAGCCACCAGGCTGACGTTGTGCAGTGTGGAAGGCAACACCTGCCCCTGCACCGCCAGTACCCGCCCGGTCTCTGCAACGGCATCTTCGAAACTGCCGGTGATGTCTGTCAGCGCGGAGATCAGCAAATTGCCCAGCGAATGTCCGCTCAGGCCATAATTTTCGCCAAAGCGGTACTGGAAGATTTGCGTCAGCATTTCCTCATCACTTGAAAGAGCCGTCAGACAGTTACGAATATCCCCCGGCGGCAAGATGCCAATGTTCTTGCGCAGTTTTCCAGAGGAACCGCCATCATCGGCCACGGTCACGATCGCCGTAACGTTGCGGGTGTATTCTTTGATGCCGCGCAGCAATGCTGAAAGCCCGGTCCCTCCCCCAATGACCACAATGCGCGGACCGCGCTCACGCCGGCGGTAATCCGAAACTGTGTCGATCACGTCCCGCCCCGGTGCCAGGAAAGGCCTCAGCAAGGTGCGATTCAGTTTGACAATACCTAAAATGACCAGTCCAATGCCAATGGAGCCGAAGATCAAGGCCCGCAGCGGACGATCCAGAAAACGCAGTGACAATATAGAAAGGACGGGCAGCCACCAGGTCTCTGGGGCTGTTCGATAGACATCCAGAATCAGAACCGCGAAACCCAGCGCCAAAAAAACTGTCCCCAACAAAATCACAGCGACCCAGCGTTTTACCCCAATACCCGGGATCAACCAGCGCAGGGAACGATTGGCATATTGTAGGGCACGTTGAAACCAACGACGTCTAGAGGAACGCATATGTGTGAATGATAGCAGTCTTTTATTGCACCGTCAAATAAATTAGCCGCCATGCTATAATAGCCGCATGGAGAAAATCGTCGCTGTCGATATCGGAGGCACCAGTATTCGTGCCGCTCTTTTCGAAAGAGGCCATAGCATCCCCCTCACTCAAAAGAAAATCACGACTCAGGGAGAAGGCCAATCTCCTGAAGCCCGGCTGTGCGCTCTTGTTGAGCAGATCTGGCCGCTGCACGAAGAAATTACTGCCATTTCTATTGCGGCTCCCGGCAATGTTCTGCCTGAAAATGGCGTGATTGATTTTGCCTCCAATATTCCGGGCTGGACTCATTTTCCCCTTCAGCAATACGTACAGGATCACTTCCATATCCCCGCCCTGGTGGGGAATGATGCCAACCTGGCTGCTTACGGCGAGTGGAAATATGGAGCCGGCATCGGTCACCGCAATCTGATCTACATTACGATCAGCACCGGCATTGGCTCCGGCATCATCATCGAAGAAAAACTGGTCACTGGGGTCACTGGCGGCGCCGGAGAACTGGGGCACATTACCGTGGAAGAAGAGGGACCCGTATGCAGTTGTGGCCTGCGTGGTCACCTTGAAGCTCTGGCCTCAGGCACAGCCATCGAAAAGTACGTCGAGCAGGAACTCCTGTCGGGACGGCCCAGTTTGCTCTCGGCAGCTCATCCTGCATCCGCGCTCGAAATAGAGTTCGCTGCCAAAAAGGGCGATGCGCTGTCTCTTGAGGCTTACCGCCGCGCTGGCTTCTACCTCGGCCGTGCCATCGCTGATTTACTCGCTGTATTGAATCCCTCCATCGTTATTCTGGGAGGGGGCGTTTCATTGAGTGGCCCGTTGATTTTCGATCCCATCTGGGAATCTCTACGTGCCCATGCCATTTCAGCAAAATACCTCGAGGGTTTCTCCATCCATCCCGCTAAACTGGGCGATCAGGCCGGTCTGTTGGGCGCCTTTGCTCTTGCCGAAGATCGTTAACCCTTCCCCTTTTCCCCCCTCTGTTTTAGTTTACGAAACCCGGCCTTCCCCTTATAATGATTAAAATTATTTAATGTAAGCCAATTGAATACCGAAGTAAGTCAATGGCTCCACCACTAAAGAAGGAGGTGCGCTATGAAGGTGCTAAACTTACCAGGGCCTATCGCACAGAGTCTCATTGAACGAGATCGAAAGGTAGTCTCTCCATCCTATCCCAGAGGATATCCATTTGTTATGGATCATGGACGCGGCGCAGAAGTATGGGATGTCGATGGAAACCGTTTTCTGGATTTCGCCGCAGGCATTGCAGTTACGTCTACCGGTCACAGCCATCCCAAAGTAGTTGCTGCAATTCAAGAACAAGCAGAAAAATTTATCCACATCTCTTCAGATTTCTATCATCAGAAGTGGGTGGAAGTTGCCGAGTATTTGAATCGCATCGCTCCGTTTTCTGAGGACGCGATCTCATTTTTAACCAACTCGGGAACTGAAAGCGTTGAGGCAGCCATCAAACTGGCCCGCTACCATACCGGGCGCCCGCAGTTTATTGGCTTCACCGGCGGCTTTCATGGCCGCACGATGGGGGCTCTTTCTTTTACGGCCAGCAAACCTTATTACCGCCAGGGGTTCTTCCCCAGTATGAATGGGGTCACTCACGTACCCTACCCGGATCCTTATCGACCGGTACTGCTCGCCCATCCCGGCGAGGATATGGGGGATGCTGTCATTCGCTACATTCAAGAGGAACTCTTCGAAAAAATGGTCCCTCCGCAAGAAGTAGCAGCTTTTCTGGTTGAACCAATCCAGGGAGAAGGCGGATATATCGTGCCGCCGGCTTCCTTTTTCCCCCAACTGCGCGCCTTATGTGACCGTTACGGCATTTTGCTGATCGCCGATGAAGTGCAGGCCGGGGTCGGCCGTACCGGCCGCTGGTGGTCAATCGAGAATTTCGGTGTTGAGCCAGATATCATTTCGGTCGCCAAAGGCATCGCCTCTGGGGTCCCTATGGGCGCGATGGTAGCCCGCCAATCTGTGGTCACCTGGCCCAAAGGTTCCCATGGCAACACCTACGGCGGCAATCCGCTTGCCTGTGCCGCTTCTCTGGTAACTCTCGATTTGATCGAGCACGAATACATGGCCAACGCGCGTATAGTAGGCGCCTACATCTTGGATCGCTTACGCGGGATGCAGGCAGCCCATCCTTCTATCGGGGACGTGCGCGGAATCGGTCTCATGATCGGGGTAGAATTCGTTCAGGATCCCATTACCCGGAAGCCTGCTCGTGCACTTCGCGATAAAATAGAAGAACTCGCTTTCCACCGCGGATTGCTGACGCTGGGCTGTGGCAAGAGCACCATCCGTATCTCACCCACATTGACCCTATCGCAGGCTGAAGCGGAAGAAGGTCTTGAAATCTTCGAAGAAGCGATCTCCCTGGCCGAATCCGAAATCTTTTCTGATGTCACGGCCACAGAAGTGAGTATCGCCAAAGGATAAACCGATATGCTGCCTGATTTTCGAGTGCGCCAACGCGATTATTTGTTGGAAATCTCCCGAGCTCTCACCCAGGAACTGGATCTCGATAAACTTCTGGAACGAATTCTCAATATTTCCATCGAAATGCTCGCCGGTCAGGCCGGTCTGATCGCGTTGCGCTCCGAAACTCAGGGCTGGCAAATCCGCGTCTCCACTGGTCTGCCGCCTGCCTTTCAGGAATACCTTGAACAGCAATTTACCCAATCCACTGATCTGCAGAGCCCCAGCGAGAACGAGGTTCTGGCCATCAACCGCATCCTCTCTGCCTTTACCCAGGCGGTGACCCTGGGACGCCTGAGCAGTGTGGGTTTACCCTTGAATACTGCGGGCCGTAATGTGGGCGTGATCTTCGTCTTTCGCCAGTTTGCGGCCTTCAGCCCCAATGATCGTATCTTGCTGTCGAGCTTTGCTGACCAGGCGGCTATTGCCGTCCACAATGCCCAGCTTTACCGGCAAATGGATAATGACCGGCGCCGGGTCAACGCGCTGCTCGATTCCGCTGCGGATGGCATTTTGATCTTGCTTCCCGACTTGCGCGTGGAACGCTGCAATCCGGCCTTTTGCCACATGATTGGCGAAAAACTTGAGGCGCTGCAAAACCGTCCGCATGACGAGGTCATCACCTGGGCCAAGAAACCCCAGCAGATGACGCTCGAACAGGCAGTCGCCGGTGGCTGGCCGTTGACTTCTCATGCCACCCTGTACGTGGAAGGCGATCTGCAGCGTCCCTATGGCTACCCGGCCCTGCCGGTGGGCATCACTTACGCGCCGTTGATCTCGGAAGAGGGTAATTTGCTCAACATCATCACTTCGGTGCGCGACATTACCCGCTTCAGACAGGCCGAGGAGATGAAATCCACTTTCATTTCGGTGGTTAGCCACGAGTTGAAGACCCCGGTCGCGCTGATCAAGGGCTACGTCGGCACCCTGCGCCGCGAAGATACCCAGTGGGATAGCGCCATTGTGCAGGAAAGCCTGCAGGTGATCGAAGAAGAAGCTGATCGCCTGAGTGGGTACATCGAAAATCTGCTGGATGCCACCCGGCTGCAAGCCAGCGGCTTCAGCGTCAAACGCTCCGATCTGCAGCTGGCAGATTTGATCGAGCATGTCGCCGCCCGGTTTCGCACCCAGACCACCAAGCACACCATCGAAGTGGATATCCCTACCCCGCTTCCGGTGATTCTGGCGGACGAAACCCGTCTTAACCAGGTATTCTCGAATCTGGTATCCAACTCCATTAAATACGCTCCAGGAGGCAAGATCACCCTTTCTGCTGAATTACGTGGTGATCAGATTGTCTGCTGCGTTAACGACGAGGGGCCCGGCATTGATCCCAATGATCTGCCCTTTGTTTTCGACCGCTTCTATCGCTCCCCGGATGCCATTCGGCAAACCAAGGGGGCCGGTCTCGGTCTGTATCTGGCCAAAGCCATCGTAGAAGCACATGGCGGAAAAATGTGGGTGGATACTGAAAATCAGAAGGGCGCCCGCGTCTGCTTCAGCCTGCCGGTGATGAAAAACGAATAATTTGGGGAAAACCTATCCGCAATGGTATAATCTTGGAGAATTTAATTCGAAGAAGCGAGAGAAAAATGCCAAAAATTCAAACCAATTGTCCTCGTTGTCATCAACCAATGCTTGCTGAAGTCCAGCAGCTTTTCGATATGAACACCGATCCAACGGCCAAGCAAAAACTTTTGAGCCGTACAACCAACGTCTCACGCTGCCAGGCTTGTGGCTACGAAGGGATGATCAGTGTTCCTCTCGTTTACCATGACCCCGAAAAAGAACTGCTCCTGACCTACTTCCCGCCCGAATTGGGAGTGGCTGTAAACGATCAAGAAAAACAGATCGGCCCGTTGATCAATCAGGTGGTCAGTGCTTTGCCCGCCGAAAAACGTAAGGGCTATTTGTTCCAGCCGCAGGTAATGCTCACATACCAGACTCTGATCGACCGCATTCTCGAGGCCGATGGCATTACCAAAGAAATGCTCGAAGCCCAGCAAAAACGCATCAATTTCATTCAGAAACTGATCTCGACCCCTGATGCCGAGGCCCGCAAACAGGTCATTGCTGAAAACAGCGCTCTTGCTGATGGCAACCTCTTTGCCATTTTCTCAACGCTCATTGAGTCCTCCATCATGCAGGGCGATGAAAAATCCGCCCAGATGCTTTCTGCTCTCAACAAAGAGTTGATGGAGCAGACTGAAGTAGGCCGTGAGCTGCTGGCGCAGAATCAAGAAGCCCAAAACGCTATCAAAGCCATCCAGGAAGCCAGCAAGGCCGGGCTGACCCGCGAACGCCTGCTCGAAATTTTGGGCGAGATCAAATCCTTGAGCGCCCTGACCACTGTGGTCAGTCTCACCCGCAATGCGCTCGATTATCAGTTCTTCCAGAGTTTGACCGAAAAGATCGATAAATCGGCTGATGCCGACAAGTCTGCGCTCGTTGAGCTGCGTGATCGTCTGCTCAAAATCACCCGCGATTACGATCTCGAAATCAAGAAGCATGCCGAAGCCGCCAATAAGCTGCTCGAGGCCCTTCTTTCTGCCGAGAACCTGGAAGAGGAAGTGCAGAAACATCTCGAAGAATACGATGAATTCTTTTCCCAGGCCGTTCGCGATGCTTTCGCCCAGGCCAATCAGGCCAACGACTCGGCACGCCTCGAGAAAATTCAGAAGATTACCGCGATCATTGAAAAGTTCAGCGCTCCCCCGCCCGAGATTGAACTCATCCAGCACATGATTGATGCTCCCGATGAAGCCGCCCGACATGAGCTGCTCGTCCAGCACGACGGCATGATCACCGACGAGTTTCTGCAGGCATTGAATTCGATCATCGCTGAAGCTCAATCGCATAATGAATCGAAAGAATTGCTCGAAATTCTCAACACGATTTACAAAGAAGCACTGCGCTACAACATGGAAAAGAAGATGAAAGCCTGAGAAATTCAGGATACTTAAAAAACGAAGAACCGGTGACTTTTCAATTGTCACCGGTTCTGTTTATTCTATTCTCGGTTTTGCAATCTCAGTCCATGCCCGCGCACGGTTACAATGTAATCGAAATCCGGGTCATGTTTGTCCAACCGGTCACGCAGGCGTCTGATCAAAGCGTCCAGCGCCTGATCGGATACCCCGTCTGACTGCTCATTTTCCCAAATCGTTGCAATCAATTCCTCACGGGTGACTACTCGCCCGGGTTGTTCATACAGTAATTCCAGCAGCTTGAATTGGGGAACAGAAAGGGGGGGCAAAACTTCTTTGTTCCCCACCCAGACCTGGCGTGATTTTTTTTCGAGGATCAGTCCTTGTTTCTTCTTTTTCTCGGCCAGATAGGGCACGTCTTCCAGCGGCATGGTAGCATCAGAAACGTAGTACACGAATTTTTGCAGCATGGCTACCTGAAAAGAGGTTCCATCCGAAAGGATGATCTTTTCACCAATCGGTTCCCCTTCAATGTAGGTTCCATTCTTACTGCCCAGATCTTCCAGTACCACTTCCCGCTCTTCGTAGCCAATGCGGGCATGATAACGTGAGACCTGCCGGTCCATGATCTGGATATCGCAGTCCTCCGCCCGCCCAATTGTCAGCTCGTTGGCTAAGTTCCAGCGTTGTCCTTCCAGCGGTCCCTGTTCCGCGATCAGAACACCTGAATGATTATCACCGATGCCTTTAAGATTGCTCTTCGTAGAATTTTCTTTTCCCATCCCAGGTACTATCCTCTAATGTATAATATAACAGATATTGAGAAATTTGGCCGTATATCGTTAGCCACCTTTTTCCTGAGGACAACAATATGCCTGTTCCCCTAAAAACCGGAGAAACCCTTCGCGGTCGCTACCGTGTCCGAAAAATTATCGGACAGGGTGGGATGGGCTGCATCTATCTCGCGGATGATCTGCGTCTGGAAGGCCGCCAGTGCGCCCTCAAAGAAGTGGAACACGACCGCACCCTGCCGGCCAAAATGGTGCAGGAAGCACGCGATCAATTCTTACGTGAGGCGACCGTGTTGGCACGCCTCGACCACCCCAACCTGCCCAAGGTCTCCGATTTCTTTTCGAACGGTCCGCGCGATTATCTGGTCATGGATTACATCCCCGGTAAAGACTTACGTACCCTGATGACCGAGGCCATGGCAAAAAAGAGTTTCCTTCCCGAACTGGACGTGTTGAATTGGGCCAATCAACTGGCAGATGCCCTCTCTTATCTGCACGAACAGAACCCGCCCATTTTGCATCGCGACATCAAACCCAGCAATATGAAATTGACTCCTACCGGGGTCATCAAACTGGTCGATTTTGGCCTGGTCAAGCTTCTCGCTCCTGGCGAGGTGACCATCACGGTTTTGCAGGGACAGGGCACGGCGCTCTATACTCCCCTTGAGCAATACGGTGGGGATATCGGCCATACCGATGTCCGCAGTGATATTTTTTCTTTCGGGGCCACCCTGTATCATCTGCTGACCAATCATGCACCCACCGATGCCCGCGAACGTTTCTTGAATCCTGATGCGTTGCCCGAACCGCGTCTGCTGAACCCCAATGTCAGTTTGCGCACGCAGAAAGCCATCCTCTGGGCCATGGAACTGCACCCCGATAATCGTCCCGAATCTGTGGAGGCTTTCCGCGAAACCTTGATCGGCAGTCGCCCTATTATGGTTTCAACGGGCGGCTACCGCATTCCCATACGTTATTCCTGGTTAAAAAACAAAGTGGACCGCAGCCTGCTGATTGTTTCAGCCGCGCTGGCAGTCATCACCTTGTTGATTACTCTGCTTCACTTTTAATTTCCACACCCACACAAGCGATATTTCTGCCCATACTTGGCGGCATAACCGTGAAACTAACCAGTGTGTTCTTTTCGATTCTTGTTCGTTTCGACTCGCCACCAGACCAAAGCCGCCACCCAGCCCAATAAAGAACCGCCGAGGCTCAGCAAGGCAATGATCAGTGAACCGCTTTGGCTGATCAAATACGCGCTCCCCGGTAAACCAATTACCAGATAGGCATACGCCAGGTATCCACCTGCAACCGAGAGTACTCCCCAGCGGATTCCCCATTGGGTAGAGGCCCGGTTGCTGCCCAGCCAGTACAAACTCGCTGCCAATCCCAAGATCAGTATCGTAGACAGGAACCAGTCTCCCGGGGTGGGCAGTCCCTCAGAGTGATAATCGGGGGCAGTCAGTACCGCCGGTGGCGGAGTGGTCGAAGCATCGCTGGTCTCTCCAGTCGTGTTGGTCGGCAAGAAGGTTGGCTCAATGGCCGTCAACACGCCGCCTTTATCAGTAATATCCAGTTGCAGAGTTTGGGAAACGAGCGCCGGCTCTGCCTGGACGGTGATTCCCAGCAATCCCTTGCTGGGAATGCGATAGGTGGTCTTGGCCACCCCACTCACTGTGGTCGTTTCAACGGTCTCCACCGAACCGCTGCTTGAACCGGTGTCGATCATGAAGCGCACGATGGTACCATCCGGTACCGGATGCCCGTTATGGTCCAAAATGATCCCTGTTCGGATGGGTAAGGTATCGCCGACGTTATACACCGTCTGAGCAGTCGGGGTCAGTTGTGGTGTTCCTGGGGTGGCTGTGGCACTTGAGTTCTCATCGACCATCAATTGAATGACCTGATCCGGGTCAGGAGTAGTTGCCGTGATGATGTCGTAGCCGACTCCCTGCACCGAAACCGGCAGATTGCCCGAAGGCACCAGCTCCTGGAACAGGGCTCGCGCCGCCGCGTTGACAAAGGGCGTTGTTTTCCCATAGACGCCGTAATAAGCGGTTAACTTGGAAATGTCGGTCGCATCCAGATAATAGGGGGCATTGAAAGCAAAACCAATGACCTTTTTATTGCGCAGGAGTTCTGCCTTTTCAGAGAGAAAACGCCGCATCAATTCCTTGCTGACCCCTGATTGTGCGTCACTTACGATCGAGAGCACAATCCAGTCAGCCGAAGCCAGCTCATCTTGCAAAGTGATCACGTCGCCGGTTTGATCCAAAAAACTTTCCAGATCGTCGAAGGTCATCGAGGTCAGATGGTAATCCTGGATTTCCGCACTGCCGCTCTGCCCATAGAGCTTCACTACCGCATTGCGAAAATCATCCGCTGAAAATTCCAGCATCGAGCCGCAGGTGCTGCATTGCTTGGCAGTGACCGTATCTGAAATAAAGACGATTCGCTCGTTCCCCTGGGGCGGATTGGGCAGCACAGAATCCAGGTCAGCAAGATCCGGGCTGATCAAAGTCACCGCCTGGCTGGCCACCTGCGCGGTAACCTGCGTTGAAAGGCCTACCTGCGCCAGTGCGTTTGCATCAGGCAGCACGAGGTTCATCGTAAAACTGGAATACAGCTTATATTTCAAGGTCAGGATGCGCAAAACCGAATCATCCACTTTTTGTGCAAAGGAAGAATCTTCTTGATACTTCTGCACGAATAGATCCAGAATCTTGATCGTCGAAGAATAACTGTTTTCGTCCCCAGAAGAGACGATATTTCCCAAATAAAGCAGATCATTCCCGGCTAAAAAGGCGGTTTTAGCCACCTGGCGCGCGTCGAAAGACTTGCCGGTCGGGTCGAAGAATTTCTCGATGGAAATCGTACCCAGATCATCACTGACGATCACCCCACCTGATTGCCGCCAGCTTGAGATTGGGTCCAGCGACAGGATTTGTTCCAGAGCGTTGCTGTCAAGCGACACAGGCTTCGTGGTTGCGCGGATGTTTCCCTGAAATCCTTGATAACGGATATGCGAAACCAGTAAGCCATCCGTTTGTTCACTGACGTCGTTGCTGGGATTGGTCACGGCAAAGAAAGGCGCCAGTTCAATCTGCTTCAACTGCTCGAGTGATTTGCGCACGGTGGCCACTTCGTCCTCAGCCGGCCGGTCAGCGCTGCCTCGTCCTGGAAAGTTTTTGGCAATGACCGCGATCTGATCCGTGCTGCCTTCGTGCACTCCTTGGATGTAGGCCTTGCCCATCTCCCCCACCCAGAATGGATCGCCGCCAAAGGTACGTACGCCCAGGTCTTCACTATCGACCGTGCGCACCGAATCCAACACGTCCAGCGAAGGGCCAAAGAGCATATTGAAACCAATGTCGTGTAATTCTCGGCCCAGCACCTGCCCGGTAGCCTCAGCATTGGCGGTATTCCAGGTAGCCCCGATCGCCATTTCATTAGCCAGCGGGGTCATCCCGGTGAGGATTTGATCATTGGGTGATTCGTCACCTTCCTGTGAGATGCCGATGAACAGGGGAATTTGCCGTTTGCTGGCCTGAATATCCGTGGAATTACTCTTGAAGGTATCTTCAGACAATGCCACACTCTGCAGCCCGGCAATCAGGTTTTGTGCATTGACCAGGGTATCTTCACCAGTGAAGTTATCGTTGGCCTGATCGAGCACCACCCCACCAATGAAATGATTTTTTACCAGATCGTAAATTTGGCTCTGTTCGCTTACATCCGTGCCCTTGAATGAGACCAAAAAAAGCTGGCCCACCTTCTCTTGCGGGGTCATCTGCGCCAGCAGCACCCGTGCCTTCTGCTCCGGGTCAGAGGCAGGTACATTCCCTGCCGCGTGCACGCCCAAAATCGGCGCGAACGTCTGGATCACCAACGAGAGAAGCAAAAGCAGAGCAAGGTGTTTTTTCACAGAAAAGTTTTCCCAAAAAGAGATTTAAATACAAAAAGATTGTTCTGACCGCTCTTTTGTAAAGAGAGGTCAGAATAATCGTTTGCTGCTGCGCACAAGAAACTTGTTTCTAATTATAACGACAAATTGTCGTCACTTACTGAGAATACTCTTCATCTTGGCCGGATCATCTGTAAAAATGCCGTCCACGCCCATCTTCAGCAAGTTTTCCGTGTCTTGGGCTTCGTTCACTGTCCACACGTGCACTCGCCGCCCGCGGGCATGCTCCTTCTTCACCATCGCCGCCGTGGTATCCGCGAGATACGGATGCACGACTTTGGGGGAAACGCCCAACATTAAGGAGGAACGGCTCACCGCTCCCTGGATTCCCGGCAAACACAGAATAGCCACTGGGGCCTGTGGGATCAGGACATGGATCTTTTTCAAATTGCCCGGCAAGAAAGAGGAAAAGATGACACGGTCTTCCATGTGATTGGCCTTGACCACCTCTGCCACCAGCGCGATGAGATCATCCTTTTTGCTGGCATAGTTGGTCAGCTCTACGTTGACGTAGATCTGCTGCCCAACTGCCTTGAAAACTTCATCCAGCGTCGGGATTTTTTCGCCGGCATACTGAGCCGCAAACTTGCTGCCGGCATCGAGTGCCTGCAATTCAGCTCGCGTCAATTCATTGATGCGACCGCTGCCATTGGTGGTTCGGTCCACGGTTTGATCGTGAATGACCATAACCTGGTTATCTTTCGAAAGTTTGGCGTCCAGTTCGACGAAATCGGCGCCTTCTTCCACGGCCAGGCGAAAAGAAGCAACGGTATTTTCAGGGGCATGGGCGCAGGCGCCGCGGTGCCCAAAGATGATGGGACGAGAAAATTGGTTGAACATAGGCTCACAACTCGACAAAATAAGATTCGGCAGCCTGATCCAGCAGTTCTTTGGTCATGCTGGGTTCGACTCCCTGGTAACGAGCAATATCCACAATTTGATCGCACAGATCGCGCGGATGCGAGGCGCGCATCTTGCGTTGCGGCTTGATGTACCATTCCTGCAGCAGGTACGCCAGCCCCTCATCGGAGTATTGTACCTCCTTCGACGCGGCCACGCGCTTGAAAATGGCGCGATATTCATCATAAGTGGGGTCACCGATCTCGATCTTATGGCGCAGGCGGCGCAAAAAGGCCTCATCTACCAGATCCTTGGGCGGCAGGTTGGTCGAGAACATGACCAGCACGTCAAATGGCACCTCGATCTTGCGCCCGGTGTGCAGCGAAAGGTAATCGATGCGGTTTTCCAGAGGCACGATCCAGCGGTTCAGCAGATCGCGCGGCCGCACTTGCTGTCGGCCAAAATCATCGATTAGCAGAATACCGCCATTGGCCTTCACCTGAAAAGGTGCTTCGTAAAATTTCAGTGTATCGTCGAAAACCAGGTCCAGTCCTGAGAGCGTCAATTCACCGCCCACCATGATGAAGGGCCTGCGGATGCGCACCCAGCGCGCGTCCTTACGCAGCCCACCGCGGCCGGGGGTTGTGGTAGATTCCTCTTCCGGGGCCAGTTGGTGGTTGACGTTATCGAATACCGTAATGACCTGACCATCGACATAGATGGCAAAGGGGATGTACATAGTCTGCGTCAGCACGAGATTGCCGATGGCGCGGGCCACACTGGTTTTGCCGTTTCCTGGCGGGCCAAAAATAAAGATGGAAGTACCCGAGTTCACTGCCGGGCCTAACCGGTGGAAGGTCTTTTCGCTGAAGGTCAGATCGCCCAAAATTTGCCGCATGTGCCGCTGGGTGACCTGCACCCGTCCGCGGCTCTGCCGGCGCACGGAATCGTTATACACTTCCAGGGGCACCGGCGCCGGGCCGGCATACTGGCTGCGTTCCAGCGCTTCACGGGCACGGATGATTCCCGCCCCGGTGATGGCGTACAGGTACGCGGCTTCTCCCAATCCCATTTGCGAGGAACGAACTTCGATCATTTTCTCGCGTTTGAGCCCTTCCAGCAGTTGATCAACCGTGCCTGAAAAAGGCAGCGCCATCAACTCAGCTACTTTTGATCCGGTTAGAAAACCCTGGAAATAGAAGATTTTGAGCGCCAGGTCTTGCAGCCAGAGCATTCCCAGCCCGGTATCCTCGACGCAGTTGATTTGTGGGGGGACAAACCCCTTTCCGGATGCGGTGGGGACGACCGGAACATTATTTGTCGCCTGGGAAAAATCACTTGCCATGAAATCCCTCCCCGAAGATTAAGAAAAATGAATGAAATATTGCTACTGCTTTTAATAATACTCTTTCCTGCCCGTTTGCGCAGCCTGTTTTGATTAACAAAACAGCAAGGTAGAGCAAGCATTTTCCCCCAGAGCAGAAGCCGTTCTATTTTCGTGCTTTGCGCGGTCCCAAATTGATCTGGACGATCAGCACGCCCACGATGGAAAGAGCCAACCCAAAGATTTCCCGCCCGGTCAGACTTTCCCCCAAAAAGACCCAGGTCAGGGCAGCTACTTCCGCCACCATGGTGCTGTTGATCAGGCTGGCCTCCATGGCAGTGAGGGTTTGCTGAATGTAATTCCACATGGTAAAACAAAATGCGGTATTGACCACAGCCAGCAGCAATACGATCCCCCAGCCCTGCAGGCTGATCGGGGGCAAACCCTGCATGCTGATCCCGGCGATCAGCATGATTGCGGAACCGATGCCCATACTGACGATGGTCACAACCAGCGCGCTGTATTTGCCGCTGCGGTTGACTTCCCGTCCCTGCAGCGTTCCCCCAATGTTGGCGGCCAGGCTGATGAAGGCGAAGATGTACCCCAACCAGGCCCCGCCAGAAAAGCTCACCGGCAGAAAGTAAATGGTAATACCGGCCAGGTTAAGAAAGACACCGCCCCACTGCAGCCAGCTTGGTTTCTCTTGCAGAATGACCATTCCCGAGAATGCCACAAACAGCGTACTCAAGTTGAGCAGCAAACTGACGGTAACCGAAGGCAGATAGGCCAGCGCCAGATATTGCGCGCCCTGTGCCAGGGTATAGATGACCAATCCAAACAGAGACAGGGTCAGCCAGTCTTTTTTGCCAAATGATCTGATCTGGCGCCAGTTTTCTTTTTGAAACAAAAAGGGCAGCAGGCATAGAAATGCGATGAAATAGCGCAGCCCGGCAAACGTCAGCGCCGGGATTTCTCGCAGACCGATTTTGATGAGCACCCATGAGGTGGACCAGATGACCGTTACCAGCACGGCCAGTAATACCGCTTTCAAATGTTTCGACATGAGCAGATTTCTACTTACTTTCCCAGTGCGACGGACGCATGTCGCGCACGTTCAACTGCAAGGTACGGTTCCCCATGTACTCGTTTTCTTCGATCATGTACAGCAAATCGAAGTTTCCAGGCATTTCACTTAACCAATCCGCCTGCCGCCAGGCAACCGCATCCATCAGGTAATTCCCGGCCACACAGGTGAACTTCAAATGCTTTTTGTCCGCTCCGATCGCTCGTGCGTTGCGCACCGCGACGTTGCGCGAAATGAAGGCAGCATCCGGGTTTTCCATGCCGGTGGGCTGCAGCCGATCCAGATCCGTGAGCCGGATTTCTCGGGCACGCTGAATCGGGAGTTCCATATCTGCTTTGTAAGTCTTGCGCAAGTCCCGCCCGCCCAGTTCTTCATCGGCGATTGCCTGCAAACGGGTCACCAGCTCTGGCACCCGTTCGTTGCGGACGGTAAAGCCGGCGGCCATGGCGTGCCCCCCGTGGCGTTCGAGCAGATCGGCACACTGATCCAACGCATGGGTGATATGGAATTCCGCAATACTGCGGCATGACGCTCGCGTATATTCTGCTTCTACTGTGCCCACAATAGCCGGCCGGTAATAAGTTTCAACCAGGTTGGTGGCCACCAGCCCCATGATGCCGCTGTTATACTCAGGGTCGAAAGAAGTGATCAGATTGCTGTCCGGTTCCGTGCCGATCCGTTCTTCAGCAATGTCACGAGTTTCTTTGGTAATTCGCTGCCGCTCACTGTTTTGATTATCCAGCTTTTGTGCCAGCGTACCGGCTTCTTCGAGCGAGTCGGTCATCAGCAATTCATAGGCCTGGACGGCCGAGTCGATGCGGCCGGCAGCGTTCAATCGTGGGCCCAAAATGTAGCCAATGTCGCTGGCGGAAATTCGCTGTGGATTGCGCCCACTCACCCGGATGAGGGCCTGCAGCCCCACCCGCTGCCCCTGATGGATCAACGTCAGCCCGCGCCGTACCAGCACACGGTTCTCGCCGGTCAGCGGTACCACGTCGGCTACCGTGCCCAGCGCCACCAGGTCCAGCCACTCGTCAGCGCTGTGCCCGCCCAGCGGACGCAGTGTGAACAGTGCATCTGCCATTTTGTAAGCCACCCCCACCCCGGCCAGATCCTTCCCCGGGTAGGGGTCGCCTTCCCGTTTGGGGCACACGACGGCATAAGCCCCTTCCAGCTCACCCTTGGGATAGTGGTGATCGGTCACGATCATGTCCACTCCCAGCGTACGGGCCAGTTCAGCTTCCTCCGCGGAGCGAATACCGCAGTCGACGGTCAGAATGACTTTAACTCCCGAATCCGCCAGCACAGTGACTGCTTCACGATTGACGCCGTAGCCTTCATCGAACCGGTTGGGGATGTAACGGTTGACTCTGGCACCCAGAGTTTTCAGCACCTGCACCATCAGCGCGGTCGCTGAGACGCCATCAACGTCATAATCGCCGTAGACGACGATGGTTTCGCCGTGATCGATGGCATGCAGCAGTCGTTTGACCGCTTTTTCCATGTCCAGTAAAAGCAGGGGGTTCCCCAGCGGTTGAGAGGCATTGAGATACTCGACTGCCGCCGCTTCTGTCAGATAGCCGCGGTTGAAGAGCAGTTGGCGCAGAATATCCGGGAAAGCACTGAGAGCCTGATCGG
>JAAZOQ010000117.1 GCA_012797695.1 Anaerolineaceae bacterium | reverse complement strand
GCATCGGTCACTCAGCACTGGAATTTCTTGCCAGAGTCTATGGACTGGGGCAATCAGCTTCTGGCGGCAGCGGTTCCTTGTGATCTCTTGATCGTCGATGAATTAGGCCCATTGGAGCTAAAAATGGGGCAGGGCTGGCAGCAGGGCATCTCTGCGGTTTCCAGTGGGCGTTACCGCTTATGCTTACTGGTGATCCGACCTTCCTTGCTCGAAGAGGCTCATTCTCTCTGGCCGACCGGAGAAGTTTTTCTCTTCCAATCGAAAAATGATCCACAGTGGGGAAAAATATACGATAGAATACTCTCAATACTGAGTTGATCTGCCGATTTCTGCATCGATTTGGCCATTCCAACGTATAGTATGGGAAACAAATGAATGGAGGAGAGACAATGTCTATTTTTGATTTTTTTCGCAAGAAGAAACCGAAAATCGGTGTGGCTTTAAGTGGCGGCTCTACCCGGGGCGCGGCTCACATTGGGGTATTGATGGTGCTGGAGCGGGAGGGGATTCACCCGGACTTTGTGGCCGGTACCAGTGCCGGGGCGTTGGTTGGTTCAGCCTATTGTGCCGGTGTCCCGCTGGAAACTTTGAGCCAGATCTTTTTGAACATGAGCTGGCCTACCTTGCTCAAACCGAATTTGTTGCATTCTCTGGCTCTTTTTGATACTTCCCCGATGGAAGAATATATCCGCAAGAACATTGGTGACTGCAATTTCGAAGATCTGCAAATTCCATTTGCGGCGATTGGCTGCGACATCGTTACCGGGGAACGGGTGGTGCTCGATAAGGGCCCAATGGCCCCGGCAGTACGCGCCAGCGCTGCCATCCCCGGGATATTCTCGCCGGTCGAGATTGATGGTCATTTGCTGGTAGATGGAGGCACGGTCGACAATTTTCCGGTGCAGCAGGTGCGCGATATGGGCGCGGATTATATCATCGGGGTCAATCTTTCGCGCAGTAAGGCTTCTGGCCGCCGTCCGACGAATCCAATGGACGTTTTCATGGATATGATCAATATCATGCAGGCACGCAGTGCCGTAGCCGATGCATCTGAATGCAATTGTTACATCCGCCCTGAAGTTGAGATATTTTCTTCGTGGAGTTTCAGCGAGGCGGATAAGATGCAGGAAGCTGGCAAACAAGCGGCTGAACGGGTGGTAGAACAATTGCGTCGTGATCTGAAATTGAATCAACCTGAATAGCGGCAAAAGAGAATGCGAACAGGAGGAGCTGGTGAAAGGCTCCTCCTGTTTTATTTAAAAGAGGTCGGGTTATGCTCCGAAGAGCATTGTTTTGAAACCGCGCCAAAGATGATGGTTGGCGACCTGCACCAGTCCTTCGGCAACCTGTGCGGACATCTGCCCACCGCTGAAGATCACCATATTTTTGATGGGGGCGCCAATCGAGGTTTCGACTGTCATGCGGAAGTTGGGGTCATCGTAGTCGATCTTGCCGCCGAATTCCTTGGCAATGCTCTTCTCAACGAAGTGGATTACGATTTTCATTAGCCAGTTTCTTTGCATGTCGCGCATGCTCGAGGATAGGGTAAACGTCCCTGGTCTGGCAGGTTTTACCGGTTCGATGGAATGACCGAGCAATTGCTCAAAATCAGCCTGTGTTACCTTACCATGGGGGTGGAGATACCACTGCGGCAGACTCTCTGGAATGGGGGCATCCCCGATGACCTCCACGTTAGCCTGCAAGCGGATCTCCTGGCTCGAGGTGCCGATCTGGAGGGAATATTCTCCGCTGGGGAGGGTCCAGACATGACGGGCGTTATCGAAACGGGCAAAAGCGCGCGCATCCAGAGTGAAGGTGATCGGCTTTTCTTCCCCAGGGTTCAGAAATACCTTGGTAAAAGCACGCAGCTCTTTCTGCGGACGGTAATCCTCCCGCTGGGGGTTGCCCACGTAAAGCTGGACGACTTCAGCGCCGGCAACTTGCCCGCTGTTGCGCAGGGTAAGGCTCGCCGTTAACTTTTCTCCAGGCTGGAAGCGTGTTTGCGAGAGTGTAAGCTGAGAGTAAGTGAACTGCGTATAGGATAAGCCAAATCCGAAGGGGAAGGCGACTGGCTTTTGGACTTTTTCGTAATAACGGTAACCCACGTAAATCCCTTCGCGGTATTGGGCTTGCTTTTCACCGGTTTCATAG
>JAAZOQ010000116.1 GCA_012797695.1 Anaerolineaceae bacterium | reverse complement strand
GCCGGAGTGACGCTCTCAGACAGTGAACTGGCTTCCCGCAAAAAAGCTGCCCGACCAGCCTGGGCACGTTCTCGATCACGCGGAGCCGAGTATTTCAGCGTCAGCAATTTTTTCAGCAACTCAGGGTCGATTTGAGAAGTATTTTTCATTTTTCTTCACGAGTTTTCTTGACCAGAATAGTTTGCAGCAGCTTCAGTCCACGATATTGCAGGGCTTTGATGGCTCCCACTGGCTTTTTTAACGCGGCTGCGACTTCATTGTTCTCCCAGCCTTCCAAAAAGCGGAGAACGATCACCTGCCGTTGATCTGGGGTCAAAGCCCACAGCGCCAGACGGATTTCCTGTTGCAAGTGGTGTTCTTCTGCCAGAGTTTCAGGCAGAGAAGCGGGGTCGGCAGACAGATCATCGTCAAGCGGAAAGGGGGGCGGTGGCTGGCGGCGGTAGAAATCGGTGATCCAGTTGTGGGCGATGCGGTAAAGATAGGCCTGCAGATGATCTCTGGGGCCGTGGCCGATGCGCAGCGCCTGCAGAAAGCGTGTAAAAGTATCCGCGACGCATTCTTCTGCCTGTACTTCGTTGCCGAGCAGGCGCATGGCGTAGCGATAGATGCCTGGGCTGTATCGATCATAGATTTCAGCCAGGGCAGAAAGATCATAAGAGAGAGCACCGCTCAGCAATTCCTGCTCGTTCGATGACGTCATTCTTTACTTATTATGACGGAAAAAACGTAAAAAAGTGATGCGAAAAGAAGACGATCACTGTGAGCAGGATCGTCTTCTTCAGGGAGGGAGTACCTTCTTTAAAAATGCTATTCAAGCCGTAGCTTTTTAAAAATAGGTACTTTGATGAAATCGAGAAGAAAAATGTAGGTGACGATGATCACGAATATTTCGATCACCAGTTTCAAGGGAATGGCTGCCATCAGGATGCCTTGCGAGGCCAGAAACCCAACCACCAGAATATCAAGCGCGGTACCCAGGAGCATCCACTTGCTTGGAAAGGAGTGCCAGAAGTGGCCGCGTTCACGGATCAGGTAGATTGTGCTCTGCCCGCTGTAGACCAGCATGACAAAAAGCAGGGTCTGCAGATTGGCTAACGGAAGCAGCAGCGTGAAATGGCCATACCAGAAGATGGCAAAGGACAATGCCAGAATGGGCAGGGCAATCAGAACGGCTCCCCAAACGATGGAGCGTACGTTCCAGCGATTGGGCTGGGGAGAGGGTTTGACGTGATCGGTCGAGATCGACATGGTGACGAAATCATTTGTGAAAATGAGCAGGATCATTAATAAGGGCGTGGTGACAAAAGTACGGAAGAGGATCAACCCCAAACTGAGAAAGAAGACGATCTCGATGGTTTTGATGATCTTATTCAGGGTATAAGTGAGCATTCTTTGATAGATACTGCGGCTGGTCTCGATGGCTGCCACCAGATTGCTGAGCCCGGGTGCGGTCAGTACCAGACTGGCGGCGGCTTTGGCTACGTCAGTCGCGTTCGAGACAGCTACCCCTACCTCAGCCTGTTTGAGCGCTGGCGCGTCGTTGACTCCATCGCCGGTCATGCCTACCACCTGGCCGGCCTGCTGGAGTTTTTTCACTAGACGAAACTTTTCTTCGGGCAGTACCTCGGCGTAGACTCCGATCTCTTCGTCGATGGGAGCTTTCTCGTCTTTAAGCGCTTCGCCCAAAGTGGCATGCCCGCCGATGCCCAGCTGGGACGCAATGGATTTTGCT
>JAAZOQ010000115.1 GCA_012797695.1 Anaerolineaceae bacterium | reverse complement strand
CGCGAGTCAGGCTCACTGGAACAAGATGCGGATATTGTCATGTTCATCCATCGTCCTGATGCTCTCGAAAAAGATAGTCCCAAAGCCAACATTGCTGAGTTGATCGTGGCCAAGCATCGTAACGGTCCCACTCACCCGGGTATCGAACTGGTCTTCATGAATAACCTGGCCCGCTTCGAAAATGCAGTACGCAGCCCGGCAGGGAATGGCAAGGAGGGGGGGCATTCCTGATGGCAGGGTTCAAGGGCTTCAATGTCACCGCCAAACGCTGTCTGGTCATGCCAGAGGCGTTTACCAGTGAGGCGATGCAGTATGTGAGTTCTTTGCAAGAGTTGAAGGCCTGCCTGTACTTCTTTGCCGCTTTGGGACAAGAGAAAGATTTCGACGTTCCCTTGACTTTGGAAACTATCCTGGCAGTGGTGCGCGAACCGCTGGAGGCAGACACCCTGAGCGCTGCGCTGTCTGAGGCGTGTGAACACGGAATACTGTTATCGGTCGCAGCCAATGACCAGCAGTATTATTTGCTCAATACCGCCCGCGGCCGGGCCATCCAGAAGGCCGCTGCCCGCGGTCTTTGGCAGCCGGATGCAGTTGTCGTTCCTGCGGGGCAGAAAGAGCGGCCCAATATTTTTCTGTTCTATGAGCAAAACGTTGGCCCGTTAACCCCGATCCTTTCAGAAATGCTGGAAGAAGCTGAACGAATTTACCCGGCAGAATGGTTGGAAGAAGCTTTTACGCTGGCAGTGAAAAAGAACGTGCGCAACTGGAATTACATCGAGGCCATCTTGCGCTCGTGGAAGGAGAAAGGCCGCAATGAAACGGATCGACGAAACTCTCAAGAAAATCCAAGGAACTACATCGAGGGCGACCTTGCCGACTACATCAAACACTGAAAAAGAACCGGTCTGCCCGATCTGCGGTGGGGTAGGCTTTTTGCGCCAGGATTTACCCATTGATGATCCTAATTTTGGCAAATTGATCCCGTGTGTGTGCCAGCAAAATAAGGCAACCCGGGCGGCACAAACACGCCTGTATCAGATGAGCAACCTTGAGTCATTTAAGAAAATGACGTTTGATTCTTTCTCGGTGCAGGGACGTCTGGGCCTGGGGGATGAACAGATCGTCTCGCTGCAGAATGCACTCAGTCATGCCCGCCAGTTTGCTGCCAACCCCAGGGGCTGGCTGATGCTCATGGGCAGTTACGGCAGCGGCAAAACTCATCTGGCAGCAGCCATTGCCAATACCTGTGTGGAGTACGGCATGCCCACGCTCTTCCTGACCGTGCCTGATCTGCTGGATTGGCTGCGTTATTCCTATGACGCGGCGGATACCAACTTTGAAACGCGTTTCGAAGAGATTCGCAACGTCGGGTTGCTGGTATTGGACGATCTGGGGGCTCAAAATGCCACCGCTTGGGCCAGCGAGAAACTCTTTCAGATCATCGATTATCGCTACATTCGCCGTTTGCCAATGGTGGTGACCAGCAATCAACGCCTTGAGGATCTCGACGACCGCATCCGTTCCCGGCTGCAGGATCCCGAGCTTTCGACCCTGGTCAGCGTCAATGCCCCAGATTATCGTTCCCCGGTGCGCGAGATCAATGATCCGCTGGTGCATCAGCTGCAATTGCTCAGCGAACGGACGTTCGGCAACTTCAGCTTGCGCGAGCCGGAGCATTTTGAGCGAGAGATGCAGATGAGCCTGGAGAATGCCTTCAGGGCCGCTCAGGAGTTCGCGGAGCATCCGCGGGGATGGTTGATGCTCATGGGCGGTTATGGCAGCGGCAAAACTCATCTGGCGGCCGCTATCGGTAATTACCGCAAAGGTATGGGCGATGACCCGGTGTTTGTCGTGGTACCTGATTTGCTTGACCACCTGCGTGCCACTTTTGGCCCTTCTAGCAACGTTTCGTACGACGAGATGTTCCAGCGCGTCAAGACCACTCCACTGTTGATCTTGGACGATCTGGGCACGCAGAGTGCCACTCCGTGGGCCAAAGAGAAACTGTACCAGATCTTTAATGAGCGCTACAACGGCAAATTGCCGACCGTGATCACGACCTCAGAACGTCTCGAAGGCCTGGATGCACGCATCCAAAGCCGTATGTTGGATGACCGTTTGTGCAGCATCTATGCTGTTCTGGTGCCTTCTTACCGCGGTGGGGCCAATAAACCCGAGCGCAAACGCACTCCGCGCGGTTGACGAAGCTTATTTACCGAGAGTATTACTCAGATTCATTCAAAGCCGCCAGGGCCGCCCTGGCGGCTTCTCGAATGGAAGTCTGGCTATCTGACAGAGCCAATGAGACGATTTCTTGGGCTCCCTCGACCCCTTTGTACGTTCCCAGTATTTTGCACGCTTCGGAACGGATGATGATTGTGCTACTGGAAAGAGCTTCCTTCAACAGGGGAAGCGTAGCCTCTTTACTGCTTAACTCAGCAATGGCTGCAATTTCACTTTTAAAAGCGTGATTATTCGTTGTGGCGCGGGCCGCATCAATCAACGCCTGTAACACTGTTTCTTTCTCATCCCCGGTGATTTCCAATAATGAATTTGTCGCATAACTCGGAACGTAAGTATCGCTATCATATAAAGCGGGCAGGAGCACTTCCACTGCTCCTGGAACTCCATCAAAGGTTCCCAAAATGTCACAGGCTACTCGTCGGACTTCATACTTTGGGTTGGAGAGAGCTTGTTTCAGAATAGGAAGAGTTTCTTCTTTGCTGCTTAAATCAATCATTAATTGGATTTCCTCTTCAAAAGCGAGGTCATCCGTTTCGGTTCCGGCTATTCTTTGCAATATTGGCAAAGCAGCATCGGCTTCATCGCCATATTGCTGTAATGCTTCGGCTGCTCTCCAACGGAGGAAAGATTCATCGCTTTCCAATAACGAGATTAAGTAATCCGCGGCTCCTGGTACCCCCTGGTAATTTTTAAGATTGTCGAATACTTCAAACCGCGTTTCTGAATCTGCGCTTACCGATTCTTCGAGCAAAGGGAGCGTTTCTTCTTTGCCGCCAATATTGGCAATGCAAGTGATCTCGCGTGTAAAAAGAGGAGAATCTGTTTCTTGCTTGAACACTTCTGTCAGCACCGGGATGATCTCTGTATTTTTCTGATCAATGTCACACAATGCCAGGGCGGCAGCTTTGCGAACGGCGAATGTGTTGTCACTGAGTAAAAGCCGCAGGCCAGGGATCGCTGAAACTGCCTGGTCATCCAGATCGTCCAGAGTACTCGCTGCTCCCTGCCGAATGCAAGAATCATTATCCTGAAGAGCGATAACCAGCGAAGGAATCAGATCGGAAGGAGTTGATTTTTTGATTGCTTCTTTGGCTTCTTGTTGAACATAACTGTTTGGATCACAGCTCAGAGTGAGCAGGATGGAAAATGCCTGATCTGGCTTATTACCAAGAATGTGTGCCGCGTGGGCCCGAACCCCATGATCGGGACTGGCGGCTGCTTCACTCACCAAGTCAAACACTTCAGGGTCATCGATCATTTCTGATAACAGATCTTCTGCCACAGAACTGATGCCAGCGCCGTTATCACTTAGCAGGGTCACCAGATTAGTTGCACTACTCAAGGGGAGTGGATCGAGATCAGCGATTGCTTCAACTCCTTGCCGCCGGTCTGCCCAGTTTGAAGAAGTAAGAGCAAATGAAAATAGAGCCAATTTTCTGGCGTAACCCAGATCTGGATTCATGTTGATTCCGCAAGCATATCCGATGATTTCTTCCAGCTCATTTTCAGATTCAGGGTAAAGAAAAATCAGTTTTTGCAAAGGGGAAACAGCATTCTCGACAACGTTGCGTGGGGTAGTACTTCCAGAACTGCCGGTCGCCTCTTCTTTTTCGATCTGGTAATAATGGCCTTCATCCTCCAGAATCACTCTAATTGTAGCGGTGACCTCCTGAGTTTTTGAACTTACGGAAAAGAGGCGGTTATTCGAGTAGCCAAGAGTTTCGCCGCGTGAATAATCATAAAGGATATAGGCAACTTTTCCTTCACTGGTATTTTTTGGAGAACCAAACTGAAGCAGAGACTGTACATAATACAGGCGTGCAGTTTGGGAAACGTAAACGAGCTGGTATGCGGAAGTTAATTCAAGATCGGTTTTTTCTTGAGCCTGTAGTAGTTTTTGAACCAGAGGCTCGACCTCGTTGGCAAAGCTGGCTTCGAGTCCTTGTTGTGATGGAAGAGGGATCAGAGTAGACGTTTGTGTGGGAAAGAGGGCCGGAGTGGAAGTTTCGCTGGGAAAGGGAGAGACGGGGATTGTCAGAGTGCTTGTCAACGTTGGAGAGCTTGTGGAGGGTAAAACAGCGTTTACTTCTGGACCTGTGCATGCAGTTAAAAGCATGGAGATGATCCACACGAATACAACCGCTTTGAGCGAACCTCTACGCATTTTACCCTCCTGGGGGAGATCTGGCTCCTCATCCGAAGCGACACTTTCAATTTGTAGATAATTCAAAAACGATATCAGGTTCTGCGCAGGAAAAATTTCCCTGAAGATTTATTCTGAAAGGGGATTTTAAGGATTCTTCTTAACTTTAACACTATTTTTTTCTTAGGCAAATATTTCAATGGTACATTTTATCGATCTGGAAAATTGAGGAGATCTCTTTTATTGAGCCTGCAAATATCTATTGGGAGGTGCGATAGTGCAGCGTTCCGACTTGATCGATTGGTAATGAATCGATCAGTGCACCGCTGCGGTCGAAAACCATTGCCCCACCGTAGGCTTCGGCTTCAGGAGCAAAGTGATCCAGGCATAACGGACTGGCGGCTAGAAGCGGGGCACCCAACGCATTCACGGCACTTGTGTACTCAGGCAGTGTTTCTGCCTGCCAGCGGGCAGCATCCCGGCTGCGGTCGCCAAAGTTCCGGGCGAAGGGGTGCAGTACCCAGTCTGGCGCCAGATCGTGGGTGTGCTGCTGCAGGGCCGGGTCGAAAAGATCGCCGCCAATCAAAAAAGACATTGTTCCAAAATCAGTTTCTATCTTTTCCAGTTCAACTCCCTGCCGGTAGAATTCTTCCTGTTTGCCTTTGGGGTGCCAATCGGGATGGATACGCCGATAGTGCAGGCGAATTTCGCCTGATGGGTCGAGCAGCAGGGCTGAGTCGAAGAAACTGGTCCCTTCACGTTCGAAAAGCCCAAAGGCCAGCCATAACTTGAATCTGGCTGCGGCTAACGAAAATTTTTGCAGGATCGCCCCGGTGATTGTTTCGGCATAAGGAAGGTCGTGCAAAGGTACCCCATTGCTCGTGGTTCCAGTCACGGCCATTTCTCCTAGCAAGACGAAGTTGGCGCCCTCCTTGGCCGCGGTTTCGATCTGCTTCTGGCACTGGGCAAAATTTTGCGCGTATCCCCGCGTGACGGGGTTGACCAACAAAGCTGCATGGAGAGAAGTTGTCATTTTCAGGCTTTCGCTTCCAGCTCGGAGGTGCAATGCGGGCAGCGGGTGGCTTTGAGGGGAATATCGCTGCAGCAGTAGGGGCACTGTTTGGTGGTTGGTTCAGTCGGCGCGGCGGGTTTCTTTAGAAAACGGTTGAACTCGCGGACGATGATAAAAATGACAAAGGCAACGATGAGAAAATCAATGACGTTATTGAGGAAGAGGCCGTAATTAATGGTTGCGGCACCGGCGGCTTTGGCATCTGTCAGGTTAGCATACGGCTTTCCGCTCAGGTTGATGTACAGGTTCGAGAAATCCACCTTGCCGAGCAGCAGCCCGATCGGGGGCATGATTACGTCGCTGACCAACGAGGTGACGATCTTGCCGAATGCTGTTCCCAGAATGACGCCAATTGCCAGATCGACGACGTTTCCACGCATAGCAAATTCTTTAAATTCTTTCCACATTTTTCCCTCACGGCGGTAATTTTATTTGTTTTACTAGATTATACCGGGCAATAAAAGGAGATGGAGAAGTGGCAGTGTTAGAATTAGCCCGTGATCGAAAAAGTCAGGCAAGTATTCAATCGCTATCCCCGTCAGTTCTGGGTCATTGCATTCGTCATGATGCTGGCCTGGACTTTTCACAGCATGCTGTGGCCGTACCTCATTATTTATTCGAGCGAGAAACTCTCTCAGCCGCTCACGGCTGTTGCCGGTTTGATGACGATCAATGCCATCGTGGGTGTGTTTACCACCTTTATCGGCGGAGCGATTGCTGATCGTTTTGGCCGCAAGTGGGTTATGGCACTTTCGTTTTTTCTGTGTGCGATTTCTTGGTATTTCTTTCAGTATGCGACGACGATCACCTGGTTTATTGCTTTGATGGCTTTGAACGGAGCAACGACACCTCTTTATCGGCTGGCAGCGGACTCGATGATGGCCGACCTGATCCCTGTCGATCAGCGTATTGAGGCCTACTCGATCTTGCGCATGGGGAATAATCTGGGGGTCGCACTGGGGCCGGCAATTGGCGGTTTTACCGCGGCGGTTTCGTATGCCCTTTCCTTTCGTATTACCGGCTGGGGAATTCTGCTGTGTGGATTGCTGGTAACCTTTTGGGTTGGGGAAACTCGCCCTGCTGCTGTCAGACCCAACCTGGCTCTTTCAAGCCGTTTTGGCGGTTATGGCAGGGTCTTCCATGACCGTCCTTTTCTGGGTCTGATCGGGGCCTTCACGCTTAATCGTATCGCATCCGCCACCATCTGGTTGATGCTGGGAGTGTACGCCAAGGAGAATTTTGGCATTACCGAGAGCCTGTACGGTTTCATTCCCACTACCAATGCGGTGATGGTGATTCTGTTTCAGGTGATTACGACCAACTGGGTCAAACGGCGCAATCCCCAACGGATGTTGGTGCTGGGCTCAGTCTTTTACGGGGTCGCGTTGCTGGGAGTGGCTTTCGGTACTGGCTTTTGGGCATTCTGGTTATGTATGGTAATTGCGACACTCGGAGAAATGATTGTGGTGCCGACTTCAACCACCACGGCTGCCGCACTGGCCCCAGAAGAAATGCGCGCCCGGTACATGAGCCTGTACACGCTGACGGCCAGCGTTGGCTCTGGGGTGGGCCCGTTGATGGGCGGGTTCCTGAGTGATACTTTTGGTCCGGTGGCGATCTGGTATGGGGGTGGCCTGGTCGGTTTTCTCAGCGCTGGCGCTTTTTTGCTTAATTCACGTGCAGAGCGCCGCAGTTCCCCGCGCGGATCCTGCTGATGGGGGCTATTGACTGTTTGAGGAATAGATCGGTATACTTTAGCAAGCTAATTATTGGGGCAGGCAGATATGGCCACAGTTAGAGATTTAGGGGACTTGCTTTTTCTGGTGAGCAAAGCACATCACAAGAAAGCCAGACAAACGTTCGATGAAATTGGGCTGTTCCGTGGGCAGCCTCCGGTGTTGTTCGAAGTCGCTGCTCATGAAGGGATGACCCAAAATGAGCTGGCGGCTCGCCTCGAAGTTACCCCGGCGACGATGACCAATCTCTTGCGGCGCATCGAAGAGGCCGGGTTGATCTCGCGCTGTCGCGATGAGCAGGATCAACGCTCCTCCCGGGTGCATCTGACTGACTTGGGCCGCGAAAAGCTGGCCCAATCGGAGTCCTTGCTCGACCGCATGGATGAAACCGCTTTTGCCGGGTTTTCTGAGTCAGAGCAGGATACTTTTTATCGCTTTTTGGAACGGGTGCATACGAACCTGGTAAATTCTCTTGAAGACTGATTTCTTTTATAGGTGAAAAATTGACGACGATTACCCCTAACCCGAAACGGTGGTCGATCTTAGCGGTGCTGTGCATCGTTTTGTTCATCATCTCCATCGATAACACGGTACTTAATTTGGCGATTCCCTCGATTTCAGAGGGCCTGGGCGCTACTACCAGCCAGCTTCAATGGGTGGTGGATATGTATACGCTGGTTTTTGCTTCGCTGCTGATCACCACCGGAACGATAGGGGATCGCTTCGGCCGCAAAAAACTGCTTACACTGGGCTTGAGTCTCTTTGGCTTGGGCTCGCTGGGGGCTGCCTTTTCGAATAGCACTTCCATGCTGATTGGCTTTCGTGCTTTGCTGGGCGTGGCAGGGGCTATGATCATGCCTTCCACTCTTTCGATCATCATCAATGTGTTTACGGATCATCATGAACGGGCACGGGCGATTGCCATCTGGTCAAGCATCTTTTCCATCGGTGCCGGCATTGGACCGATCATTGGTGGTTTCTTGATCAATTCTTTTCACTGGTCATCGGTATTTTTGCTCAATGTTCCAATCGTTTTGATCGGCTTGACGGGAGCCATTCTTTTGGTGCCCGAGTCGAAGGATGAACGGGCGCCTCGGCCGGATTTCTTGGGGGTGGTGCTCTCGATCGTTGGTTTATTGGCGCTCATCTTTGCTGTTATCAGTGCTGGCGAACGGGGTTTTGCTGATCGTCTGGTGTGGATTTCGTTTGCTGTGGCAGTCATCTTTTTGGCTGGATTTATGGGGTGGGAGAATCGCTCTGAAAACCCGATGCTGCCGCTGCACTTTTTCAAGAATCGTTCTTTCAGTGGAGCCAATGCGGGGCTGACGATCAGTTCCTTTGCCATGATGGGGTCGATGTATTTCTTCAGCCAATACCTGCAAACAATCCTGGGGTACTCCCCAATTTTGGCGGCGGTCAGCATGTTCCCCATGACGCCGGCAGTGTTCCTGTTTACCATGCTTTCGGTGCGGGTCGATCGGCGCCTGGGGACGAAAAAGACAATGAGCCTGGGGCTGCTGCTTTCTGGGTTGGGATTCTTCCTGTTTTCGCAGTTTGCTGGCTTGAATACCCCTTACTGGCAGGTCTTGTTGGTGCAGATTGTGCTGGGAAGCGGGATCGGTTTTACCATGAGCCCGGCTACCAACTCCATCATGAGTTCTTTACCGCCCAACCGTGCCGGGATCGGTTCTGCCATGAACGATACTACTCGACAGTTGGGAGGCGCTCTGGGGGTGGCGGTTCTGGGGGCTTTGATGAACGGCATTTATCGCGCCGGGGTGAGTCTGCTGGGGGAGCAGACGGGTATCAATGGAGCGGCCTTTGCCGAGATCATGAGCAGTGTGCAGAATGCTCATATGGCAGCGAACCGTTTGACCGGGACGCTGGTCGAGCAGGTGACGCGAACTTCCAGCCAGGCATTCGTCAATGGCATGGATCACTCTTTTCTGGTGGCCAGCATCATTATGGGGTTAGCAACGATAGCAACGTATTTGCTCTTGCCAGCGAAGCCGGAACGAACTGCTGCGCTGCCTGAAAAAGACACTGACCTGGGCTGATCTCTTCACGATTTGGGCAGTATTGCGAATAGCCATAAAACTTCGTATAATGATACTGCCATGAGAAAAACTCGCCGTTTCATCTTGATCGTTATCAGTGTTCTCCTCTTGTTGGGGACGAGTACTCTGCCTGGATCCGTATTGGCACAGGGCAGTGATTCGATCTATGTGCCTGAAACCGGCCACTGGATTCGTGGACAGTTTTTGCAGGAATACAACAGCGTCAGCGATCCGCTGCTTTACTTTGGCTACCCGATCACCGATGAATTTCAAGACCCGTTGACCCAGCATGAAGTGCAGTACTTCCAGAAGGCACGTTTTGATCTTGTTGATACCAACGCTGGCCCAACCGTGCAACTGGCTTCACTGGGGTCGCTGCTTTACGAAGATAATGCGCAGCTGGCGGATATTGCCGATGATGGGCCAACCTGCCGCCGCTTTTCGAACGGTATCTCGGTATGTTATGCCTTTTTGCAGTTCTATGATGCCTATGAGGGTTCGGTTTATTTCGGTCAGCCCGTTTCGCGCCTCGAAGTGATCGATGGCCGCTATATCCAGTATTTTGAGAACGCCCGTATGGAGTGGTGGCCTGAACGTGCCGCGGGTGAGCGGGTGGTATTGACCGATCTGGGCAAAGTTTATTTCGATAAAGTAGTGGGGAACCCAGAATTGCTGAAACCTAATCTGGCGGTGAATGCCCAGAGCAAGCTGCTCAACCCGGTAGTGCGTGTGTTTGCCCAGAAGGCGCTCATTGGCGCCGGGGAACAGCAAACCATTGACATTGTGGTACAAAATCAATACCTGCAGGCGCTGCAGAGTGCTCAGGTCGGCCTGACGGTTACTCTGCCAGATGGCTCCAGCCAGTTTTACCGGCTCGATGAGACCAATGAATACGGGGTGAGCCAGGCCATTTTGACCGTGCCAAATCTGTCGGCTCAATCGATCGTGCAATTGAAGGCGGATGTTACCATCAACGGAGAAGAAGCCAGCGGGAACGGCTGGTTCCGGATCTGGTGGTAAGACAAATAACGATGAATAACTCCCGACGATTCGTCGGGAGTTTTGCTTATTTCAGACTGAGTTCGTTGTAGAGTTTCTGGTATTCCGCAGAATTGGGCGGATTGAGGTCGATGATGTTCTGGATGGTAGCCAGAGCATTGGCCTTGTTTTCTTCTTTGAGCAGTTTTTCGGCCAGAGCATCCAGTTTTTCGATGGCCTTGGGGGTCTGCCCTTGTTCAAGGTAGAATTCGACCAGCCGTTTTTGTAGTCCGGCTTCTCCTGGGCGATCTTCCAGCAGTTTTTCGATGAAGTGGATGCGCTTGGTGCTGTTCTCGGGCCCGGCCATAATCTTGAGGTAGCTGTCGAGTTCGCTCATGGCGGCAACGTTAGCCCCCATTTGCAGGTGCAGATCGATCAAAGTCGCTCGCGGAGCGGGGTCTTGGGGCTGCAGACTGCGCAATTGCTCGAAGATGCGGATGGCCTGCTTCCAGTCCAGACTTTGCAGTTCGATATCGGCCAGCTTATTGAGAATCTGGATGGCCCACTGCCGGGTGGAACTGGATTGCTGCGAAAGGGCCAGTGCTGATTGGTAAGTCTGGCGCGAGAGGTCCAGTTCGGCCAGCAGGTAATAGATGTTGGCCAGGTCCATGTATTGCTGGATGGCGTCGTCCAGCCGGCCGATAGATTTGAGCAGATCAATGAGCATACCGCGGACTGAGAGATCCATGGGGGCCAGACGGGTGACGCGGCGCAGCAGGTTGATGGCTTGCAGGGTCTCGCCACGGATGTTGTAGGCATTGGCCACAAGCAGAAATTTTTCGACGGCTTCCATGATGCGGCCTTCTGAGATCAGCACCTCAGCCATTTCAACGTGCAGGGGCAGGTACAGTGGAGCGTAACTGAGCGCGTGATAAGCCTCTTCCATGGCCGTGCGGTATTTGCCTTCACTGGCAAGCTGGTGAATGTGGATCATGGCCTCGACGACCTGGCTGCTGTTGGTCTCGAGCAGCAGTTCTGCCAGTGGCAGCGGCGGGCTGCCTTCGGGTTGGGGCGGAAGCTGCCGGCGTGCGGCCATCAGATATTCGCGCCAATCGGGGCGCATCAATTGCTCGTTGATGATGTGATACAGCTTGCGCAGATCTTTTTCATCGGTAACGCGCGATTCTGCCTCAATGATGGGCTCGTAGAGCTGCACTACTGCGTCTTGCTGATCATAAGGGGTAGTTTCACTATCGGCGATTTTGAGCGCCTGCAGGGCATGCAGAGCGGCATCCGGGTAATTGCTGTCCTTTTCTTCCAGTTCAGACATCAGCAAATAAGAACCCAGTGAATAATTGGGATTTTTGACCGATTTTTGCAGGTAGGCCAGGGCTTTTTCGGGGTTTTTCTTGCGCAGAAGCAGGCCGATCACGTAGTATGAAGCGGATTGGTTCAGTCCCAGGCTGATGGCGTTTTCCAATTCCGCGGCTGCTTGTTCGTCTTGCCCGGAGGTCTGTGAGTCGATGGCCTGGCTGAGATGCAACTGGATGCGTGCCCGTTCAGCCATTTCAGGGGATAGGCCGCCGGTACCCCGGGTGAGGGCGTGGATGCCTTTGCGGTTGATCGGGGCGGAGCCATCTGAAGTGTCTTCGGTTTGATCGAAGAGCAGGGTGGCCATTTCTTTCAGGGCTTTCAGCCGCGTTTCGGTGATGGGGTCGTAATGGCTGGGGGCATCTGCATCTTCGAAATCGTTGCTGCCTTCCATTTGGCGCACTTGAGCCATGCGGACTGGCCCGGTGCTGCCCTTGCGGTGTTCTGGCTGGGGCAGGCTTTGATTCTGCTGGAGCATTTCCAGCGCTTTGCGTGCGTAAGAATTCTGCGGTGCCAGTTGCAGCGTGTACTGGATCACCTGCAGAGCTTTGGTTTTTTCGCCGCCGTTTTGCATCAGGCTGGCGGTTGCCAGATATTCATTGACAGCATCGTCTTTGCGGCCCAGCTTGTCGTAGATCATGGCCAGACGAGTATGTACGGTCTGGTTTTCGGGGTTAAGGCGGATGGCGTTGTTGAAGTCGTCGACGGCCCGTTCCACATCGTGTGCTTTGAGCTGGGATTCAGCCCCTTGCATGAAGGATTGCACCGCTTCTTGCAGCATGCCGGTACGCTCGTAGATGCGCGCGATCTTTTCGAACGGCATGGGGTCATCTGGCTGGATGGCAGAGACGCGCTGATAGACACGCAGGGCTTCATCGTATTGCTTGAGCTGGTAATGAGCCAGACCTAAGCTGGCCAGCGCCATGGGGTGATCGGGAATCTCTTCCAGTGCCTGCCGGTAGAATTCAGAGGCCTTGTCCCAGTCCTGATCCCAGGCAGCGGAATGACCTTGATTCATCAATGTCTGAAACCTGGCTGTGTCTTCGGTCATCGACTAATCCTTGTTTGAAATTACCACCATACTTCCCCAGTTTACACCACTTCTCGCTTCGGTGAGTAATGGAATGGAGAGTTGAATGGTGTTTTCCATGACTTGCTGCACGACTTGCGTGGTTTCACGCAGTTCGCCCTCAGGAACTTCGAGGACGAGTTCATCGTGTACTTGCAGCAGCATTTTCCCGCTTAGTTTGGCCTTCTGCAGTGCCGGCAGTAACTGGATCATAGCCAGCTTCATGATGTCGGCAGCAGTTCCTTGAATGGGGGCGTTGATCGCCTCGCGTTCTTCGCGGTTTTTGATGTTGACGTTGGTCGGGTGGGCCAGATTGGGGAAGTAGCGCCGTCGCCCCAGCATGGTTTCAACGTATCCCTGGCGAGCCGCCAGCAGACGGATGTTATCGAGATAACTTTTTACCGCCGGGAAGGTCTGGAAGTATCCTTTGACGAAGTTTTCAGCCTCAGCCAGGGTCAGGTCAGTGGAGCGGCTTAACCCGAAAGAACTCATGCCGTAGATCAAGCCAAAGTTGATGGCTTTGGCATGACGGCGCTGATCTTTGGTGACCTGATCGAGGGGAACCCCATAGATAGCAGCGGCTGTGGCGGCATGGATATCCTGCCCGGCACGGAAAGCATTGAGCATGGCTTCATCGCCAGACATGTGGGCCACAATGCGCAGTTCGATCTGCGAATAATCGACCGAAAGCAGCACGCTCCCGGGGGCAGCCACGAAGCCCAGGCGCACCCGGCGTCCGGTTTCGGTGCGGGTGGGAATATTTTGCAAATTGGGGTTCAGTGAAGCCAGTCGTCCGGTCACTGAACCGGTTTGGCTGTAGCTGGTATGCACCCGGCCGGTGCGCGGGTTGATCTGCATCGGCAGAGTGTCAAGGTAGGTCGATTTCAGTTTGGAAAGCTCGCGGTACTCAAGCAGGGTATCCACCACCGGATGCTGCCCTGAAAGCTCATCCAGCACGGCGGCTGAGGTGGAATAATGCCCGCTGGCAGTCTTTTTACCGGGCGGGGTCAATTTGAGGGTTTCGAAGAGCACTTTCGACAGTTGCTGGGTGGAGTTAAGGTTGAATTTGTATCCGACGGCATCGAAGATTTGCGTCTCGATCTCATGCAGGCGCTGCCCCATCTCGGAGCTGAACTTTTCGAAGAAGGCTCGATCCAGGCTGATGCCAGTGCGTTCCATTTCCATCAGCACGGGCAGCAAGGGCATTTCGATCTCGGCGAAGACCTTTTGACAATTGTGACTTTTCATTTTTTCAGCCAGCACGGGCACGAGCTGCAGCGTGACCTCGGCATCCGCGGCGGCATAAGGAGCAGCTTTGGCTACTGCCACCAGATTCATGGTGATCTGATTCTTGCCTGAGCCAATCAATTCTTCGATGTGGGTCATGCTGATGTTGAGCAGTTCCCCGGCCATGTCTTTCAAGCCCAGGTTGTGCGAAGCCGGGTCGATCAGCCAGGCAGCGATCATGGTGTCGAAGGCCAGCGGGGCAACGGTCAGCCCATTTTGTGCCAGTACAATGGCATCATATTTCAGGTTATGCCCGGCTTTGGGGATGCGGGGGTCAGTCAAGGTCGGGGTCAGGGCGCGGATGACCTCCGCCAGCGCCAGTTGTGGTTCACCGGTGCTGTGCCCAACCGGGATGTAGTAGCCGGTGCCCTTTTCGCAAGCCAGAGAGATGCCGACCAGATCGGCCAGCATGGGGTCGGTGCTGGTGGTTTCTGTATCCAGCGCGATCATGGGGGCCTGTGCCAGTGTCTGTGTCAACGCAGTCAGCTTCTCAGCGGAATCCACGATGACCGTTTCCGGCGAATAAGAAGATGCCAGTCCCACTTCTTTGACTTCCTGTCCAAAAAGGCTTAACTGGCCGGAATCACTGGCCCCTCCAACCATGGTTTTAATGACATTGTGCAGTTTGGGAATCAGCGTGCGGAATTCCAGCTCGCGGAAGAGACTCTCGACCTCGGGAACGTTGATGTGGTCTGTGCGGGCCTCGTCCAGGTTGAGTTTGATGGGAATATCCAGTTTGATGGTGGCCAGGGTCTGGCTCATATAAGCCGAGTCTTTGCCAGTGGTTAATTTGCTGGCAAAGCGGGCGGGGATGTCGTCGATGTGACGATAGATTTCATCCAGCGTGCCATATTGTTCGAGCAGCAGGGTGGCAGTTTTTTCACCCACCCCGGGTACGCCGGGAATGTTGTCGGAATGGTCGCCCACCAGGGCTTTATAGTCGATCACCTGGTCTGGGGCGACGCCTAGTTTGGCCTTGACCGCGGCTGCGTCGTAGTTTTCCGCCTCTGAGATTTTTTGCCCTGAGAGGCTTACGATGATGCGGTCGTCGACCAGTTGCAGCAGGTCGCGATCACCGGTAATGATCTTGACGCCAAACCCCTGTTCTACAGCCTGTTTCGAGATGGTGCCCAGAATGTCATCTGCCTCAGCCCCTTCCCGCTCCAGGCGTGGAAAGTGGAAAGCGTCGACCATCTGACGGATACGTTCGATCTGCGGGCGCAGGTCATCGGGCATCTTGGCGCGGGTCGCTTTGTAGCCCGGGAAAAGTTCATTGCGGAAGGTTTTGCCGGTATCGAAAGCGACGGCCAGGTATTCGGGCTTTTCCTGTTCCAGCAGGCGCAGCAGCACGCTGGCAAAGCCATAGATGCCGGCGGTGGGTTCTCCGTTTTGGGTTTGCAGACGATCATTGGGGGCGCCAGCGGTCAGCGCGAAATAGGTACGATAAGCCAGAGCATGGCCGTCGATCAGGTAGAGAATTGGGGGCATGGTTTATCCTGTATGGGCCGGGTCGACCGGCGGCTTAAACGACATTTTCTTGCCGGGTTTGGGCAATGAAGCGATTGATCTCTTGCGTGGGGATGGGATCAGCACCGGCCGCCGAGTAATATCCGGGGGCCCAGAAATCGCCATCGAGATGGCTTTGTAATAATCCCGGAAAAGTGGCAAAGATTTGGATGTTGGCACTTTCCTTGATTTCCTGTACCATCTCAGGCAGATTGGTCCCGGCGGGCAGGATGACAGAAAGTGCTAAATAGAGTGGGCGGATCGATAAGCCGATGCATTGCCAACCGTTGACCTGGTGCAGACGCGGCAATTGACGATTGAGCACATTGGCAATATCGTGAGTGATGAACTGCTGCGGATTGCGCGGCACCAGCAGAATTTGTACCTGTGCCAGTGCTTCGGCATCCGTGGGCGGCGTCTGCTCGGCGGGAATATCCGGGTTGAAGAAATCTTCGTTCCCCTCAGCGGCACCTTCCTTTTCCCATGGGAGAGCAAAGTTGAAATCCGGGAAAGTGTTTTCTCTGGCCTGGGCGGGCGCAGAGGTGGGCTGAGGTTCTGCGGAAGTAGCATCGGCTTCCAGCATGGATTCCGTCAGCGGTTGGGTACGGCCGGGTAAAGGCGCCGGGGCTTCGGCCTGCGGCGTGACCCATTCGCTGGGTTCGAGAGGCAGGGTTATGCCTGAGGCATCCTCTGCCTCGGGGTCGGGAGCGGGCATCTCAGCCAGTAAGGAATCAAGTTGGGCCAACTGCTGCGCATCCAACCCTGGGTTTTCTTCGAATTCTGTTTCGGCCCCATCTTCACTCTCTTCAGCTTCCGCGTCCAATGGGAAAGGTTCTTCGCGGTCGGGGTGGGTTCCCACCGCAGGTTCATTTACTTCGGGTATTTCGGGTTCGCTGGCAGTCTCGGCTGTGGTGGGCAGGGGAGGCTCTTCTTCCTGAGCAGTGGGTGTAGTGACAGATACAGTCGTCTGGGCCCCGGCAGACTGTTCGCCACTGGAGGAAATATCCAGACGCAGCTGGCGCGTATTGGCATAGCGATCCAGAAAGGCTTTGCGGACATCCGAAACTTCTTTGCGAACTTCGATCAAAGGCAGGTCTGAGTGGTATACCAGTGCCAGGGCTACTTCAGAGAATAGAGGTACGGCGTATACCAGATAGGTACGCAGGTCGTTATCCATTTTGAGGTAGCGGAATAACTCGCCTGACTGGATGTTGCTCCAGTAGCGGGTCAAAAAGTTTAAAATATTTTGCCCGGTTTCGTCGGTCAGTGCCCCGGTGGCCGCCACCACCTGACGGTGATAGAGCAGCAGTCCGGCACTGGCTGAGGTACTGGCCAGCAATTGTTCGATCTGCTTTAATCCGCTTTCGGGGTGTTCGACCCACTCCCGGGCCAGGCTGTTTTCGGGTTTATTGGATACTCCCAGCGAGTGCGGATCGGCCAGGGCTCGCTGAATTTTTTCGTTCACTTCTGGTCCAAAGAAGGGCTTGTTGAGGTATCCGTTGCACAGCACACTGGTGAGCAGCGGATGATGGGGATTGTTCTGCGGGGGAAAGATCAGCAGGCGCAGTCTGGGCAGCAGGGCGATCAGTTCGCGGGTGAGGGGCAAAAAAGGCAGATCGTTGATCTCTGCGTCAAGAATAGCCAGATCGAAGTTGTGGCGTCCGGCCAGAGCCAGGGCTTCTTTGCCGCTGGTGACCTCGAATACCTGAAAACGGCCCCCTTCTTGCAAATGTGCGGCCAGTTGTCCGAGTAAATTTGGGTCGGGAGAGACTGCCAAAATTAATCTGGTCATATTGAAAAGTGTATCACGCGCCCTGATTCGGTGCAAGTTGCAGCCAATGACCTGAAATTTCTCATTTCACTCGCAAAAAAACTCCAGTGCCATTGCTCAAGCGTATTCTCTTGAATTCCAGGCAAAGTGTAGGCCATACGCGGGCATCATCAGAAGGGTTGATTTGATTTACCAGAACTGCACAAGCAGCCTAACCTGTGGCATAATCACTGGGATGACGCATTATATAAAGGAATGTCTATGAAATTCGAGCATATTTGCATTATTGGCCTGGGCTACATCGGACTGCCGACTGCCAGTACGTTTGCTACTCACGGCATTCGTGTGACTGGTGTCGATAATAACCCAGAGGTCATTCACGCTTTACAGCAAGGCAAGGTACACATTTATGAGCCTGGCTTGGGTGAGGTGGTAGCCAAAGCTGTTGCCAGTGGCAACTTGCGGGTTTCCCCGAAACCAGTCGAAGCGGATGCTTTCATCATTGCGGTACCCACTCCTTTTTACGAGGATAAGAAGGCGGACTTAAGTTTTGTCCGTGCCGCTGCCGAAGAGGTACTGCCAGTGCTGCGCGAAGGCAACCTGGTCGTGCTCGAATCGACCTCGCCGCCGTTGACTACCGAAAAGGTGGTGCGCCCGATCCTCGAGAGGAGCGGTCTGGTTGCCGGAAAAGATTTCAAGCTGGCTTATTCCCCAGAACGAGTGCTGCCCGGTCAGATCATGAAGGAATTGATCGAGAATGCCCGCGTCATTGGCGGTGTCGATCGTGCTTCGGCTGAGGCCGGCCGCGATCTTTACGGCACCTTTGTCAAAGGCGACATTTTGCTTACCGATGCGACTACCTCTGAGATGGTCAAATTAATGGAAAACACTTACCGCGATGTCAACATCGCGATTGCCAACGAGTTCTCCCGCCTGGCGGACCGCTTTGGCGTGGATATCTGGGAAGCAATCCAGATTGCCAATCGCCATCCGCGCGTCAAGATTCTCAACCCTGGTCCTGGGGTGGGTGGGCATTGTATCAGCGTTGATCCGTGGTTTTTCGTCGAAGCAGCTCCTGACCTGACCCCCCTCATCCATACGGCCCGCAATGTCAACGATTCCCAGCCAGAATTCGTGATCAAGATCATCGAACACCTGCTAGGAGAAGTGAAGGGCAAACGAGTGGCACTCTTGGGTTTGGCCTTCAAGGCCAACGTTGACGACCTGCGCGAAAGCCCGGCCATTGAGGTGGCTCACCTGCTGGTCAAAGCCGGCGCGGTGGTGAGCGCTTACGAGCCCTATAAGCCTGATTTCCCGGTGGCAGGGGTGAAGATGACTCATTCGCTGCCTGAAGCTGTCGTAGACTCAGACCTGGTGGTTTTGCTGGTGGGGCATACCCAGTTCAAAGAACTGGATCCGCGGCAGTTGGCTGCCATGACCCCGGCCCGTCTGGCACTGGATACTGTGAATGGTTGGGATACCGCTGCCTGGCAGACGGCTGGCTTCAAGCTGGCCAAGCTGGGGAAGGGCGAAAAGGAGTGAACCGTTTGCGCGTGCTTTCTATTTTCGGGACCCGCCCCGAGGCCGTCAAAATGGCTCCTGTGGTACAGGCTCTGGCGGCGCATCCGCAAATAGAATCCCGCGTTTGTGTGACCGCTCAGCATCGTGAAATGCTCGACCAGGTGCTGGACCTGTTCCAGATTCAACCGGATTACGACCTGAATCTGATGCGTCCCGACCAGACCCTGGCTGGACTGACCGCGGAGATTTTGCAGCATATCGATCCGGTTCTGCAAAAAGAGAACCCTGACTGGGTGCTTGTGCAGGGCGATACGACCACCGTGATGGCAGCGGCCCTGGCCGCGTTTTACCGCAACGTGCATGTAGGTCATGTCGAGGCCGGACTGCGTACCGGCGACAAACGCCAGCCTTTCCCGGAAGAGATCAACCGCCGCATTGCGGGTACCCTGGCGGATCTGCATTTTGCACCGACGGAACTCAGTCGGCAGAATTTGCTGCGTGAGGGGGTTGAAGATTGGCGCATCCACGTGACCGGCAATACTGATATTGATGCTTTGCTGCAGATTTCGGCGCGCCAGGCCCCTGTTCAGGTACAGCAGTGGTTAGAGGAGTGGGGGATTTTACAGGGGAAACGCCTTCTTCTGGTAACGGCACATCGCCGTGAGAATTTTGGCGAACCTATTCGTTCTATCTGCGCGGCACTGAAAGAATTGGCTGAAACTTATGCGGGTGAAGTGCAGATTGTCTATCCAGTGCATCTCAATCCGCACATTCAAGAGCCGGTGCACGAGATTCTGGATGGGGTAGAAAATATCCATCTGACGGCGCCACTCGATTATTTGCCGATGGTGCATCTGCTCAAGCAGGCCACGCTGGTACTGACTGATTCAGGCGGCATTCAGGAAGAAGCCACTGGGCTGGGCAAGCCCACCCTGGTGCTGCGTGAAAAAACGGAGCGTCCTGAAGGTGTGGCTGCTGGGGTGCTCAAGCTGGTGGGCACTGATCGCCAGCGTATTGTGGCTGAAACCCGTGAGTTGCTTGATGATTCCCGTGCCTACGCGGCGATGGCTCATGCGGCCAATCCTTTTGGCGACGGCAAGGCTTCTGCGCGCATTGTGGATGCTTTGTTGAAATTTCCATTGGACAGGTAAATCAATGGAAACAATTTGTATTCTGCCGCGCAAACTGGGGTTGGGCGGACCGGCTTCGTTTCAGGCCCGTCTGGCGGCTGCACTGCGTGAGCAGAACGTCAGGGTGACCTTTGACCCCGCGGAACTGGGAATCGCAGCTATCCTGGTGGTGGGCGGAACCCGCCACTTTGAAGAACTCCGCCGTGCCAAACGACATGGGGTGCGCATTGTGCAGCGTTTAAACGGCATGAACTGGGTACATAAAGTGACTCACACTGGTCTACCTCATTATTTCCGTGCTGAAATTAATAATCGTATTCTTGAGACCATTCGCAGCCATTACGCGGACGCCATCATCTATCAGAGTGAGTTCTCTTACCACTGGTGGGAACGAATTTATGGCGCTGCCCGGGTACCCGAATCGGTGATTTACAATGGGGTGGATATGCGCGAATTTTCCCCGGCGCAGGCTCCTGAATTCCCCGCGGATTTTTATCGCCTGCTCCTGGTAGAGGGCCATTTCGGTTCTGGCTACGAGGG
>JAAZOQ010000114.1 GCA_012797695.1 Anaerolineaceae bacterium | reverse complement strand
CATTGAAGGGACCACAGATATTGGCCATCTCTATTTTCGTGATGGCAAAATGACTTATGCGATCATTGGCCAGCAAGAAAGGTCTTTGCTGCAATTAATGGTTGAAAGCAAGAAAATCTCGCAGGCGCAATATTCTTTACTGCAGGAGCGTATCCAGGGCATGAATGACAAAGAGGTTGGCCTGTACCTGGTCAACAGCGGTTACGTTACCCAAACGGACACTTTTAAGGTGCTGGACGATTCGTTGACCGCAACCATGCGGACGCTGTTTACTTGGACCAACGGTTACTTCCATTTCGAGCAAAACGAGCTTCTGCCTGAGGATAAGATCCCGGCGCGCTTGTCACTGGAAAACCTGATCGTCGAGGGCGCCCGCAAGACGCAGGAACTGGAAGAGCTCAAAGAAGAAATTCCCAGCCTTGAGATGGCACTGAAATTTGCTGATCGCCCCGGTGTAGACATTCATCAAGTGAATCTGACCCCAGAAGAGTGGCGGGTCATTTCGTATGTCAACCCCAAGAACACGATCCAGCAGATCGCGTATACTACCAAACTGGATGAGCTGCAAATTCGCAAGGTGGTGTATGCTTTGGTACAGGCTGGTCTGGTTGAGATCATTCGTCCGGGAGGGGCTCCTGTGCCGCTCAAGGGAAAGGTGATCCCGCAGATGGATAAGAAAGAACAGAAATCATTGGTAACCCGGTTAATCGAACGGATTCGCTCCATTTAACCAAAGATAGAGGATGTCGACCATGCAAACTCAGACAGTAAAGATCGTAGTGACAGGCCCGTTCAATTCTGGCAAGACGGAACTCATTCGTTCCGTCAGCGAGATCGACGTGGTCTCGACCGAAAAGAAAATCACGGCAGAAGCCGAAAAGGTAAAGGAGTCAACCACAGTCGCCATGGATTTTGGCCGTATCACTGTGGATGATGATCTGATCCTCTTTCTGTTCGGTACCCCCGGGCAGAAACGCTTCGACTTCATGTGGGAAATTCTTTCTGAGGGAATGCTGGGCTTCATTGTCATGGTCGACAGCACCCGCCCAGAAACTTTCAAAGAAGCGCGCAGTATTCTCGAGACTTTCCACGCTTATGCTCCCACCCCCTACATCGTGGCGGTGAACAAGCAGGACCTCCCGGATGCCTGGGACGTCGAAGATATCCGGCTGGCGCTGCGTCTCGACCCGTCGGTCAAGATACTCCCCTGTATTGCCAAGAAAAAGAGTTCGGTCAAGACTGTGCTGTTAGAATTACTGTATGCGATCCTAGATGAGGTAGAAGGAAATAACGGAAATTAAGGTGAAAAACAAAAATGCTCATGGAAAATAATCTGCCAGGCAGTGTCTATTTTCTGGGGTTGCAAGAAATTCTAGGGCCGGAAGAAACAAAAGAATATTTCGCTGCCGCCAGTGTCTCAGGGAGACGGGAATCCGTTACCCCCGCGTGGAAGAAGATGGAAGCGCACTATGGTGCCAAATCAGTGCGCGGGATTGCGATCTGTGCCGGGCGCGCTGCGTTCAAGTATTTATTGACGCAGGAGGGCAAGGAAATTGGGTTCGAATCTGACGATTTCCGTTTTTTGCCGTTGCGGCTCAAATTGAAAAGGGGACTCACGTTGCTGAGCGCCTGGTTTACCCAGACCTTTGATACTTCCATTGAGTTGGAACCCGCACAAAAAAATTGGCTGCTCAAAGTGTCAGAACCAGCGGAGCGGGCGGAGAAGCGCTTTACCGATGAAAACAACTGTTCTTTCTTCATTGGTTTGGTACAGGGTTTCATGACCTGGGTAGGGGGCGGAAAATATTATCGTGTGGTCGAAACCCAGTGCCGCCATCAAAATGCTCCTTATTGCTGCTTTCAAATCGATAAAACCCCACTTGAATAAGATAACAAAAAGACGCTTGTGAAGACTCACAAGCGTCTTTTTCTGCATCAGAAAAGCTAAACGAGTTCTTCGCGAATCTTCGCGCTGGTAAAGTCCATGATGGCTACGATGATGACAATAGCCAACACGACGGTACCTGCTTTGTGGTATTGCAGACTGCCAAAGTAGGTAGACAGGGTCATGCCAATGCCGCCGCCACCGGCGAAGCCGATGATGGTGGCCATACGAATATTGATATCCCACTGATAGATCAGGTACGAGATAAAGGGAGGAATGATCTGCGGCAGGATAGCAAAACGGATCATCTGTAGAATGTTGGAGCCAATAGCGTTCAGAGCTTCGATTGGCCCGGCGTCGATGGTCTCGATTGATTCTGAGAAAAGTTTACCCAGCAGAGCGAAAGTGGTAATCGCCAGCGCTAGCATACCGGCGAAGGGGCCGATACCGACCCAAAAGACAAAGATGGCAACGTAAAGCAGGGCTTCGATGGAGCGCAGAATGTTGAAAAGCCCGCGGGTAACGTAGAAGAGCACTTTGGTGAATGGGTTATTCCCGGTCAGGTTCTTGGCTGCCAGAAAGCTGAAGGGGATAGCGAAGATAGCTCCCAGTGTCGTTGCCAGGAAAGCCTGCATGACCGTGGTGATCAAATCTTTGACGACAACATTCAGCACGCTGGCAGAGAGGTCGATCGTAACAAAGTCGCGGATGATCGAGCCGAAGTTGGACCCGGGGTGGAACAGGTCTTTGAAGTTGATGTCCGTAATTTGCCAGCAGTACATGAAGACGATGATGCCGAGAATGATGTAAACCACTCGCAGTATTTTGTGATGGGCCTTTTGCGTTTTCTGTGGTTGGTCAGCCAGAATGCGATTGCGCCAATGGCTGCTGATAGCATCTACCAGAATGATAACTACCGCAACTGCCCAAAGAGCTGCTGCGTACATCTGATAAGCACCTTGCCGGATCGTTTCGACCACAAAGAAGCCGATACCGCCCCCGGCGACGAAGCCAATGACCGTGGCCGAACGCATGTTGATGTCCCAACGTAACAGGGTGTAGGAAAGGAATGGTGGAACGATCTGAGGAATGACGCCGTAGCGCAGGATCTGGAAGAAGTTGCCGCCGGCGGCTTCGATGGCTTCGACCGGGCCGGGATCGATGTGTTCGATCTCTTCAGAGAACAGCTTGGCCAGGGCGGCAATGGAGTGGATGGTCAGAGCGATTACGCCAGCAAAAGAGCCCAAACCAACCCAAACGATGATGATCAGCCCCCAGACAATGGTATCAATTGCCCGAATGAAGTTGAGAATCAGACGCATCACAAAATAGATGGGTTTTCCACCCGGGATGCGCGACATGATGTTGTAAGCGGCCAGAAAGCTGACGGGTATGGCGATGATGGTCGAGAACAGGGTGGCCATCAAACCAATGGCAATGGTTTCAACCAGTTTGCCGGTCTCGGTACCGGGAATGCGGTCGCCTTTTTTGGCCATTCCCAGCCAGATCTGCCAGAAGGGCGGATCCACTTTGCCCTTTTGCCCGAAAATGTTGCCCAGGTTTTCGCTGGGGCCAATTGGGGCAGTGGGCTTGCCTTGAATTTTGTTGGAAACGAAATCGACCAGGCACGACCAGCCGCAAACGACGGTTTTGCCCCCTTTTACGGTGGAAATGTAATCGGGGTTCGCCAGTTGAGTAGCAATGGCTTTCATATCCCCGAAATTGTTGACCATCCGACTGATGTTGACGTCGGTGATATTCCAGGCGACGACGTAGAGCACGATGGCGGCGCATAGCACCGCGAGCATCGGTGAGAGAGATTTTCCGCGTGCCAGCCGGTAACTATCAAAACCGTTCCATAGCCAGAATAAAATGGTGGGTGCCCAGAGCCAAGAGGTGGTCCAAGGGCCAATTTGAACCTGGCCGACGTTGAAATGAGCGAACGACCAGTAAGTGAGGTAAGAGCTGATCAAAGCGAAAGCGAGAAAAGTGATTCCGCGCCAGACCTTTTTGGAGAGCATTTGCCCAAGGCCTGGAATCACCAGACTTGCCAGTGCAGCCAGAATGGGATTAAGTTTTCCTTTTTCGTTGGATTGAGTCATTTTTTCAACCGCAACCTAGATGATGGTGATGCGTTCTGCTTCTTGCCCATAGATCGACTTAAAGTGCTCATCATCGATTTCCTGGGGCAAGCCATCGAAGACCAGATGACCGTCTTTCAACGCGATAGCGCGGGTCGCGTAACGGTGCACCAGATCGAGGAAGTGGAGGCTGCACAGCACGGTAATGCCATATTCTTTATTCAGATTTTCGAGGTATTTGAGGATCGAGTGTGCCAGCACCGGGTCAAGAGAAGCTACTGGCTCATCGGCCAGAATCATCTTGGGCTCCTGCATCAAGGCTCTGGCGATCCCCACACGCTGCTGCTGACCGCCGGAAAGCGAATCAGCGCGGACATGGGCTTTATCTTCCAAACCGACCATAGCCAGATCTTCCATCGCTTTCTTGCGATCTGAGGCCGGGAATATACCAAACAGGCTGGGAAGAGTGGCAACGTAGCCCAGTCTCCCCGTTAACACATTGGTCATTACGGAAGACCGCTTGACCAGGTTGAATTGCTGAAAAACCATACCGATTTGACGGCGAATTTTGCGAATTTCACTTCCTTTGGCGGAGGTGACATCGATATCGTTCCAGATGATCTTGCCTTCGGTGGGCTCGATCAGGCGATTGATACAGCGGAGCAGGGTAGATTTCCCGGAACCACTTAATCCAATGACGGCAAGAAATTCACCATCCTTTACTTCGAAATTGACGTCAGTCAAAGCCTGGGTTCCGTTAGGATACACTTTGGTTAAATGTTCAACTTTAAGCATTGGCTATTCCTTGCTGCGGATGATTAGGTACTTGACCTTAATATAGAAAAAACCTGGCAGGCGATTTTACTCACCTGCCAGGCAACGGACACAACTATTTGACCAATTCGGCGGGATCTACGCCAGCGTCTTTGAGGATCTTGGCGAAGTCATCGTAGAAAGTGGCATCGATTTTTTCCATGCCGTTGATGTTGTACAGCTTCTTGAGAACGGCTGCACCACCGGGATCCTGTTCCATCGCGAGCAGACCATTGACGATCGCATCGGTGATCTGAGGATCGAGGTCTTTCACGACCTGGACACCATCATTGGGGATCTTGTCGCTGACCATGAAGGGCACGACAACGGTAGCAATGTCAGGATAAGTCGCAGCCAGGTTGGCGGACTGATCAGTCAAAACATCAACGTAAGCAACACCTGCATCGCACTGACCATTGTATACACCAATCCCTACGTTGTTATGGGAACCAGCGTTAATGGCGGTGATATCGGTGTCGGGATCGATTCCATTGGCTTTCATGATGATGCGTGGAATGATGTAGCCAGAGGTGGAGTTCGGGTCGACGAAGCAGAAGGATTTGCCTTTGATATCGGCAAGGGTCTTGATGCCGGAATCGGCTTTGGCGATGAACTCAGCCTTGTAGAAAGGCTGCATAGTGGTGGCCAGGCTGGCATCAGGATCAACAGAGTTGGTGTTGTACTTACGCAGGTTTGCCAGCACGGGTACGATACCGTACTTCTGTTCAGCCAACAAGATCGAGAAGGTGTTCAAGAAACCGATCTGAGCCTTGTTGCCGCCCATGGCTTCAATCGAAGCGCCAAAACTGGTGCCGACTTCGATTTTGAAGGAAAGGCCAGTCATCGAGGACAAGCAGTCGGCGATGGCATTGCCAGCCACGGTGATCGCACCGGTATCGCCAGAGGGAACGAAGGCGATCACGAGGGGATTATCGGGGGAACCGAGATCACCGGCTTTGACCGTGGGGGGATTGGCCATCAATGGGCAGGACGGGGTTGGCATGGTAGCTGTAGGAGCCTCAGTAGGGGCTTCAGTCGGGGCTGCCGTAGTAGCAGCCATAGGGGCCTCAGTAGTCGCTGGGGCGGCGGTCGGGGCAACAGTTGCCTGAGCGCAGGCGCTCAAGACCAAAGAGCCGAGGACCAAGACAGAAATTAAAGCAAATAAAACTTTGTTCTTCACTTCTCTCCTCCTTGAAGTTTATGAAAAGTGTGCTTCATTAAGCACATTCCCATCATATATCTTTCGAAAATAAAAGGCAAGCCTGATTCATACGCTTGCCTTAAAGGATTGGAAATTTTTAAAGTTTTAACTTTTTGAAAATGGAACCTTGATCATTCATTAAACCCGGCCAGCCCCAGAGCTTTAGGCCCAGTATGGACTCCGAGCACCGGCGAAACGATGGAAATAATGAGTTCGCGGGGATGAAACTCTTCTTCTACGCGCCGGGCCAGTGCCTGAGCTTCTTCGCGGGCAGCATTATGCAGCACCGCAATATGCAGAGGGCGGGTAGTATCCAGGTTCTTGAAGAAATTGGTGAAGAGCCGGTCAATGGAGACTTTACGGGTATGCGAGATGCCCACTGCTTCCACGGAACCAGATTCATGGTTAACTTTGATCTCTGGCTTGATGTGCAGCAGGCCCGAGATGAGGCGGGCGGCACCCGCAATGCGACCGCCCTGAATCAGATATTCGAGGGTTTCGAGGGTGATGTGAAAATGTTGTTTCTGACGGATTTCGTCTACCTGGGCCATAATCTCCGCAGCGCTGGCACCTGCGTCCCGACCACGGGCCGCAGTAAGTACCTGCCAGCCCAGGCTCATCGAATTGGTTTTCGAATCGAGGATGTGCACCGGTACGCCGAAGTTTTCGGCAGCCGTACGTGCAGACTGGATCGTTCCGCTCATGGCAATGCTGATGGTGATGACGATGATCTCTTCCGCGCCCTCTTTCACGGCTTGTTCGAAGGTGCTCAGAAAAAGGCTGGGAGCTGGCTGCGAGGTAGTAGGCCGGAGGCTATCTGTGCTCAACCTTTCGTAGAAATTTTCCGCACTCAGTTCGACTCCATCCAGATATTGCTGCTCTCCCCACACGATTGTAAGAGGAACCACGTAAATGTGGTGTTTCTCGATTAACTCTAAAGAAATGTCGCAGGTACTATCGGTAATAATCGCTATATTTTTCATCAGATCTCACTTTGGAGCGAATTATAGCGGCTCTGCTGGCTATGTAAATATGACTTGAGATAGATATTCTCAGGTTGGCAATATGACCAGAGGCGGCTGAGCCAGCCGCCTCTGAGTGTACACCAAAATTGTCTTATTGAGATTTTGCAAGTAAGTAGGGCCGCATCTGGTCGATGGGAACGTTTTCATCCTT
>JAAZOQ010000113.1 GCA_012797695.1 Anaerolineaceae bacterium | reverse complement strand
TGTTCTGACGTTCTAAGTAAAGGAGAATCTCATGGCTAATGTTCGTGGATGCAATTTACCTGACGATCTGTACTATCTCATTGAAAAACACGTCTGGGCCAAACCCATGGAAGGCGGCGTCATCCGTGTAGGGATCACCGCCGTTGCCGGCAAACTCTCTGGTGGAAAACTGGCAGCCATTACGGTCAAAGCCAAAAACATCGGTCAGGAAGTCAAACAAGCAAAAAGCATTGCCACCGTCGAGAGCAGCAAATTCGTAGGTCCTGTCCCTGCCCCGATCAGCGGAGTTCTCCTGCGCGCCAATGAAAAATTGGCAGCCGACCCCAATTTGGCCGTGTCTGATCCTTACGGCGAGGGTTGGGTAGCTGAAATGCAGGCCACCGATTGGGATGGTGAAAAAGGCAGCCTGGCTTCAGGCGCTGAAGGTGTTGCTGCTTATCAGGCAAAATTGGAAGCTGAGAATATTTCCTGCAGCTAATCCAGAAAACAGCACAATAAACATCATCGCCTAACAACAAACGAATCATAAAAGTTTGCAAATAAGCAGTTTCTCAGGTTTAGATCGTTGATCTTAAGCTTAGTTTAGTGTTTGTATTTTTCTGGATGTGTACCATTTCTTTTCAGCACGAATGGAGGGACCAATGCCCGAACAAAGTATTTTTGATGAAATGAAAGACAAGGGAGTCTCCCGTCGCGATTTCATGAAACTTTGCAGCGCAGTCGCGGGAGCAATCGGTTTAACCTATCTACCTCCAGTGAAACTGGCCGGAGCTTCTTCCAAACTTGGAAGAAGCTACCGGCCGGCTGATTTGGTGGCGAAGGCCCTTTCTACAAAGTCTCGCTTACCTGTCATCTGGTTGGAGTTTCAGGATTGCGCTGGCTGCAGCGAAGCACTTACCCGCAGCCAGGCACCAACCCTCGTTGATCTGGTGTTGAATCAGATCACGGTGGAATATCACGAAACATTGTCGGCAGCCGCAGGATTCCAGGCAGAAGAAGCCAAACAATCTGCCATGCAGAAATACGCCGGTCAATACATTCTGGTGGTCGAAGGCTCTATTTCGCCCAAAGATGACGGCGTTTACTGCACAATCGGCGGCAAGAGTTCTCTGGATCTCTTGAAAGATGCAGCCGCCAACGCGGCCGCGATCATTGCCACCGGTAACTGCGCCGCTTTCGGCGGATTGCCCAAAGCCAACCCGAACCCAACCGGCGCTGTCAGCGTGTCAGAGATCATCAAAGACAAACCAGTGGTCAACATTCCGGGTTGCCCCGCCATTCCGGAAGTGTTCACCGGCGTGCTGGCTCACTTTCTGGTCTTTGGATCACTGCCAGAGCTGGACCATCTCAATCGCCCCATGACCTTCTACGGAAAGACCGTCCATGACCGCTGCTTGCGCCGTCCCTTCTACGAAGCCGGCAAATTTGCCAATTCGTTCGATGACGAAGGTGCCAAAGAAGGCTGGTGTCTCTACAAACTCGGCTGCAAGGGTCCCACTACCTACAATGCCTGCGCTTCCATCAAATGGGCTGGCGGGCTTTCCTTCCCAATTCAATCTGGTCACCCCTGCCTGGGCTGTTCTGAACCCAACTTCTGGGATGGCGGCGGATTCTATCAAGGTCAGTCTGCCCCCCTTGATCGGCCCACTGCCGTCGCGGCTGGCGCTGCTCTGGCAGCCGGCGCTGTCGTTGGAGCAGGTGTCGCCGCCGTTAATCATGGTCAGAAGAATAAAGCTGAACATGAATCAACCGAAGAAACCAAATAGAGGAGAAGAAGATGAACTGGACTGACGTTCTTACCTTCGCCCGTGGGCCTTTATTCAAGGTCGCTTTGCTATTTTTCATCGCCGGGATGGCCTATCGACTGGTGCGTGTGCTTTTTCTGGGGTATTCTCCTGATAAAGTTCCTGCCCGCGGCAGCAAACTGGGCGGCGCGCTCAAATCTTACTTGAAGGGGATCATCGCCTGGCCATTTATTCCCTGGGTCAAAAACACATTCAAGAAAAACCCGCTGATTTATATTGCCGGCGGTCTCTTCCATCTGGGTCTCTTCGTCATTTTGGTTCTGGGAACTGCCCATATGCTGGTCTGGAAGAGCCTGCTGGGAATTTCCTGGCCCACCTTGCCTCTGCCCATTGTCGACTGGATGGCAGCAGTGACAATCATCGCCATGGTCATCTTATTCATCAATCGTCTCATCAACCCCGTCTTGAAACTGATCTCTGGGCCGGCTGAATACTTAAACCTGCTGATCGTGTTCCTACCTATGGTGACCGGTTATATCATGACCCATCACCTGTGGTTCCCGTACGAAGTGCTGTATAGCCTGCACATGTTATCCGTTGATTTGCTGCTGATCTGGATCCCTTTGAGCCGAATCTCTCACTTCATGTTCTATTTCTTCTCGAAAGCCATCCACGGGGCAGATTTCGGCAAACGAGCAGTGGAGCCCTAGAGGAGGAGTGACATGGAAACGAATGTTGTGATCAATACTTTTGTAAAAGAAACGGGTGGATCCGTCGCTTCTCAACTGGAGGCCTGTACCCGCTGTGGCATGTGCGCTGAAGCCTGCCACTTCTATCAGGCAACGGGCAATCCCGAATACGCCCCCGTCTGGAAAATTGAGCTGCTGAAACGCGCCTATGAGCAGCGGTTCACCCTCATCGGCAAGATGAAATTAGCCCTGGGAATCGATAAACGCATTACTGATGAAGAAATCTCTCATTTCAGCCAGATCGTTTACGAAGCCTGCACCATGTGTAACAAATGTTCCATGGTTTGCCCGATGGGAATTCAGATCGGACCCCTGATTCACGAAGTCCGTGCAGGCTTTTCAGATGCGGGCATCGTTCCGGCAGATCTTATGGCAGCCGTCAACAAACAAGTTGAAGAAGGCAGCCCGCTGGGCGTTACCGATGACGTTTATGAAAGCCGTATGGAATGGGTCGCGGATGAATGGGAAGTAGACCTGCCCATGGATGTTAAAGGCGCCGATACTCTGGTGGTCTTCAGCTCCATCGAGGTGATGAAATTCCCTGAAAATATCGCTGCCATCGCCAAAATTTTGAATACGGCTGGCGAAAAATGGACACTCAGCACGCATGCCCGCGAAGTGGTCAACTTTGGCTTCTACGAAGGCAATGCTGAGCGCACCAAAATGTTCCTCAAGCGTGTCTTTGACGGCGCAGTTGAACTGGGTGTGAAAAAGATCGTGGTTACCGAATGCGGTCACGCCTACGATGCCTTGCGTTGGACTTCCTACAATCTGATGGACGTCCCCGCAGGGATCGAGATCACTCACATCGTTGGGCTGATCGGCGAATATCTCAAAGCCGGCCGCATCAAGTTAAAAGAAGGTGCGCTGGATGGGAATGGAACCATTACCTTCCACGATGCCTGCAAGATTCAGCGCAAAGGCGGTCACATCAAGGAACCCAGAACCGTACTGAACCTTCTGGCCCCACACGACTTCAAAGAAATGTCACCCAATCGAGAAGAAGCAATTTGCTGCGGCGGTGGCGGCGGCGTCATTGCCATCAAAGAAGCTGACCCCATTCGTTACGCAGCCTTCGGCTTAAAGATCGATCAGATGAAAAAAGTGGGTGCCAAAACCGTGGTGATGAGCTGCTCAAATTGCCGCTTACAGTTCGTGGATTGTGTCCAGCACTTCAATCTGGATGTGAAAGTTGCTGGCCTGAGCCAACTGGTCGCGGATTCACTGGTAGAAGAATAAGGAGTGATCCATGGAGCAAAGAATTGTAATTGATCCTATTACCCGTATCGAAGGCCATTTGCGCATCGAGGTCACAGTAGACGGCAACAACAAGATCACCGATGCGTACTCCTCGGGCACAATGGTCCGTGGAATCGAAAAAATCCTGCGCGGCCGCGACCCGCGTGAAGCCTGGGCCTTTGCCCAACGCGCCTGCGGCGTCTGCACCACCGTCCACTCCTTCGCTTCAATTCGTTCAGTGGAAGATGCTCTGGGCATCAAGATCCCTAAAGCAGCCAACCTCATCCGCAATTTGATGATTGCCCAGCAATACGTGCATGACCATGTGATGCACTTCTATCACCTGCATGCTCTTGACTGGGTGGATGTCGTATCTGCGCTTAAAGCGGACCCCACCGAAACCTCAGCCATTCAGCAAAAGATCTCCAGCTGGTCGAAATCTTCTCCGGCCTACTTCGCCAGTGTGCAGCAGAAAGTGCAGGCTATCGTCGACAGCGGTCAGCTCTCGATCTTCGCCAACGCTTACTGGGGGCACCCGGCTTATAAGCTGCCGCCCGAGATCAACCTGCTGGCCGTTGCTCACTATCTCGAAGCCCTCGACTGGCAAAAAGACGCCGTCAAAATTCACACCATTTTCGGCGGCAAAAACCCGCACCCCAATTTTGTGGTGGGTGGCGTGCCTATGCCAATCGATCTGAACAGTGACACCGCTTTGAATGCTGAACGCCTCTCCATCATCAGCGATTCAATCGATAAAATGATCGAATTCGTCGATCAGGTATATCTGCCCGATCTGCTGGCCATCGCTCCTTACTACCTGGAATACGGCGGCATTGGTGAAGGTCTGGGCAACTTCCTGACCTGGGGTGAATTCCCCGGTGAAGACAACAGCGACGTCTCGAAATTCCTGGTGCCGCGTGCGGTCATTCTCAACCGCGACCTGAATAACATCCAGATGCCCGATCCGCGCGACTTCGCTCGCATGCAGGAATACGTGGCCCACTCCTGGTACGATTATTCAGGTGGGGAAAAGTCTGGCCTGCATCCGTGGAAGGGTGAAACCAACTTCGATTACACCGGGCCGAAGCCTCCCTATGACTACCTCGAAGTCGACAAAAAATACTCCTGGTTGAAAGCCCCACGTTGGGCTGAAACCCCCATGGAAGTAGGTCCTCTGGCTCGCGTGCTGGTGATGTACGCAGGTGGTCACGAACAAACCAAAGAGCTGGTCAACCTGGTGTTGTCCTCTTTGAACGTTGGCACCTCTGCCCTCTTCTCTACTCTGGGACGCACCGCCGCCCGCGCTGTCGAGACCAAGGTCTATGCCGATGCCATGCGCACTTACTATAATGATCTGATCGCAGAGATCAAGGCCGGCAACACCCAAACCTACAACGGCGAAAAATGGGATCCCATCACCTGGCCTTCTCACGCACAGGGTTTTGGATACATGGAAGCCCCACGCGGCGCTCTCGGCCACTGGATCGTGATCAACAACGGCAAGATCGAGAACTACCAGATGGTCGTCCCGACTACCTGGAACGGTTCACCAAGAGATCACAAGGGTCAGCCGGGAGCTTACGAGGCCTCTCTGGTGGGCACCCCATTGGCCAAACCGGACTGGCCGCTTGAAGTCCTGCGCACCATTCACTCCTTTGATCCCTGCATGGCCTGCGCCATTCACATGGTTGATGCCGAAGGGAAAGAAGTTGGAGAGACCGCGACCGGATTGAGCATTTGCTACCGATAAAATCATGACCGATTCACTGCGCAAAGTGGTAATGGGGTTGGGCAATCTGCTCAACCGAGATGAAGGATTAGGCGTCCAGGCAGTCAAACTCCTGGACGCCAGGATTGGCAAGCAGACCGATTTCGAGCTGCTTGACGGGGGTGTACTGGGGCTGAACTTGCTCATGATCGTCGAAGAATGCAGCCACCTGCTGATTCTCGACGCTGTAAACGTGGGCAAACCCGCCGGTACCGTCGTGGAACTAACCAAAGAGCAGATTCCGCTCTATGCCGGGGTGAAGCTCTCGCAGCACCAGATCACTTTTCAGGAAGTGCTGGGGCTGGCCAACATCCGCGGGAAACTACCTGAACATCTTCACCTGATCGGCATTCAGCCAGAAGACATCTCTGTTGGTCTGGATTTGAGCCAGTCAATCACAGAAAAGATGCCCGAGGTTATTTCCCGTGCTGAGAGAATGATCGAACAATGGCAGAATGAAATTGCGAAGGAGAACTCAAGCCTATGAAATATTATTTTTTGGACGCAGTCAAATGGGAATACAGCCAAGCGCTTTATCATGCTGCGGCTCACCTTGGCCGTGAAGCATTGTTCGTTCTGCGCCCGGCCACTCCCTATGTGTGCATCGGATTTCACCAAGATGCACAGCAAGAGATCGACCTTGCCTACACGAAAGAGCACAACATTCCCGTTTTCCGCCGCGAAGTCGGCGGCGGCGCAGTTTACCTCGATGGAATGCAGCTCTTTTTCCAGTTGATCATCAATGAAAAACACCCGGGCGTCCCCGCCAATATCGCTCAATTCTACAAGGTCTTCCTGCAGCCCGTGATCGATACCTTCCGCCAGTTTGGCGTGCCGGCTGAATACAAACCCGTCAACGACATCATCACCTCCGGGCGCAAGATCTCTGGAACCGGAGCTGCTCAGATTGACGACATGCGCATCCTGGTCGGCAATTTCATTCAAGATTTCGACTACGATACCATGTCAAAATGCCTGCGCGTGCCGGATGAGAAATTCCGCGACAAAGTCCACAAGACCATGTACGAAAATCTCACCACTTTCCTGCGCGAATCAGGGCAAATCCCAGCCAATAAAGATCTGGGTGACGCTCTGAGTGCCCGCTATCGAGAATTGTTAGGGGATGTAGTCCCGGCTGATCTGGACAGCGAATTGACCGACAAAGCCGATGAACTGTTGGCAGAAATGAACACCTCTGAATGGCTGTTGTCGAATGATCGCCGCCGTCCAGATTCAAAACAGGTCAAAATTGCCGAAGGCGTTTATGTCATCCAAAAGATGCTCAAGACCCCGGGTGGATTGATCCGCGTTACCGCCGTCAATCAGGAAGGCATCTTAAAAGATGTGCACATTTCCGGTGACTTTTTCTTTTTCCCGGCTGATCGCCTGATCGACCTCGAGAAGTCACTGGAAGATTGCCCCTTCGAAATGGCTGCCATCAATCAGGTCGTCGAAAAATTCTATCAGCAGAATGAAGTGGAATCCCCTGGTGTGGTGCCAGCCGATTTCGCCAAAGTTTTGGCAGAGTAAGGCCTTCTCAAACCCCGAACAGGTTGGACCCAATAACGGCCCAACCTGTTTTATTTCCGACCGAATCTGCACAATGCCTGACAGCATGGTAAACTAATGTCGAAAGGGATTGAAATGACCACTTCCACTGCTACTGCTGTTGCCCATCCCAATATCGCTTTCATCAAATACTGGGGGAACCGCGATGCCGCTCTCAGAATTCCTGAGAATGGATCGATCTCGATGAACCTGGCGGAGCTTGAAACACGTACCCGCGTCACCTTCGATACCAGTTTCCCCATGGATATCTTCGATCTCAATGGAACACGGCAGAAAGGTTCCTCTTACGAACGGGTCCTCAAGCATCTCAATTTACTTAGAGGCATCCGTGGCATTTCGACCCACGCGCACATTTTCAGCGAGAATAACTTCCCGACGGGAGCCGGAATCGCTTCTTCGGCATCAGGCTTCGCTGCTCTAACGCTGGCCACCATTGCCGCCATGGGATTGGAACTCACCGAAATCGATCTTTCTCGTCTGGCACGTCGCGGCTCCGGTTCTGCATGCCGCTCCATCCCTGCCGGTTTCGTTGAATGGCAAAAAGGGATCAACGACCGCGATTCTTTCGCCTTTTCCATCGCCGCCCCAGAACACTGGAACCTGATCGATTGCATTGCCGTCATTGAAGAGGGCCCAAAAGCCACCGGTTCGTCAGAAGGGCACCAAGGCGCCGCGACCAGCCCCTATCAGGCAACCCGGGTGGCTGATTCCCTGCGCCGCCTGGATATTTGCCGGCAAGCGATCAAAGCCAGAGATTTTGCAGCCCTGGCTGAGGTGGTAGAACTGGATAGCAGCATGATGCACGCGGTAATGATGACCTCCAAACCACCCCTTTTTTACTGGGAACCGGACTCGATTCGAGTCATCAAGGCAGTCCAATCCTGGCGCAAACTGGGTCTTCCCGTCGCAGCCACCCTGGATGCTGGCCCCAACGTGCACATCCTCTGTGAAGCCGGCAGCGAAAAGCAGGTAGAACACAAATTACTGAATATAGAAGGCATCCATCAGGTCATCCTCTGCCACCCCGGTGACAAAGCGGCCCTGGACTAGCGTATTAATCTTTTTCTTGTATTCACTGGTTATAATGGACTTACGAAATATTGGATGCACAGGAATAATTAAGGAAAACGATCTGCAATGTTAAACACTTTGGTTACCATACTGGAGTTCATTCTGGCCTTTGGCGTGCTGGTCTTTATCCACGAATTTGGCCATTTTATTGTTGCCCGATTAAGCGGTATCGAAGTCGAAGAATTTGGGTTTGGCTATCCTCCCCGCATTGGCAAAATCTTCCGATTTGCGGGCACCGATTTCACCCTCAACTGGATCCCCTTTGGCGGTTTTTGCCGCATGAAGGGAGAAACCGGCGAAGATACCGAGCCCGGCAGTTTTCAGGCTGCTTCACCGTGGAAACGTCTTCTTACCCTTCTCGGCGGGCCATTCATGAATCTGCTGCTCGGGATGATCTTGATCGTAATTATTTACATGCGGGTCGGCTCCTCTGACCCAACGCGAGTCATGATCACCGGGGTAAGTGACAATTCTCCTGCCCAAACGGCGCAGCTTCAATCTGGAGATATCATCACCACCATCGATGGGGCCAAAGTGGATAGCCTGGATGCGCTGTTCTCTCTGGTTCAGGATCATCAGGGCAAAGAAACAGTCTTAACAATCGAACGGGGCACAGAAACATTGAATGTCACCCTGGTACCCCGCACCAATCCTCCCGAAGGACAGGGTTCGATTGGCATCAGCGTGAGTAACCCTTCTATCCCGGTGACTTTCACCCAGGCCGTGCCAGCGGCTGCGCTTTCTACCCTGGATCAGGGGGCGCAGCTCATCATGCTCCCGGTAAAATTGATCCGCGGTGAAATTGCTCCCAGCAGTGCCCGTATGGTCAGCGTCGTGGGGCTTTACTCCATGTTCGATCAGGTAAAAGCGGAAGACACCACCCAGTCTCAGGCAGTTCCCTCAGATGCCGGGATGGTAACGCTTTCTTTTATTGCAATCTTATCCATCGCCCTTGGTTATACTAATCTTCTCCCCATCCCAGCTCTGGATGGCGGGCACATTCTCTTCTTGATCCCGGAACTTTTCTTCCACAAGAAGGTTCCCCCGGAGCTGGAAAATCGAGTACACTTGATCGGCTATTCCCTGCTGATGATCTTGATGGTAGTACTGATCATCAATGATATCTTCAACCCGGTCGTTCTAAAATAACTTTTATCGAGAAAAAACTATGAGTGAAAAACTTTCTAAATTTGCACCCGTGCTGGATGCTTTGCAAGACTACGACCATCCCTTTCCTCCCCGCTTGCTGCGGGATTTCTCTGATCTGACTCCCAACAATCTGCACGATCTGAAAGCTGTCTGGCCAGAGATCAAAACAGAGCGCAAAGTCGCTCTCTTGGAAGACCTGGAGAATGTGGCCGAATCAGATACCCTGGTCAGCTTCGATGAACTGGCCAAAATGGCAGTCAAGGATACAGACCCGGCCGTGCGCGTGCTTTCCATCCGGCTTTTGTGGGAATGCGAAGAAGCGCGCCTGATCCCGATCTTCACCGAACTGATGCTTGCCGACGACTCTCAAGATGTGCGTGCTGCTGCAGCTTCAGCGCTGGGAAAATTCGTCCTGCTCGGCGAGCTGGAAGCCATTTCTGACACCCTGCGCATTGCCAACGTTCAAAATTTGATCGATGTGGTCAAAGGGGAAGATCTGCCGCAGGTGCGCCGCCGCGCACTCGAATCTCTGGGCTATTCCAGCCATCCCAAGGTGCCGGAATTGATCGAATATGCCCTTTCTCAGCCAGACATCCAATGGCTGACTTCTGCCCTGTACGCCATGGGCCGCTCTGCCGATGATCGCTGGGCAGAACGCGTCATCAGTCATCTGGATTCTTCAGACGGTGAAATCCTCTTCGAAGCCGTCCGCGCTGCCGGTGAACTGGAATTAGAGGACGCCCGCGACATTCTGATCGAAAAACTGGATGAAACTCTGGATGACCAGGAATTGCGCTTTGCCATCATCTGGTCACTCTCGCAAATCGGCGGTGAAAGCGTCAAGAAGAAGCTCGAAGAACTGCTGGAAAAGACGAGTGAAGACGATGAAGCCGAGTGGATCGAGAAGGCTCTGGATAACCTTGAACTCGGCGGCCAGATGGATGGCATGGAAATGATGGAATTCGACTCACCGGATCATTCCGCTGGGGAAGATGATAATGATGACGATGACGAGGAGGAAGAAGAGGACGACGCTGATTTTCTCGGCATCGATGAAGACGAGGAATACGAAAACTAGGCAAATAGTTGATGGCTCGCTGGCTGGCGCTACTCCCTCTGTTCCTACACCTGGCCTTTCCTTCCGCTGTTCCCAGTGTGACCTTTTCCACCGAACTGGCAAATGTTCAATTTACCTACCAGTTCGGTGGTGATTTTTCAGTCCAGGCAGAAATCAGCCCAGACACGCAGCTCTCCCAGGCTAACCTCTTGATACAATCTGGGGATAATGCAGTTCAGTCCTTTCCGCTCTCTCTTTCACAGCAAACCCTTCTGAGCGGCAGTTTTTCCACAAGCCAGCTCAAGGCGCAGCCCTTTTCACGGCTTTACTACTGGTTTGAACTGACTTCTGTGGATGGAACCACCATCACTACCCCCGCCTACTGGGTCGATTACAGCGACAATCGCTATTCCTGGCAAGACAGCGAATCCAAATGGTTCGTTATCCACTGGGTCGACGGCAAAGCGCCCTCCGGGGATGAATTGCAGCAACTGGCCCTGAACGGATTGAAACAGGCCACTCAATGGGTACCGGTTTCTCCAAATCTACCTGTCAACATTTACGTCTACCCCGACCAAGCTGCGCTGCAGGCTGTTCTGGATGCTGCTGACCCCGCCGGGATTGCCGGAGAAGCCTTCCCACTGAATAATCTTATTTTGGTGTCTGCCTCAGCAGACCTCAATTCCACTCAAGATCTGGAACGGCAGATCCCGCATGAATTGACTCATCTCCTCGAGTATCAGGTCACCCTGCAAAACTACTCCGCAGCCCCCGCCTGGTTGATGGAGGGACTGGCCGTCAACGCGGAAACTTACCCCAACGCAGATTATGCCCGTGTCCTTGAAAAAGCCGCCAGTGCGAGCGACTGGATTCCCCTTGAAAAATTATGTTCGCCTTTTGCAGCGGATAGTGCTACCTTCACGCAATCGTATGCAGAATCGGGCGCATTTGTGAAATATCTTGCCACCACCTACGGCACCGAAAGGATCTTGAGCCTGTTACAGGCTTCTGCTTCCGGGTTGGACTGCTCTCATCAGGTTGAGAACACCTATGGGCAATCTTTGGATGCATTGGAACAATCCTGGCACGATACTCTGCAAAGTCAGAGCCACTCAGGCACGAATTACTCCATCTATGTGGCTATTCTCGTGTTACTGGGCATTCTTTTTGTGGTACGCAGAATCTTCGAAAAGAAAAGAGAAGAAAATGGTCGACGCGGAGAGTGACAATAAATCCCTGCACATCCTGGTGGAAGGGCATGTACAGGGAGTCGGGTTTCGCTATTTTGTGCAAGACAAAGCGGAAAGTCTGGGATTAAACGGCTGGGTACGGAATCGCTACGATGGTTCAGTCGAAATTCAGGCTGAAGGAGAGCAGATCGATCTGCAGAAACTTCTGGACGCTGTGCATGTGGGTCCCAGCCGCTCGATGGTTTTCAGCGTCAAAAATGAATGGGGAGAGAGTTCATCTCTCTATTCGCAGTTCAGTATCTTGCCTACCGAATAAAACTTACCTCAAACAAGCCAGCGAAGTATATTGCTCGAGAATTTCATCCACTGCCCCGTTCTTGGGCAGGATCAATTCTTCCGTTCGCTCATGCTCTTTTTGCTGTAACTGGATGCGGTAGACAAAACCATTCTGGTCCCAGGAAGGGATCATTTCAGTGTGCAGGATAAACCACCCATTTTCAAGGGCGGCCAATAAGCGTAAATAAGCACTCGGATACCGAGAGGTGCATACCGGTTCCTGCAAACTGCTCCACGAAGTGCGGTAATTTTCTTGATAAGCTAACATTTTCGCTCCTTTACCTGTATCCTTTTATCTATTAATTTACCGCGCTACTGTTTTTAACCATTTAACGGAAGGTTAATGATTGTTAAACCTTCCGTTTTTTCTTTTTCGACCACTATGAGAGAGGATTATTCGATTTCGCCAGCCATCAAACGAGCTTTTTCCCAGGGCGGCAAATTGGATTCCTCGGCCAGCAAATTGCGCAGGTCAATGATCTGATCGCGAAATATCGCTGCCTGCTCGAATTCCAGATTTTTGGCTGCCTCGTGCATCTGCTGTTCCATCTCGGTGATCAGTTTCTTGATCTCGGCTTCAGGCAACCCCGGAGCCTTCTTCTTGCCGGCCCGATACTCGCCCCGCGATTCCGCCACAGAAGAAGAAACACTCAGTTGCTCGGTAATATCGTGCACTTCCTTGATAATGGTGTAAGGCTCGATGCCATGGGCTTTATTGAAATCATCCTGCTTCTTACGGCGCCGGTTGGTCTCGTCGATCGCCACTTTCATGGCATCGGTGATCTTATCTGCATACATGATCACTTTGCCGTTCACGTTACGCGCAGCACGCCCCACGGTCTGAATCAAGGCCGTAGCTGAGCGCAGGAAACCCTCTTTATCTGCATCCAGAATCGCCACCATCGAAACTTCAGGCAGGTCCAGACCCTCACGCAGTAGATTGATGCCCACGATCACGTCGAAAACGCCTAAACGCAGATCGCGCAAAATACTGACCCGTTCCAGAGTTTCCACCTCTGAATGCAGGTAATGCACCTTGACCCCTAATTCGAGCAGATAATCAGAGAGGTCTTCTGCCATCCGTTTGGTCAGGGTTGTCACCAGTACGCGTTCGCCGCGCTCCGTGCGTACCTTGATCTCTTTATACAGGTCATCCACCTGCCCCTTGGTGGGGCGGACCTCGATTTCGGGGTCGAGCAGCCCCGTGGGACGAATGATCTGCTCGACCACCTGATTGGCCTTCTTCATTTCGTATTCTGCGGGGGTGGCAGAGGTATAGATGGTATAACCCATCTTCTTCTCGAATTCATCGAAGGTGAGCGGACGATTATCCAGCGCTGAAGGCAGGCGGAAGCCGTATTCCACCAGAGTCCCTTTGCGGCTCTGGTCGCCGTGATACATGCCCCGAATCTGGGGAACCGTCATATGGGACTCATCCAAAAAGAGCAGATAATCGCTGGGCAAAAAGTCCATCAGTGTCCACGGCGGGGAGCCCGCCGGGCGCTGGTCAAGGTGGCGCGAATAATTTTCGATGCCCGAGCAATAGCCTACCTCTTTCAGCATTTCAAGATCATAACGGCTGCGCTGCTCCAAACGTTGCGCCTCGAGCAGCTTGCCATTGTTCTTGAAATAAGTCAGTTGATCATCAAGTTCCTTCTCTATATCGGTAATAGCCTGCTTCAGCCGTTCTTCGTTGGCGATGTAATGCTTAGCCGGAAAAACTTCGAAATGAGCTGGTTCATCAAAAACCTCGCCGGTCAGCGGGTTGTATTCCGTGATCTTTTCGACCTCATCGCCAAAGAAATTCACCCGCACCGCTTTATGTTCTTCGTATGCCGGAAAAATCTCGATAGTCTCTCCGCGAACACGAAAGACGCCAGGACGCAGTTCCAGATCATTGCGCTGATACTGGCTTTCGACCAGACGGCGCAGCAAGGCATTGCGGCGGTAGATTTCGCCCACATCAAAGCGAATCACCATTCCCCCGTATTCCTCCGGGCTGCCCAAACCATAAATGCACGAAACGGAGGCCACAATGATGACATCCTTGCGCGACATCAGTGCCGTAGTGGCAGCCAGCCGCAAACGTTCGATCTCTTCATTGATATCCGTTTCTTTCTCAATGTACAAATCCTGCCGGGGAACATACGCCTCCGGCTGGTAATAATCGTAATAAGAGACAAAGTATTCCACGGCATTTTCAGGGAAAAATTCTTTGAACTCACTGTAAAGCTGGGCAGCCAGGGTCTTGTTGTGCGCCATGATCAGTGCCGGCATCTGCATTTCCTGGATGATGTTGGCCATGGTAAAAGTCTTGCCCGTGCCGGTAGCCCCCAAAATGACCTGATCGTGGTACCCCTTATGCAGTCCTTTTACCACTTTGGCAATCGCGTCAGGCTGATCCCCGGTTGGCTTGAAAGGAGCTTTTAATTTAAAATCCATGTGAATCCTCTTCTGACTCCATTTAAAATGGAGCTTTCACACAACTTGGTGGAAAGAAAAACCGACCGTTCCTTAAAGTTTCGCAAAAATCACGGATTGAGTCAAACGGTCAAAATATCATCGATCCATCACCACCCCCCAGCAGGAGCGGCTGGACGTTCCCATTATAGCACGTTTGTTCAACTTTCCAAGAGAGAGAAGTACTCAGGCAGAAAAAGTGCGCCGGGCAGCAATGATCTCGTCGATCACCGCCAGTAATTCGTCTTTCCAGTGCTCATCGGAATCATCGAAGGGCATCCAGTACGCGTTCTTCCCCGCCCGGGCCGAGGGATGCACAAATTTCAGTTCACGGGTTTGCACCCCATTAGGCAATGGCGGGTAACGCAGCACGATCTGTTCCCCTTCAACGGCCACCGAATTCAAGCCTGCCTGCTCAGCCCGCAGTTTTACCCGAATCTGATAGATCAGATTCTCGACCTGTTCGACAAAGGGGCCAAAACGGTCACTGAATTCTTCTGCCAATGCGTCCAGCTCCGACTCATCGCGCAAGGTCGCCATCCGTCGATATAGCTGCAAACGCAGGGTCATATCCGATACATAACTGGCCGGCAAACCCACGGAAAGGGGCAGGTCGACAGAGACCGGCACGTAAGCCGCGGATAGTCCAAAAGCCTTCTCGACGTTCTGATTGATCAATGTGGTGGACTTCTTCAGCTCCTGCACTGCCTGAGAAAGCATACGCGCATAGAGATGAAAGCCCACCGAAGCAATGTATCCCGACTGCCGCATGCCCAGCATCTCGCCGGCACCGCGCATTTCCAGGTCGCGCATGGCAATGGAATAACCCGCCCCCAACTGGGTATTTTCGGCAATCGTCTCCAGACGCTCCTGACCCTCAGGGGTTGGGGCCTTTTTGCGATGCTTGAAGAAGTAAGCATAAGCCCGCTGCGCCCCGCGCCCAACGCGGCCGCGCAATTGATAAAGTTGGGCAAGCCCAAAAGTGTCGCCGCGGTCGACGATCAAGGTATTGGCATTGGGAATATCCAACCCCGATTCGATGATCGAGGTACACAGCAAAACGTCGATCTCTCCCCGCGAAAACTGCGACATGACCTTCGATAGTTCAATCTCGTTCATTTGTCCATGGGCAATGCCAATGCGGGCTTCAGGGGCAATGTCCTGCAAGTGCGCCTTCATGGCATAAATGGTTGTCACCCGATTATGCACAAAGAAAATCTGACCGCCGCGTTCCAGTTCGCGGTAAATCGCCTGCTTCACCAGCTTCGGAGAATAGGGGCCAATGTGGGTAATGATTGGCAAACGCTCAGCTGGAGGTGTGTTAATGATTGAAATGTCACGAACACCGGTCAAAGCCATGTACAGCGTCCTGGGGATCGGGGTAGCAGTCAAGGTCAGCACATCCACTTCGGTGCGCAGCTTCTTGAAGTGTTCCTTGTGGGTGACGCCAAAACGCTGCTCCTCGTCGATAATAACCAGCCCCAGATCCTTGAAAAGCACATCTGAGGTGAGCAAGCGATGGGTACCGATAATGATATCCACCTCTCCTTTTGCCAGCCGGGCGACAATCGCATCCTGCTCCTTCGGGGAGCGGAAACGCGACAGCATTTCAACGCTGACCGGGTAAGCGGAAAGACGCTGTTTGAACGTCTCATAATGCTGCTGGGCCAGCACGGTGGTGGGGACCAAAACCGCCACCTGTTTGTCATCCATCACCGCCTTGAAGGCAGCCCGCAGCGCTACCTCGGTCTTGCCGTAGCCTACGTCACCGCATAGCAGCCGATCCATGGGGCGCTCCCGCTCCATATCCTGCTTAACCTCATTGATGGCACGCATCTGATCTTCGGTCTCGATGTAAGGGAAGCTGGCTTCCAGTTCTTGCTGCCAGACGGTATCGTGCTTGAAAGCGTGCCCTTTGGCGGATTCGCGCCGGGCATATAGCTCCAACAAATCCTGAGCCACCTGAATGACCGCTTCGCGCACACTCTGCTTGGTCTGCGCCCATTCCGGGCTGCCCAGACGGGAAGGCATTGGGGTGGTTCCTTCCGGGCCAATGTATCGGCTTAACCGATCAGCCTGATGGATAGGAACAAAGAGTTGATCCCCATTATCATATTCGACACACAGGAACTCACGGTCGGTGCCATCCAGAGTACGGCGCACCAGGCCCGAAAAGCGCCCCACGCCATAATCAACGTGCACCACCCAGTCACCTGGGTTAAGGTCAGTGAAAGTGGCTTCGGGGGGTTGATGGGTCGTTTTCAGGCGGGGCCGTGGCTGAGGACGCTCCCAGCCGAAGATCTCGCTGTCAGTGATCAGCTTCATCTGCGACCGGCCATTTTCGCTGAGTACCCAGCCCTCAGTCAATGTACCCTCGCGAAAATCGGGCTTCTCTGGCATATCCAGTTCAGAGGTCTGCTCGTCCCACAGTTCTTTCAGGCGTGAAAGCTGACGCGAAACTACCACCATGGGGAGCTGATTCAGGCAATCGTCCTCAAGAGCCTCCATAAAAGGTTTCAACTGCCCCCCATATCGATCACCGGGAGCAAAAGACTCTCCTAATGGACTGGCCTCTTCTGAAGTCGAGCGGCCCAGTTCACACCAGCGCAGGGAATCAATCGTATCAATCAATTCTGACCAGGTCAGATAGGGAATGGGAAAATCTTCCGGGAGGATCCCTTCATTGATGCTTTCTTCCCTCAGTTTCACCGCCTGCTCTTCGATCTCTTCTGCAAACGACTGGTTGTTCCCCACGTCATCCACCAAAATCAATGCATTTTTCGGAAGATAATCCAGCAGCGAAGAAGCCATCCGATGGATCAAAGGTAAATAGAATTCATCGAGAGTAACGCCATCCGGCACGATGCCGGCGGCCTTTGCCGGCAGAAATTCGCGGGCCGGAGTGATCAGCAAACTTTCGAGATTACGGATCGTGCGCTGGCTGGCCGGGTCGAACTGGCGCAAAGTATCCACCTCGTCGCCGAAGAATTCCAGTCGGGCCGGGAAAGGTTCAGCCGGCGTCCAGACATCCAGAATACCGCCGCGGCGCGAAAACTGTCCGAAATCGACTACCGTATCCACAGCCTCATAGCCAATGCCCACCCACTGACGCTGCAATTCTTCAGGGTTAACCGTCTGATTCAAATGGATCGTCTTGCTGTTGACCAGAAAATCACGGCGCGGCAAAGTGCGCGTCATCAAGGCACGCAGAGAAGTAATCACCACCGGGGGAATTTCCGGCTTTCTGGCCCCAGGTAAGTGGTACATGGCCATTGCCGTCATGGCTTGCAAACGGTCCCGGCGAGTGACAGCCCCCCAGGCAGCCGGTTCATAAAACAACGGCGTTGGTTCAGAAAAATGAAATCGCGGTGTGTTCGGCAGCCAGAAGCTCAACTCGTCCATTAACATCAAGGCACGATCATTACGATCAGTGACCAGCAAAATGGGAACGTTGAGATCCAAAGAGAGCGCCGCCAATACCGGCAAGCGCGCAGAACGAGGTAGAGCCAGCCCCGATATTTCGTTGCCGACCTTGATTCGATCCAAAACGTCAATATAGGCAGAATGTTTGCGGAGGATATCCAGCACCGAAATCTCGTTTCCTTCTAAACTACACCATTAAACCGATTCATGGCAGTATTCAATCCCTCGGTAATGAAGGTCTCCACCGCCTCGTCTGATTTCGCGAATACCGATTGCAGAAACTCTTCATCCTCTTTGGAGAAAGACTGCAAAACGTAATTCGCCGTATCCATCTGGCCAGGCGGACGCCCGACTCCAAGACGCATGCGGGCGAATTCCTGGGTGCCCAGCTTTTCGATGATCGAGCCCACCCCTTTTTGCCCGCCAAACCCGCCGCCAGGGCGAATACGGATCGTGCCAAAAGGAATATCCACATCGTCGTGGATCACCAGCAAATGTTCCAACGGAACTTTGTAAAAATTCATTAAAGCCGATACCGCCTGCCCGGAGAGATTCATGTAGGTCTGCGGCTTGGCAAGGATCACTTTATTCCCGGCATATTGCCCCGTGGAAATGATCGCCTTGCCCTGTACTTTAAGGGTGGTAATGGACCAGTGAGCAGCCAGGTGATCCAGCGCCAGAAACCCCATATTATGCCGGGTATTGCGATACTCCCGACCTGGATTTCCCAACCCCACGACCAGATAAATCCCGCCACTGGTCTGAAGTTCATTATTCAACTTCTGATGCAGTTTTTCAAAGAGAGCATCCACGTTTCACCTTACCTGTGATTTTTCGATCGACGAATCAACCGATAAATTTCAAAAAAGAGCACCAGGATGATTCCCGCTATTCCGCCCGCCAGAATTCTCGCCGCGATTTGCGCTGTAGAGAGCGCGGCCGGGTTCTCGGCTATGGTTTGCGGCGGCGCAGGGGCTGGCGTCAGCGTAGGCGTTGCTTCTGCCACTGCCGACAATGCCAGGGTGGGCGTTTGGCTGGGTACCACGGCGGTGTAATTCCGGACATGCAAGGGAGTAATGATCTGCTCCACCTGACTGCCATCGGGCTTAAGCCAAACTACCTGCAATTGATAATCACCATCGACAATCGTGCTGGTATCCCAGGTGAACCAGGCATTCTCCTGCACTGGCAAATCCACACTTCCCAACAAAAACCAGTTGGGCTGGGATGCCTCTGCGTAAGCATACGAAAACTCAAGTTTCCCCGCCACAGCAGGGGTATTGAAGCTTCCCGATATTGTCGTCTTTCCCTGAATCACCTGATCCGCGGCAGGCGTAATAACCACCAATTCACTGGAATCGTGAACTGGAGAAAGAAAAACGAGGGCGAGCAGGAAGCCGAGAAATGTTTTCGACATGGCAACCCATAAGTTTAACATGAAGAGAGATAAACTGCAAATTTCTTCCTCTGGTCCATTTTCTTTTGCACCTGAAAATCCAAAATCCGAAAATCAGGGAGCATTTTGTAGTATGTTATAATTAAAAAATGACAGAGACAAAGCAAAGCATTGTTCCCGTTGAATCCGTTTCCACAACACCGCCCCAAGAAGAACAATCCAAGGGGATTCAAATCTGGCTCATTGTGGTCATTGCCGTGGCGCTGTTAGCGCTGCTGGCGACGGCCATTTTCTTTTTAGCCAAAGCCCCTGCCACAGTCACCACCCAGATTCGGGATATTTTCATCATTTTGATGGCTTTCGAATTTCTGGTGCTGGGAGCGGCGCTGGTAATTCTCATTGTTCAGCTTGCCAAACTGGTAAACTTGCTGCAAAACGAAGTTAAACCCATTCTGGAAGCTACTTCTGAAACAGTGAAAACTCTCAAGGGAACAACCGCCTTTCTCAGTGACAATCTTGTTGAACCGGTGATCAAGCTCAATGGCTATCTAGCCGGGATCAAAAAAGCTTTGGATCTACTCAGAATTTTTCGCAAATAGTCTTGGTATTCACGATTCGAAAGGAGAACAACAATGGCAGAACGTGATAATGGATTCGGAACATTCGTACTGGGTTTTCTCATCGGTGGCATTACCGGTGCTGTAGTCTCCTTGCTCTACGCTCCGCAAACCGGGGAGCAAACTCGAGCAGTCATCAAAGAGAAAGCCATTGAACTGCGCGATAAAACCAGTGATTCTCTGGAAGATACCTATCGCAAAGCGGAAGATGCCGCTACCGATGCCGTCGAAAAAGCTCAGGATTTGATTCGTCTGGCAGAAAAGAAAGCCAATGAAGTTGCCAGCCAGGGTCAGACGGTTCTCGAAGAGACCGTCAGCAAGGTAAAACCCAAGAAGGCCACCCCACCGGCCGCTGAAGAGTAATCAAGTACAACGCCACCATCATCAGATGGTGGCGTTTTCTTTTATTGGATCATTTGCAGCACTTCGGGAATACAATCGATCAAATCTGAGGCCAGTACAGAAGCCGCCGCACCTGTCCATTCTTCAGCCAGCTCACCACAGCGGGCGTGAATCCAGGCACCGCACACCGCGGCTTCAAAGCATTCCATACCTTGTGCCAGCAAGCCAGCGATCATGCCGCTCAATACATCCCCGCTGCCCGCTTTTGCCAGAGCAGAAGTAGCCACCGGGATCACTCCCGCGCGGCCATCTGGAGCGGCTACCACCGTAAAGGCACCCTTGAGCACCACCACCTGCCCCCATTTCTGCGCAAATTCACTGGCAACCGTCAAACGTCTGGATTGAATTTCAGCTATGGAAAGCCCGGTTAAAGCCGCCATTTCGCCCGGGTGTGGAGTAAGCACCAGACTGGCATTGACACGCCCGGCCCAGTTTCCCTGTTCCGCCAGCCAGCGCAACCCATCGGCATCCAAAACAATTCCTGGCCAGGTAACCTCCGGCGCATTTCTTGTTGCCGCTGATTTTACGAAGCCAGTTTGGGCACGTTTTTTAGCCTGGTCAGGCAGCAAAATGTCCGTCAGAAAAGCGGCGGTGGTTTCCTCACGCCCGATCCCCGGACCAATCGCCAGACAGGAATAATCCGTGGCACGTTCCCGAATTAATGCGGCAGCATTTTCAGCGATCACGCCATCCATTTCATCCAGAATCAGCCAGGTGATCTCCGGGTTGGAAGAAGCCATCCAGCCAGCCACTGTCTGCGGAACCGCCAGGGTCACCAATCCGGTACCCACCCGATAAGCCGCATTGCCGGCCATCACTGGAGCCCCACAATAATTGACAGAACCGCCAATTACCATCACCTTGCCAAATGTACCCTTATGACTGAAAGCGGAACGGTGGGGTAATCTTGCCTGCACCCATTCCTCTGAAACAACGAACTTTTTCGGTTCATCCTCCTGCTTTTCAGCGGGGAGATCCAAAGGAATTACGGCCAGTTCCCCCACGTAGCGGGCAGCCGGTTCCTGAACCAAACCCTGTTTCACCGCTTCAATGCACAGGGTCGCTGTCGCCGGCAGAATCTCTTCGGCAGCAGCACCACTGTCACAATCTACTCCAGAAGGGCAATCCAGAGCAATCACCTCATGCCCGTCAAAAACCGCTGCAGCACTATGCAAAAGCTGACTCACCTCTTCCCGCAGAGGCAATTTGATTCCCGTTCCCAGAACAGCGTCGAGCAAAATCGCCTGCGCGAATTCCGGCTGCTGAAAATGCGCAAGAGCCGCCGGCGCCGGCGCGGAAACGATCTCACCACCGGCAGTTTGGAATTCACGTACCAGCGAATCGCTTTCAGACCGGCCCACCAGCACAGCCACCGCCCGCCAGCCCTTTCCGAGTAAAAAATGGAGTGCCAGCAGGCCATCCCCACCATTGTTTCCTTTACCAATCAGTCCAATCACAGTCTGCGGATCTTCCTCTAGATACATCTCACTGATCCATTGGCCTACCCCAGCTCCAGCCCGCCGCATCATTTGCTCATTGCTGACCCCTGCGGCAACGGCTTGCTGTTCAATTTGCTTCATTTCGGCAACACTCACCAGTTTCATCGCGTATATCCTTTGAGTTGATTATAAAACCAGGGCAATCGCATCTTATTGAGAAAAGACCTTTAGTAGATAATCAGTATCCCAACCGCATCTCAAACGCTTAGCTTTGATACCAACTTTTAGAGATTGTTCCAATTTTAGTAAATTAAGCGCCATGTGTCT
>JAAZOQ010000112.1 GCA_012797695.1 Anaerolineaceae bacterium | reverse complement strand
GCACGATAAAGGGCGCGATCGGCTCGATTGATTAAAACCTGTACGTTGTCTCCGTGAGTGGGGTATTCTGCAATCCCAACCGAGACCGTGGTCGAAACCCGAGCGTTGTCTTTATCGATGACGATGCTTTGCAATGTCTCGCGGAACAGATTGGCTTTTCTGTGTGCTTCAGCGGCTGACATCCCTGGGAAGGCGACCAGAATTTCATCACCTCCCAATCGGAAAGAGTAATCGCTGTCGCGGGTGGACTGAAGAATTGCCTGCCCAAATTGCTGCAGGATGCTATCCCCGGTCTGGTGCCCAAATTGATCGTTGATTTCTTTAAAATGGTCGATATCCATGACCATAATGCTGAATTGATTGCGTTGCTGCTGCGCTTGCAGCAGAATCTGGTTCAGAACGGTATCCATGTCACGGCGGTTGTACAAACCGGTCAGACTATCATGAGTGGCCTGTGCTTTCAACATTTCTTGCAGCCGGTTGGTTTCTTGAATTTGTTTTTGCAGAGAAGCATTAGCCTTTTTAAGTTGTAGTTCAGTCTGTTTTCGGATGCTGATGTCGCGAAATGCCAGCAGGTAACCAGCGGGGGCAGAAGTATGGGGGGTTAAGCTGGAGACTTGCAGGTCAACGTAATAATTTTCTGGCTCAGAAAGACAATACTCTGTGGGTACTGCGAATTTGCTCATTTTGTGCAGGTCAAGTTCCCAGGGCAGTACTTCTTGAAATTCTTTGCCGATGATATTGGTCTGCGGAAGGTGCAGAATGTCAAAAATGCGTTTGTTGGCTTCCACAATTCGATCTTTCCAATCTATGACCATCATTCCATCTTGAACCTGGCGGAGGAGCAGATCCTGCGCCACGGGCACCAGATCCAGCAATTGATAGTGAGAAAACCCCAGGATCAGCGCAATGTTTGTAAACAAGAATCCAAAGGGTGAGGTGTCCATTCCCTGAACAGGATCGATTCCAAAAGCATATAACGAGCCAGAGACCAACGGGAACAGACCGCTGATGAAAATAATGATCAGTTGTGAGCGGAAAGGTGGTTTGGAACGGCTGATCTTCTGAGCCAGCAATCCCAGGCCGAAGAAAGCAAGGGTGTAGATGTAGACTACGTGCAGGTAATAGATCACGCCGTGATCAAAGATGAGAATGTTATATTGAGGCGACCCCCAGTGATAGTTGGTCCAGAGCAGATGGTGCCAGCCATTGGTGAAGGCGGCAAGGGTAGTCAGAATAGGGATGATCAAGAATAACAGAACGAATCGCCAGTTCAAACGACGTTGCTGTGAGTAACTGATGATGAATAACAGTAAAAAAGGAGAGGCGGCGGTAAAACCGATGTATTCAAACTGTGCCCACAGAATTTTAACGGGTTCTGTTTGGCTGATTGCTTCGAAAAGCAGCCCCAATACCCATATGGCCAACGCGGTCAGATGGAGCAAAAGGAAATTTCCGCCAAAGGCCCTTCTTTTTGACCAGGTCAGGATAAATAATGCTGCCGTGAAGAAAAGAATGATGGCATAGACAATTACTTGCGGAAGAATCATCATCGTTTCCCAGATTTACTCTGATAAATTTCCGAGATGCCAAATGACTCAGTTGATTAAGCTTTAAAAGCGCTGTCTTATAGATAGTATAAATACTGACTGGAACCGTGTCAAATTTGGCGAAGACAAACTGCAATAAGTAAACACGCAAGTTCAGAAAAAGATGTACTTAAAAATAGCCCGCTCTTTTCTTGTAACAGATAAAGAGTGGGCTTTTCTCTGAGGCAAGAGGTTACTTGATCTTGGTGAGTACGCCGAGCCCGAAACCGCCAAAAGCAAAGACGGCTGCTCCGCAGAAAATGGGGATTGCCGTGGTCCAGAG
>JAAZOQ010000111.1 GCA_012797695.1 Anaerolineaceae bacterium | reverse complement strand
GTTTGCCCCTCTTCCATCAGGACGTTAAAAAATCCAGACTGGTAGCGCAGCACCTTCCCGACAAAAACAGGCGGACGGCTCATTGATTTGGTGTAGCCTCGGTGGGTTTCGGCGTATTGGTCAGGTACATCTGCCACTCCCACGGATACAGCGTTTCTGCTTCACCGGTGAAATAACTTTCCACGATGCGGCGGAAGATCGGAGCCGCGTAAATGGCGCCCTCACCAGAGTTCTCGCAGATCACCACCACCGCGATATCCGGTTTATCGGTGCGATGTTCGGCGGTGTAACCCGCAAACCAGGCGTGCGGTTCCTCTTGCGAAGTCGTGGCTGTACCAGTTTTGCCATAAACCGCAAACTCAAGTGAGTGCAGACGCGAGTAAGCGGTTCCGCGTTTATCGCTGATCACCATCTTCATCCCTTCGCGTACCGCGTCCAGTGTAGATTGCGAAATGGGCAGGGTACCGCGCACCTCAGGGGTAAACGATTGGATGACCGCACCATCTTCGGAGGTAATGTTATCGATGATCTGCGGTGTGTAAAGCGTGCCGCCGTTGGCAACCGCGGCAATGAAATCGACTACCTGCAGTGGGGTGACCAGCATATCGCCCTGACCAATGCCCATTTGCGAAGCCGAACCATCGTCGGTGGGGTTATTGATTGCACCGGTGTCTTCAGCTACATTTTCGATGCCGGTGGCGGAACCCAGACCAAACTGGCGGGCCATATCCGCCAGATAAGTACCGCTCTTGTGGCGGAACAGATCCAGCGCGATGTGATAGAAGTAGGGGTTGCACGAACGCATCAACCCTTCTACCAGGGTCAGTTCACCAGAAGGCGGCAAACCATCATCGTAAGTCCAATCATTGAAAGTTTCGTTCGGCAGTTCCGTCCACTGACTGGTGCAGTCATAGGTGGTATCTGGGGTATACATGCCCGATTCGAGCGCAGCGGACATGGTAATGATCTTGAAGACCGAACCCAGCGGGTAAGACGACTGTGCCGCCCGGTTCCACATGGGGGTGGTCGGATCGTTGATCAAACCAGTAAGCGAATACTGGCTATTGACGTTCTCGGGTTCAAACAGGTTCGGGTCGAAATCAGGGGCAGAGGCCATCGCCAGGATTTTGCCAGTGTCGATCTCCATCACCACGGCCGCTCCGGTAAAGCCCATCAGTGCTTTCTGAGTCTGCAATTGCAGGGACTTATCGAGGGTGGTGGTGATATCATCCGGCGCCTGTGGGTCGACGTGAGCCAGACGGGTAACCGTTGCTCCATCCGGGCCCATCACATACAGATCAGCCGATGGCTTCCCGGCCAGATACTCTTCGCCGGTTTTTTCCAGGCCCGCCTGACCGACACGTTCATCGCCTGCATAGCCCATCTTCTTGTAGGTATCCAGTTGTTCTGCAGTGATACTGTAGGTATAACCCACCACCTGCGGAGCCACACCACCGCTGTAGTAATAGCGCGAAGTGTATTCGTTGGCCACAAAGCCGCCCAACTGGGTAAGATAATTCTGATATTTTTCGTAGCTGTCTTTCGAGGCTTCTCCAACGGGAATGTAGGTTTCCTCGATGTTGGCATTGTAGGTATCCTGAATGACATTGGTAGGTTTTTGTACCAGTAAAGCCAGTTCAGCCAGTAAATTCGACAGGGACTTGCCGCTTACGTTGGCCGGGTCAATGCCCACCGCTACCGCATCCGTGTTGGCGGCTATCGGGTCACCGTTGCGATCCAGAATCTGTCCGCGCTGGGGATGGGTGATGTTGACCAGCAGTGTGTTGCCGCCCTTCAATTCGGGCATGATCATGCCGTCATCCCACTGCACCTTCCAGGCACCATTCTCAAGAATGAGATTCATCTCAGTCTGTTTTTGCAGGTCACTGAACAGGCTGGTGGTAAAGTTGACCTGATAACCCACTTTAGCTGTAGTGGGCTGGATGTTCGTCGCCGTGATGCCATAATCCAGACTAACCAGAGTCAGGGCGTTGGCAACGTCTGAATAGCGTTTGGCAAAATCCGTTTCGTTGATCGCATCCTGGCTGGTTTGAGCCAGCATATCATACATTCCCTGATAATCTTCCGCCTTCCATTTATCGAGAAAAGCGGTTGCGGCAGCGCTGACATCCGGCACCGGCGTCGTATTGACAACCGGGGTAGGTAAACCGTTATCCGTGCTGGGGGTAGCCTGATTTCCACCCTTTCCCCCGCAGGCACTGAGCAATATCATCAGAGCAAAGGTTAGAATTCCTATTTTTTTGAGTTTCATGGGTATCCTCCCGGAGGTCACTCCGGCATTATCCAACATCTTCCCCGTTCAAGACCCGATGAAAAATCGGGCAGTTGTAAGCCAGTTGATCCTGGCACAGATAAGGCACATTTCCACGCTCTCCGTAGCCCATACGGCGCAATACGCGTTCCAGATGGCACAGAGGCAGCCCCATCACACTGGCGAAACATCCCTTCATTTGATCGACGGGATGAAATTCGCTGTTTTGAATCCCATAAGCGCCGGCTTTGTCCAGCGGGTCGCCGCTCAGGATGTATTTTTCAATCTCTTCATCGCTGTAACGGCGCATGCGTACCCGCGTGGTGCACAGCTCTTTTTCCATGCGGCCAAAGGCCGGTGAATATACCACAATGGTGGTGTGGACGAAATGTACCCGTCCGCGCAATTTCACCAACATGTCACGCGCTTCATCATTCGACTGCGGCTTACCCAGAATTTCTTTACCATCTGCCACGGTGGTATCCGCGGTGACCAGCAATTCCTTGAAACCGGCCGAACCCGAAGCTTTGCGCGCTTTGGTTTCTGCCATACGCATGACGTAAACCGCTGCCTCTTCCTCAGGCAATGGAGTTTCGTCGATCTGGGTCGGACGCACGATAAAAGGAATCCCTGTCCACCCCAGAATCTGGCTGCGGCGCGGCGAATTCGAAGCAAGCACAAGCGATAAGTCGGTCATAGATTTGGATATTCTAACACATTTCATTTAACGGCTTGAGGAGAGGAATTGTTCCTCACGATCCACCTTCAAACCCTGCCCTGAGAAACGGCTTAACTCATTTCATTTCGATAAAAGCATCGCCCGGGAAAGACCGCTGCTCCACCCACATCTGAATGGTTTGCGCGCACAACTGCGGCGCCGAAAGCGGCCAGTTATGCTCCTGCGGTGCCGGCCAGTTCAACTGGGGATCCAGTAAGATCGAACGACTTTCCGGGAACCGGCCCATTAAGTAACGATTGGTGGGTTGGATATCGATGGTTTCGTGAGCCCCGGCGATCAGCAGTACGGGCACATGGGCCTGCTCGAGCCCTTGAGGCGCGCGGTAGCGGTAATTCTCGTTCATGACGTGCGCCCAGGTGTCTCGCGTTAATCCCTGAAAGTTCTTTTTATAGCGCTTGAAGAAGTTTTCCGGGATTCCGGCCAGACTGTGCATAAACCAGCGGATCCAGGCATCATTATGCTTCCAGGGAGCGATTCCCAGCCAGTAAAGCAGTGCCATCATGGGCTCGGAATAGATCCCCAACCGGTACCCTGGCACCGGCAGGACCTGGGCCCCACTGATGATGGCAGTGCTGACACATTCGGGTTCTTCGGCCAGCATTTCCACCAAAACCTGCCCGCCAACGGAATGACCAAAACAGTGTGCCCTCCCGCCCGGAATGCGTTCGCGGATCATCCCCAGGATGGCTTTAGCAGTTGCCTTCACGGTAAACGGGCCATTCTTCTGACTGCCGCCATGTTCAGGCAATTCGGGCAAGTAACAGTGAAACCCGGGCAAAGATTTGAGCATTTCCTCCCATCCCCAGATTCCGCCGCCTCCGCCGTGGATCAGTACCAGAGGCGCGCCGTTGGGGTCGCCGCTTTCGTAATAGATGAGTTGCTCTTCCGTTACCATAGTACTGATTATATGATTTAATGAAAACAAAATGGCAGAATGATTCATCTGAAGCGAGGGAAACGATGTCATCCACCAGAATTCGCAATTTTAGGCCAGAACATTGGCTCTCGATTATGACCGGGTTCATGGGCTTCATTAACCTCATCTCTGCTGTCACCCCTGCCTGGATCGAACGTTTGCAATTGATCGAAGAGATCATTCCCATGCAGGTACGCAGCGGCACCCGTCTGGGAACTGCTTTGGCCGGGTTCGCATTGCTGTTGCTGGCTTCCGGCATCTGGCGCGGCAAGCGCACCGCCTGGCTGATCACCCTGATCATCCTGGCGCTGACCACCCTTGGGCATCTCATCAAAGGCCTCGATTTTGAAGAGGCGGCAGTTTCCCTGCTCATTCTGGTCGGGCTGTGGCTGTATCGCAAGCGCTTTGTGGCCCAATCGGATCCCCCCACCATCTGGCGCGGGGTACGTGTATTGGGAATTGCCCTGGTCTTTACGCTGCTGTACGGCACCATCGGCTTCGCTCAGCTCGACCGTCATTTTTCAGTCAATTTCAATCTCTGGCAGGCAGCCCTGCAAACGATTCGCATGTTCACCGAGTTTTCCAACCCCGGGCTCATTGCCACTACCCGTTTTGGCCGCTATTTTGCTGATTCGATCTATCTGATCGGCGGCTCCACGTTGGGCTACGCACTGCTCGCGTTGCTGGCACCGGTACTGCTGCGCTACCCGACTCCCGCCAGTGAGCGAGAGAGAGCCGCCGCGATCGTTGCCAGCCACGGACGCACCGTTCTGGCCCGTTTCTGCCTCTTCGCGGATAAAAAGTACTTTTTCTCCAGCGGCGGAACCGTGATTGCCTATGCTTATAGCAACCGTACTGCCCTTGTTCTCGGCGACCCCATCGGGCCGACCGCTGATCTGCTTGCCGCGGTGACAGAGTTCCAGTCTTTTTGTGCGCGCAACGACTGGACCTTTGCTTTCTATCAGACTTTGCCAGATACCCTGGCCGCTTATCATCAGGTCGGTCTGCATGAGATCAAGATCGGGGAAGAAGCCCTCGTAGATCTGGCCGCCTTCTCGCTCAAAGGCGGTGAGATGAAGTCGCTGCGGACCTCGGTCAACAAGCTGGAACGTCTGGGGTACACCTGCCACATCAGTCAGCCGCCCCACGAGAATTCGCTGCTGGATGCACTCGATCAAATCTCCCATCAGTGGCTCACTGAGCGCAAGGGCCAGGAGATGAAATTTTCATTGGGCTGGTTCGACCGCGATTATCTCAACACCACCCTGATCCAGTACGTGACGGATGCCAATGGCAAGATCGTGGCTTTCAGTAATCTGGTCGAGGAATATCAGAACCGGGAACTGGCTGTTGATCTGATGCGCCATACTCACGAGATGCCCGCCGGCACCATGGATTACCTGTTCGTGAACCTGCTGCTCGAAGCTCAGCAGCGTGGTTACCAGACCTTCAACCTGGGGCTGAGCGGTCTGGCCGGAGTCGGCGAATCGAAAGAGGATACCGCCGTCGAGCGTGCCATGCATTTCATTTATACCAAGGTGAATACTTCCTATAATTTTAAGGGACTGCACAGCTTCAAAGAAAAGTTTGCCCCCCACTGGTCACCCCGCTACCTGATCTATCCCAACCTGACCCATTTGCCCGTGATCGCTTTGGCATTGAATGACGTGAGCGGATAACTTCTGCCCAGCAGGGAACAGGACTCTCTCCACAGATGTGAGCACAACCCTCACTGAAGCCGGGCTTTCTTGCATCAGGAATAGTCTTGAATGAAAATCTCGGTAATTAAGATGGTAGCGAGAATGATCGCCAGCGCCAGGGTCAGTCCGGCTGCAGTCCATCGGTTCAAAAGGTTTCCGACCATCGCAACCAGCAAAATGCCTGCCAGACTGTACAGACCATAATCGATCCGCGGCTTCACCTTTTGAAGCGGGGAATCGCTGAAATAGATCAAAACACTGCCGCCTCCCAGCCCCAGCAGGCTGATCACAAAGAAGAGAACCTCCATTGCCAATCCATTCAGTCCCAGGAGATTTAAGGTGAAAACGCCGCATGACATTGTTCGTGCTGGATAGACGGTCGATTCTATCCGGTTCATCAAAAACACTCGCGAGAGAATGAAGTGATTTCCCACGATATCTTGGGGAGTGATCTGCCAGCGAAACGTCTGACTTTCTGTTGGTTCAATCGACAATTCGCCATCGAGTTCTCGATAATCGACAAAGTCGTCCTTGCTGACAACTACCTTTACCAGAACGTCCGCTTTTTCTTCATGCGGGTTCTTGAAAGTAGCTGTCACCGTTCCTTCTTCTCCAGGAGCCAGCAAGACCGGGCAACGAATACTGACCAGGTCAGCCTGGGTCGGCTGGGTACTGTCGAATGTCGCTCCATCGTGTGGATCTCCCCAAAAGCCGGTCCCATTCACGTTGGCAATGGCAGCCAGACCATTGAAACAGAAACTGCAGATCAAGCCGATGACAAATAGCGCCCCACCCCCAATGAGTCTTTGTCGATTGTGCAGATTCGATCCGGAAAAAAGTGTGGTTTTCATAATCAGGTATCTCCCCCGAATTTTGACATCGAGTTTTATTTACCCTGGTGCTTTTTGAAATGGAAAGATATACCGGTAAATTCACTTCCAATTTAACATTATCTACCCAATTTTGTAATTATGGGGATAGTCCATCTCTCCAGGGGAACGATGTGAGCGGGCAGGGAAGTGCTCTATCAGCCAACCGGCAGGTCGTCACTCGTCCGAATTCGCCGGATAGGTAAAAGAAAGATTAGAAAATGTCAAAAAGAGGCTTTTACCCCTTTTGTTTCTGGACAGTTAAGCATAAAATTGTCTATACAACCCACCTGTTGGAGGAATTCATGGAATTGCTGAAAAACAGGATTGCTGCTGAAGGCAAAATCCTGGGGAACGGCATTTTGAAAGTCGACAGTCTCATCAATCATCAGGTTGACCCGATGTTGATGGATGCCTGCGGGGCCGAATTCGCGCGTCTCTTCAAAGACGTCGGTGCTACCCGCATCCTGACTGCCGAAATTTCAGGCATCGCCCCAGCTCTGATGGCAGGATGTCACATGAAACTGCCTGTCGTGTACGCCCGCAAGACGCGCCCGGTCACCATGCCCGGGACGGTTTATCTGACCACCGCCCCCTCGCACACCAAAGGAAACATGGTTGATCTTATCGTCTCGCCGGAGTACCTCAAATCCGGCGAGAATGTCTTAATTATCGATGATTTCCTCGCTTCCGGCGCCACCATCCTTGGATTGGTGCGCCTGGCTGAAGCGGCTGGTGCCCGCGTGGTTGGCATCGGCGCGCTGATTGAGAAGACTTTCGAGGGCGGTCGTGCCGCGCTCGAATCTCTAAACGTTCCTGTCGAAACCCTGGTGCAAATCACCAGCATGGAGAATAACGTTCTGCATTTCAAATAGTATCGATGAGGAGAAACTGGTATTAATGGTTGATGCGATCGTTATTCTCGATTTCGGTTCCCAGTACACCCAACTGATTGCCCGCCGCGTACGTGAGCTGCAGGTGTTCAGTGAGATCGTGGCCTGGGATTCTCCAGCAGCCAAAGTCGTTGCCATGCACCCGCGTGGGTACATTCTCTCTGGTGGACCTGCCTCCGTTTACGATGAGAATGCGCCATACCTCCCCGAATACGTACTTCAGGCGGATGTACCTGTTCTGGGAATCTGCTATGGGATGCATGCAATGACAAAGGCTCTGGGTGGACAAGTGGTCGGCGGCGGGGTCCGTGAATACGGACTCGCCGAGATCACGGTCTCGCAGCCGAATGCCCTTTTGCCTGACCGCCCACAAACCGTGTGGATGTCACACGGCGACAAGGTCGAGCGCATGCCGGCAGGGTTTGTGCCGCTGGCCAAGAGCGATAATGGCCTGCTGGCCGGCATGGCCGATGAAAGCCGTCGTCTCTATGCCCTGCAATTTCATCCTGAAGTCAATCACACTCAGCTTGGCCGCGATATGCTGCATCATTTCGTGCTCGATATTTGCGGCTGCCGCCCTGATTGGACCCCCGGCAACATCATTGATACTGCCGTGGAGAAGATCCGCGCCCAGGTTGGGGATCACCCGGTGATCTCTGCCGTCAGCGGCGGGGTGGATTCAAGTGTGGCAACGGCCCTGGTGCAAAAAGCCGTGGGTCAGCAGCTTTCGACTGTTTTCATCGATACCGGGCTGCTGCGCGCCGGTGAAGTCGAACAGGTGCAGCAGGCCTTCCAGCAAGCACTGGGGATGAAACTGACCACCCTCGATGCCAGTGAGCGTTATTTCACTGCCCTGCGCGGAGTCACCGAGCCCGAAAAGAAGCGCAAGATCATCGGCGTGTTGTTCATTCGTCTTTTCGAAGAGCAGGCTGCCCGCGTGGGCAATCCTCCTTTTCTGGTGCAAGGCACCATTTACCCGGACGTGGTGGAGTCTTCCGGGACCAAGTTCGGCAAAGCTGAACGGATCAAATCTCATCATAACGTTGGCGGTTTGCCCAGCGACATGAAATTTGCCCTGGTCGAACCCCTCCGTGACCTCTTTAAAGATGAAGTCAGGCTCATTGGTGAGGCACTCGGTCTGCCCGCCGCTCTCGTGTGGCGCCAGCCCTTCCCCGGGCCGGGCTTGGCCGTCCGCTGCCTCGGTGAGATCACTCCTGAACGGATCGCTCGCCTGCGTCAGGCTGATGCCATCTTCACCGGCGAATTGACCGCTGCCGGCCTGTTGGGGCGCCCCGTACATGGCCAGACAACTCAACTTTCGCAGGCCTTTGCCGCCCTCCTGCCCGTGCAAAGCGTAGGGGTAATGGGCGACCAGCGTACTTATCAAGAGACCATTGCGTTGCGTGCCGTTACCACCGAGGATTTCATGACCGCCAACTGGGCTGTGCTCCCCACCGAATTGCTGGCACGCGTTTCCAGCCGCATCGTCAACGAGGTCGCCGGGGTGAACCGGGTGGTTTACGACATCACCAGCAAACCTCCTGCCACCATCGAGTGGGAATAGCTCAAATCTCGATATTCTTTTGCCCTGTTTTCGCATACAATTTAGGGTATGCCAAAACAGGGCAATTTCTTTAAACAACGTCTTCTCTCCCTCATCAGTGCCGGTCTGGTAGCCGCATTACTGCTGGCTTCCTGGCCGTTGCCGGTGCGTGCCCAGGCCAATCTACACCTCACCCTTTCCAACCCGGATACCAGTGCCTACCCCATCGTTTCGCTGACCTTCTGGCCTATGGATGACGAGGGGAATTTCGTTGCCAACCTGACCGCCGACCAGGTGCACGTGCTCGAAAATGACCGCGAGGTCAAAGTCACCTCCGTGGACGTACTTGAACCGGGAGTCCATTTTGTGATGGCGGTCAATGAAGGCAAGACCCTGGCCAATTCTTACGCAGGTACGACTCGCATGGAGCGCATGAAAGCGGTCATTACCGATTGGATCCAGAGCGAGTCGATCACCACCCTGGATGATTTCAGCCTGGTCAACAACACCGACGTGCTGCAAAATCAGCTTTCGCACCCGGCCGACTGGGCCGCCGCTCTAGGTGATTACAACCCTGATCTGCGCTCTTCTACTCCCTCGCTGAACTGCCTTTCTCAGGCGGTGGCGTTGGTCAAAAGTTTTTCTGCTTCCGATAATAAAGCCCGCGCGGTGCTTTACATCACCCCGCTGCCCGATTCCGCTCAACTCACCGCTCTTCAGGATCAGGCCAACGAACTGGCCACGGCCAATACCCGCCTCTTCATCTGGCTCGTCGGCCCCAGCACTTACAGCAGCGAAGCCGGGGCCCAGGCCCTGGAACAGGCCGCCCTTTCGACTGGCGGCAGTTTCATGGTTTTCTCCGGTGCTGAAACCCTGCCTGATCTGAATACCTATCTGAGCCCACTCAGCCACGAGTACAAACTTACTTACCAAACCTCTATGCGCAAATCGGGCACCTACACTCTGCAGCTCAAGGTCGAACAGGGAGACTTTCAGGCGGATTCCGATAAGATTTCATTCGATCTGAAAACCGAAGCCCCCAACCCTATTTTGCTCTCACCCCCCACTGAGATCCACGCCGCCTGGACCAAAGACAGCAGCCAGAAATGGACGCTGACCCCCAACGTCTATACCTTTAAATATCTGGTGGAGTTCCCCGATGGGCACAAACGTGACCTGGGCGCCGCCCGTCTCTTCGTGGATGGGCAACTGGTGGATGAGGTGACAACCGCACCTTTCGATGAATTGAAATGGAACTTTTCCCAGTACAGCGAAAGCGGCACCCATCAGATTCAGATTTTCGTCGAGGACGTGGCCGGGTTCACCAGCCATACCCTGCAAATTCCGGTCTTGCTCGCCATCGACCCCAAGCCGCAGACCGCTTTGCAGAAATTCCTCGAGCAGATCAACTACACTACTATGGGGATCGTGGCGCTGCTGGTATTGCTGGGAGGCTTTCTGGTGCTGTTCTTCCGCCGCCGCTTCCTGCGCCGCCGGGAGGGTTCACGGGCCACCCGCGCCAGTGACAACGACCCGGTGCACCAGCGCGTTCTGCCCGAAGCAGATGAGTTCGCTGCTTCTCCCCTTCAGGAGACCCCCGCGGACTGGCCAAAACTGCCGAATGGCACCAAAGCCCCGGCCCGTTTACTGCTGCTTTCTTCCGAACCCCAGCCCAAGGCCGGGTCGAACATTCCGCTTTCCGCTCAAGAAACGCTGCTGGGGGCCAACCCGGTCCGCTGCGACATCGTCCTCAGCGGGGCCACCGTTTCAGCTCAGCACGCGCGCATCTTCACCGATGCCGCCCGCCACTTCTTCCTGGCCGACAGCGGCTCGAGCGCTAGCACCTGGCTGAATTACGCCCCCGTCTCGCACCAGGGCGCCCGCCTGCAGCACGGCGATCTCATCAATGTTGGCGCTGTTTCCTTCCGCTTCGAAGAGATCAACCCCGAAGGCCGTCCGATCAAAGTGATGCGCCTCAAAGACGAAGAATAGCTAGCTGCTTTTCTTTACATCATAGATTGGGGTAATCGCGTTATATGATGGTAAATTATATGTTTTCAGAAAAGATATAAATTTATCATCCCAAGTAATCAAAATATTTTCGGGATCATTCAACACATTTGCAATCAACATATCATCAATGTTATTTTTGGCGAATGCCAATCCTTTGTTCTCTCCTATTTGTTGAATTATCCAGTCCATGAACTCAATTTGTACCTGGCTTAATCCTCTTTTTTGTGATTCACTTCTTAAATAATTTCGCACACAGTCATTATCTTTTTTGTGCTTCTTCACTTCTTGGCTGAAAAATTCGTAAACCTTTTTTCTATCCTCGTCAGTAATCTTTTTATTTACAGTATTTGCAAAGTTAATATTACCTTTACTCAAATCTTCATCGCTGCTTTTCAGGAATTTATCGGTTTGTACGATAATACTGCAAAGTTGTTGGTAAAATATTTCCTTTGCAGCACCTTTTGGATCACCAATTAAATATCCGTTTTTTAATTGCTCGCAAATAGTTCTTTGAATTGAAGAAAAATTCTTTTTTAAAGTCATAGTAATAGCAAATATTCTCGCAGCATCATGATGATAATCGGGTTCATCATAATGATTGCTTAAGAATATTAAACACAATTCGTACACATAGAGACCAAGGAATTTTGATTCAATTTCAACTTTTTTAGGAAGAACATCAGTAAGTATATATTCTTGTAGATCTGCGTCATTAGAGGATTTCATTTTTTGAAATTCGTCTTCATAAAATGGAAGATAATATTTATTAATGATTCTCAAATTTTTCTCTTCAACAAAATCAAGATATTTTCGTATTGTTTCTGGTGCTTTCATGAAGTGAGTTAAGAACTCATACACCGTCACGCTTGAAATATAGAATTGATCTTTGTAATCGATCAAGAAAGAGGAAAACTCAGCGTTGTCATTTTTTATTCTCGTATTTTCAACCCGTCAGTGATTTTTTTATATGAATAAAGAACATTTGTATCAAGAACGAATTTCATTTGTTCCTCCTCTGGCCAGCAAACTTTCAGCCCGGCGCAGCACCGGCCGGTCCACCATTTGCCCGTCCAGCGTGAAAGCACCCTTGCCCAGCGCCGCCTGGCGTGCGGCTTCGGCCAGCACCCGTTTGGCCCAACCGATCTCCTTTTCAGAGGGCGTGAAGAGAGCCTGCACCGGGGCGATCTGCGCCGGGTGGATCACCTGTTTGCCGGCATAACCCATCTGCGCCCCCTGAGTCGCTTCCCTGATCAGGACCGCTTCCTCTTTAAAATTGACCGTGACCAGATCGATGGCCTGCAAGCCAAAAGCGTTGGCATAAAGTACCAGCCGGCTGCGCGCGTAGAGTAATTCCAGCGCTTCAGGGGTGCGAGTGGCCCCCATATCGGCCGTGAAATCCTCCGCGCCAAATACCAGCCCCTGCAAGCGCTCGTGGGCCACCCCGGCCCGGCAGATCGCTTCGAGCTCAACCATGGCCCGCGCGCTTTCGATGATCGCCAGCAGCGCAGTGGATCCCTCCGCCTGCCCGGACGCACGTTCAGCCTCCAGCAACAGCGCATGGATGCGTTCGATATCGGCAGCGCTTTCGACCTTAGGCAGAACCACGGCCTCCGGACCAGCTGGCAGCACCGCCGCCAGATCAGCCTCGCATCTCGCCGATGGGAAACCATTGACGCGCACCGCCCGCTCTGCACTGCCAAAATCCAGCGTCCGCAGCGCCTGCGCGATATTCACCCGTGCCGCGTCTTTGCTGCTTTCTTCCACGCCGTCTTCCAGATCGAGCACCACACAGTCCGCACCTGCTGCAGCCGCTTTTTCCATCTTGTGCAGATCGCTGCCGGGAACGTACAGAAATGCCTTGCGGCTATGCATCATAAAACGCCTCCTGGTCGATGATACAATTTGTATTATAGCGAAAATTGGCTGCTTACCGGTTCAAGTAAAGCACAGGAGAGAACATGAAAGCCCATCCTACCCGTGAACTTCCCCCTGATTACGTTTCTTTCTGGCAATTCGATCTCTCGAAAGTCCGGGAGTTATTCTGGCTGAACTTCTTTGGCCTGGTCTTACTGTTCGCCTCCCTGATCGGCTTTGGTTTCATGGTCTATCATCTGCGCGTAGCAGATTTCCCCATCCAGTTCACCTATCACCGCGAGCCGCCACTCAAGATGCTGCTCTTTCTAGTTGAATTGTTCGCCGTCACCGGAATAATGGTAGTGGTGCACGAAGCCTTCCACGGCATCTTCTTCTGGATCATCACCCGCACGCGGCCCGTTTTTGCTTTCAAGCTCTATTATGCTTCTGCCTCCGCCCCGGGATGGTACATTCCGCGCGGGCCTTATTTCGTGACCGCGCTGGCTCCGCTGGTCGGCATCACCGCTCTGTGTGTACTGGGGATTGCCTTCTTGCCCGCCTGGTGGATCACTCCGTTGTATCTCATGCTCATCTTCAACACCAGCGGTGCCGTTGGCGACATCTGGGTGGTGCTGCGCCTGCTCTTTTCGCCGCGCGAGACGCTGATCTGCGACGGAGGGGCCTCCATCACCTTCTACAAACCGCAAAAGACGGTATAATTTTCAGCAAGTAAACTTCCATTTCAACTCCAATTGATTGGCCCTCGTGGGTAGTCTGTTCTTCGGCTGAACTTTTCAGCTCTTTTCTGTTTGGAGTGAATCATGGAAGGTCGCTTTACCCTCCTTTTTGAAGACCCTTATTGGATCGGTTATTTTGAACGCTATGATGAATCTGGATGTCAGGTGGCGCGTTTCGTTTTTGGCGCGGAACCCGGCAACGCGGAGCTTTTGCAGTTTTCCCATGACGGCTTCACTCAGTTGAAATTTGTCCCGACTGCAGCTTCCCCAATTTCTTCCACTGCCTCGGTCGGCTACAAACGCCGACAGCGTCAATTGCGCCAGGAAGCGGTGACCCCACGCGGAACCTATGCCCAGCGGCTTTTTCAAGCCGGATTGGAGGCCGCCCAGGCCGAGCGTGCCTCCGCCCGGCGTCAGCACAAACGCGCTGCCCGGGCTGAACAATATCAGCTTAAAAGAGAGAAAAAGAAAAAACAACGTTGATGAAGTTGGCTCCGTCCCCGTTATAATGAGAACAAGAACTGCCGTGAACGAGGAGGAGCACATGCCGTTTGAGAATAAACAAGCGAAACTTTGCCAGCGTGGACAATCTTTCCTGGAATATGCTCTTCTGCTGGTCTTCATTGCTGCCATCATCATTGGAGCCCTGATTGTCACCGGGCGTCTGACCGGTTCTGCACTAAACATTTTTGGGGGAACCACCGCCACTGAGAATCAAACAGGGACACTTTCTTCCACTGAAAATGCGTCCCAAACTGAAACCTCAGCCATGATCAGTACTACTGTGCCTGCTCCTACCCCCACCCCCGCGCCGGCCTCCCCGGCTGCCGCTGTTCAGGATCTTTTTGGGCTGATCAACGATTATTATGCCAAGCACAGCAGTTACCCCAATAGTTTTGCTGATCTGGGCCTGGATTCTTCTGCCTCTACCCAGTTGGTCGTTGGGGTAGCCATCGACCCGCAAGGTTCAGTGGTGCAGTTCACCAACATCACCGGGGACTCTCACCAACTTTACGTACAAAAATTGAATGGGGCTATGGTACAGGTGAAAGATGGTTCTGCCATTACCTGTGATATTGCTGCCAATCTTTGCTATCTCAAAACCACCGCCTATGGCAATCAGGTCGACATTAACTCGATCGTGGTAACAAATTAGATTTAAATGGAATAAATTTTTTATTAAAGTAATGAAATTGTAAGGTTGGTTTGTTGCTCTTCATGCTAAGATGAAATAAAGTTCACCCTAAGGAGAACCCAAGCATGAAGAAAATAACTCGTTATTCGTTAGTCCTCTTGCTGGTCCTCTGCGTGACGATGGTTACCACCTCAGTTGTCTTTGCAGGATCACTCATCCCAGCCACCCCCATTGTCTGGCAGGACCCCACAGCAACCACTGATTCTTCCCTCATCCCTTATACCGCCGCAGTCGTAGATACCTGGCAACTCCCCGCCGGTATCGAAACCACCGACAAACAACTCACTGTACCGCTGGGCTTCCCGGCCGATCAGATCCAGTTCGGTGGCAAAGCCCTGAAAGTCAGTGACCTGGCCGCGGGCAAAACTGTGGAAATTTGCTTTGATTTCCCGGTTTATCGCTATGACTGGTCAGGCAGTGTCTATATGTGGGATGGCAGCGCATGGGTCAAACAGGCCACCACCATCACTACTACCGATGGTTCGACCCAGGCCTGCGCCAAAGTCTCCGCCAATGGCACCTACGCCCTTCTCATCCAGTTCTGGGGCACCCCGGAACCGGTCATATTACCTCGTTAGCCCATTATTCCAACCCAGTACCAACCAAAAGGAGAAACTGATCATGAAAAAACTTTCACACATCACACTCTCACTTCTGCTGGCACTCAGCCTTATTTTGGTCACCACCACCGCCGTGCTGGCCTACCGCTCCCCTTCCAACCCCATCGTCTGGCAGGATCCAGAAGGCACTACTGATCCCGCCCTGGTTCCATATTCTGCTGAGGTGGTGGATACCTGGCAGCTCCCCGCCGGTATCGAAACCACTGGCAAACAACTCACCGTGCCAACAGGCTTCCCGGCCGATCAAATTCAGTTTGGCGGCAAAGCCTTGAAAGTCGGTGATCTGGCCGAGGGCAAGACCGTCACGGTTTGCTTCGACTTCCCGGTTTACCGCTATGACTGGTCAGGCAGTGTGTACATGTGGGATGGCAGCGAATGGGTCAAACAGGCCACCACCATCACTTCTACCGATGGTTCGACCCAGGCCTGCGCCAAAGTTTCCGCCAATGGCTACTATGCCCTTCTCATCCAGTTCTGGGGTACCCCGGAACCCCCTGTTGTTTATTACGATTGATCTTCCGGAAAATGATTGTTCAACTTAAAAGGAGTTAAAGTATGAAAAAGTGGACGCGCGCAACAATTTCTGTTTTGTTAGCCTTGAGCGTGATCTTGATTACCACGACCGTGGTTTTCGCCAGGCTCGATCCTAACCCCATCGTCTGGCAGGACCCAGAAGGTACCACAGATTCGGCGCTGGTGCCCTACTCGGCTGAAGTGGTCGATACCTGGCAACTCCCCGCAGGCATCGAAACCACTGATAAACAGTTGACCATTCCCGTGGGCTTCCCGGCCGATCAGATCCAGTTCGGCGGCAAAGCCTTGAAAGTCGGTGATCTGGCAGAAGGCAAGATCATCACCATTTGCTTCGATTTTCCAGTTTATCGCTATGACTGGTCAGGCAGTGTGTACATGTGGAATGGCAGCGAATGGGTCAAACAGATTACCACCATCACTTCTACTGATGGTTCGACCCAGGCCTGTGCCAAAGTTTCTGCCAATGGCTACTATGCCCTTCTCATCCAGTTCTGGGGTACCCCGGAACCGGTAGCAACTCTTCCACCTGTCTAAATCAGTTTTGCGCTCCCTGTAGCATACTCTGATGCAAGACCCGGCGAAAGATTTTCGCCGGGTCTTTACATTTCTACAAATTATTTATACAACCCTCGACATAAATTCCACCTTTTTCACATGCGCGCCGGCTAATATTGAGAATGTAAATCTTCCTTTGAAAGGAGAAAGATCATTGTTATGAAAAAGATTTCCCGTTTTGCAATTGCGGCCGCGCTCGTGGCCAGTGTCGCACTGATGAGTGTCAGCTCTGTCTTTGCTGATTCCACTACCGATTGGCCAGATCCAACCGCGGTAGCCAATGAGCCAAGTGCTTCTTTGACCACCGAGGTGGTCTCGATTTCGGCACTGCCCGGCACCATTAATCCTGACAGCGGCATGATCCTGCCCGTTGGACTGGACTATGCTCAGTTCGGTGGCAACGGCATCACCCTCAGTGGACTCACCTCCACTGAATCAGCCAAACTCTGCTTCGCCTTCCCAGTCGCGCAGTATTACTGGAATGGCACGATCTATGAGTGGGATGGCTCCGCCTGGACGGCCATGCCGACTACCCTGGTAGCCCCGACCGGCGAAGACAGCATGTACTATGCCTGCACTTACAAAGCCGGTAATGGTACCTACAGTCTGCTGACGGAATATGATGCCGCTGCAGCAGCTGCTGCCGAAGAATAATCTTCTCTCTTCAGTTTCTCCCCTTTAGATGTCTGATCAGGGCCGCTACGCGGCCCTGATCGGGTTAACGGCTCAAATTCAAACCCTTCATTATTCTTGTACGTGGGGTTTAATTATGTTAGAATTGCTTCGCCCTGCTTATAAATAGGAGGGGTGGCCGAGTGGTTTAAGGCGCTTGTCTTGAAAACAAGTTTGGTGAAAGCCAACGTGGGTTCGAATCCCTCCCCCTCCGCCTGGTCAATAAAAAGGGATTCACAATTGAACATGGGGAGGTGCCGGAGTGGCTGAACGGGATCGCCTGCTAAGTGATTGTTGGGCTTTAAACTCAACCGGGGGTTCGAATCCCCCCCTCCCCGCTGGAAACAAGCGCAGTCGTTTTTATCATGACTGCGCCCTTTTTTTAATCATTTTTGAGTAAAATGATCTGTGCTCACCAGAAAAAGAAATGACCCAATGCAAAAGGGGGGTACACAAAATGACTGCCAGGCAAAATACACTTCCCAAAGATTTCGAGGAATTAATTTTAGAAGGGGATATTTCCAAGCTAAAAGCTGTTTTTGAAAAATGTGACGCAAACGCTGTGGATGGTTATTCGAAAGGCAACGCGCTTTGCTTTCGGGGAATCAGCACAGAATTTATTCGCTGGCTGGTTGAACAGGGAACCGAGGTGAATCAACTGGATCATTCTGGCTGCCCACCTGTCTATTACCAGGCACAGGATGAGAACAGCAACCTTGATTTTTTATTGGAGCTTGGAGCCGATATTGATATCCGCGATCATTTCAATTGCACTCCACTTTTTCATGCTGCCATGAACCATAATGTTCCAGCTGTTCTAGCACTGGTCCGCAGAGGGGCCAGTGTAAACATTAAAGATCATTACCAAAATATGACACCTCTCGACTGTTCGTTATCCACCTGTGCAAATCTCCACATTCCCCGCATGGCAGCAATTGCAGACATTCTGCTTTCAGCGGGTGCATCAACTACTCCAGAGACAAAAGAAAAAGTGCAAAAAATCGGGAGAACTTTTGAATTTTATCGTCCCGGTTTCAACCGGGAATTCTTACCTCAGACAGAAGAAGCTCTCGTGCATCTTTACCAGCTATTTAATGTTGACCCTGTCCCTCAACGGAAGCTCTATGATGGCACCTCTCCGATCATGGTGAAGTCAACAACATGGCAAAAACAGTTTAATGAACTTTGGGATTTGTTGGTTCCCGGTAGCGGAAGCGCATCGACCCTTCAAGGCGAGGTTATTCGAATCGCAGGGAAGCTATCTTATGAAATATTAGAAAATGGTGGCGCTAACTGGGATAATGAATACAAGAAGCTATCGCTGGCACTCGCCGATTATTTGAACAAGGGAAATCAACTGGAATCACATCTAAAAAAAGAGGCTCGGAATTTAGCCAAGGGTATTGCGAGGAAAAGTGATGAGAACTCTCTCGATCGTCTGTGTGAACTGATAGTGCAATGGGTACTGATTAACCCCACCCCCATCGCGCTGTCAAAAGTGGCTTACAAACGATAAGAGCAGGAAAAATGATACCTCTCAGTCATGCTTTTTTGGTGATTTTATCCTGATTTAACTGCTTTCTGTTCGCCTTGATTTGACTTTCACTTTTGCATCCCTATAATCAAGGTATGCTCCCAACTCAATCTCAATTCAATATCGATGTACTGGATGTCCTTCCGCTGTCGTATGCGGAGCGGGTCACTGCGGCAGCCCTGCAGGGGTTGGTCAACCGCAGCGGACCCCGACTGTTCCTCGATTACGGCATTTACGATGACCCGCTGGCCCGCCGTACCAACGAAGTCTTCATGGCCGACGAGATCTGGTACGGCAAGTACCGCCGCCTGCTTGGGGCGCAAGACCAGCACAACCTGGAGTACTATTGCCGCGAACACGGGGCTGCCGCCGTCCCTTTGCCTGATCTGGATGCCGCGGTGGCAAAATACCACGATACGCTCAAAGGCTGTGTGCTCTGGGATGCCTCTCTGCCAGATACGGTCAACGTCGCTTTGATGCTGGCTGCTCAGGAGAATTTGCTGCCCCTCGAAACTGCCTCCGCGGCCAAAGCCGCAGACTGGCATCTGCCGGTGGTGCATGATCTGCGCGGTCGCTGGACGGACCGCGTGGCGCTGTACACGTGGGCCTTCGAGAACCTCTTTGCCGGGTGCGAGCGCGGCCGGGTGGCCTGTATTGAACCCGATTGGCAGCGCCCCGAGTTCCTCGATTATCTGGTACAGCATAAAATTTTCATCTACAGCCTCTCCAGCCAACAAAAAGGGTGGGGCGGTACCTTACTTTTGCTGCTGGCCTTTGGCCCGGCCATCTTGCGGGAGTTTCTCTTTGCGCTGCACCTGGATGCTCCTCTGCGCCGTTGGGCACTGGCCTGGCTGGCGCGCCGCTCCCCCGAGATCAAACTTAACAACCGCATTCAGCGTTCCGTCGCTGCTGACTCGGTGCCCACCATTTTTGGCTGGCACACGCGCCGCGACGATGAGATGACCTTTATGCTGCTGCTCTCCGCCAACGGGCTGCGCCTTGTGCCAACCCACTTGGCGGCCAATTTCTCTTTCCACAGCCAGGTCACCCCGCTCACAGCAGCCCCCGTGGCCCCGCCACTGCCAGAGGTACCCGAACTCGACCCGCAGGGCGTCTATCTCACCTTTACCCTTTCTGATGGAGATCAATTGATGATGATGTCCACCGCTGAACTGGGAAGCTGGTACTGCCCCCAGCGCGGCAGCGTGGCCTTTAACTGGGAATGTCAGCCTCTGCTCACCGAGATCGCTCCGGCTTTGCTCGAAAAATTCCAGCGCTCTGCCACTCCCAATGATTGTCTGATCGCCGGTCCCTCCGGGGCGGGATACACGGTACCGCCGCTGACCCCTGATTTCCCGGCTTACATGCGCGAGACCGTACGCATCTGCCAAAAGGCCGGCATCACCGTGGCCACCACTTACGTCGCGGATCCGCCGCGGCGGGTGCTGCACCAGCTCGATGCCGCCTCCCGCGGAAAGATGAACTTTCTGGCAGGCTACGCCATCTTGGGCCGCGCCCCGCAGCAAAAAGTGGGCCAGACAATAATCATTGCCAATCAGGTACCCACCCTCGAGCAGATCTGGGCCAGCGCCGATGATCTATTGGCTGCCGTGAAAAAGTTAGCCGAGGGGGCAGCCCAAAAGCCCGCTTTCATTGGCGTTCATTTGTTTGCCTACCGTACGGCTTACGAAGACGTTGCTGCTTTTGCCAAACAACTTACTGATCCACACCTTCACATCGTGCGCGCCGATACTTTCCTCGCCCTGGCACGCCGCAGCTTTTCATCTTCTATAGATAGGAGAGTTTCTTCGTGAACGTGAAATTACCCACCCGTACCAAAGTGCTTTATGGCATCGCCGATCTGGGCATTTCGTTACTCACCGCCGCGATCCAGTTCTTTCTGCTCTTCTTTTACACGGATATTGCTGGCATTGATCCTGGTCTGGCCGGTACCGCGTTGCTGGTCGGCAAGCTGACCTGGGATGCCCTCAACGATCCGGTATTCGGATACTTATCCGATCGCACCCGCAGCCGCTGGGGCCGGCGCAAGCCCTATATGCTCATCGGGGCCATTCCCTTTGGCTTGACCATTTGGCTGCTCTTCTCGATCCCGGCCGGTCTCGTCGGCGTCAAAGCCTTTTTGGCCGTGCTGGGTTCCTTCTTGCTGGCGGATACCTTCCAAACGATGGTCAGTGTGCCCTATTATGCCCTCTCGGCTGAACTGACCTATGACTACGACGAACGCACTTCGCTCATCTCCATTCGCATGATCTTCACCGTGGTGGGCTACATCCTCGGCGCCGCTCTCACCACCGCCGTAGCCGGCTTCTTCATGAACCTGGGCTGGACGAAAAATGCCGCTTACAGTGGTATGGGCGCCGTCTTTGGGGCCGTTGCCGTGATCACTCTGCTCATTACCACCTTCGGCGTCAAAGAGATCCCCAACCCCGATCTCAAGCCCGCCGAGATGCCTGCCTTAAAGCAGATCAAATTCGTCTTCAAGAATCGCCCCTTTGTGCAGTACATGATCATGAGCACCATCATCAGCATCAGCTTCACCCTGCTCACCAGTCTGCTGCCCTACTACCTGACTTACCAGCTGAAGATGACCAGTGAAATTTCTTATGTCATGTTCGTCATGCTGGCAACAATTGGTGTCTTTCTTTTAATGTGGCAAAAGATTTCGAAGAAAATGAGTAAAGGCCCGGCTTATGCCCTCGGCCTGGCCATTGCCAGCGCCGCCATTTTGGTGGCCTTCTTCCTGCCCGCTCACCCCACCTGGATCATCTACCTGGTAGCTTTCATTGCCGGCCTGGGTTTTTCAGCACAATACGTCTTCCCGTGGAGCATGATCCCAGACGTGATCGAAGTCGATCAGGCAGTCACGGGTGAACGCCATGAAGGCATCTACTTCGGCGTCAACGCTTTCCTGGGCAAGCTGACTGGCGCGTTAGGCATTGCCGCCAGCGGTTGGGCGCTCAAACTCTATGGTTACGTGCCGAATGCGGTCCAGACCCCGCACGCGCTCTTTGGCATCCGCTTTTTCTTCGCGGTTGTGCCGGTCATCGCCTTTGTCATCGCTCTGCCGCTGCTCATCTGGTACCCGATCAACCGCAAAAATCACGCAGAATTGACCGGGCATTCCGCCTCCGTCGAATAAAACTGTACTGGCCAGACAAAGCCGCCACCCTGAAAAGTGGCGGCTTTTTTTACAAACTTTTTGGCTGAGAAAAAGATAATAATTACAGAGGATCCTCAATCCGTTTCAATGAAAGGTTTGCTGTGAACGAAACACAAGCCATTGCTCAACTGAAAAGAGGCAATCTGGAAGGGCTGGAAACT
>JAAZOQ010000110.1 GCA_012797695.1 Anaerolineaceae bacterium | reverse complement strand
TACATCCCCTACGCATTCATAAAGTGTTTGCGGAGACATCAGGTAAGACCCGCCGCGGTAAATAACTTTCCAGGGCTCGTCCAGGTCAAGCAGGGCTGCTCCAAAACTATAGACGAAGCCATTGCAGGAAGTTAGAACACCGTGATAGAAGAGTAGCCAGCCTTCTGGCGTTTCGATGGGTACCGGGCCAGCACCGATCTTGGTGCTTTGCCAGCCGCCTTTAGTACCCATAGCGTGGCGGTGACGTCCCCAGTGAACCATATCTGGGCTTTCGCTCACGAAAATGTCACCAAAGGGAGTATGCCCGTTGTCACTGGGACGGTTGAGCATATAGAAGTTACCGTTGATCTTGCGTGGGAAAAGAACGCCGTTGCGGTTGAAGGGCAGGAAGGCGTTCTCAATGAAATGGAACTTTTCAAAATCATAGGTGTAGCCAATGCCGATGGTAGGTCCATGGTAACCGTTGCACCAGGTTACGTAATAGCGGTCTTCGAGCCAGGTAACCCGTGGGTCGTAGCGATGCTCGAAATGGCTCAACTCTGGGTCATTGGTGATCCATTCGATGGGTTCATCCTCGATATGCCAGTGAATACCATCGTCGCTGCGGCCGTTATGAATGTTCATTTCACGTTTTTTGTTGTCACAGCGGAATACTCCGGCAAATTTACCTTTAAACGGGACAACAGCACTGTTGAAAATGCTGTTTGAAGTTTTGGTCAGATTGCGGGGAATGATCGGGTTGGCACTATAACGCCAGACGATGTCATCGCAACCCGTGGGGCGATCTTCCCAAGGAATATTGGGGAGAATGGGAGAATTCTCGTTCAATTAAGCACCACCATTTTTGAAGTTTGTAAGACGCTAACGGATTGTCGTTCAACCAGATAGGGATTAATGGTCAAAGTCATGCGGGCAAATTCGGGATTGCTGACGCGCAAAGAAAGCAGGGATACGGCTGCCTGCCCCATTGCAGTGGTATCAACGTGCATGGTCGTCAGGCAGGGATGCGAATTGGTCGCCAGATAGGTGTCATCGTAACCGACCACTGAAATGTCCTCGGGGACGGATTTGCCCATGCTTTGAATGGCACGTATGGCTGTGGCCGCGACGTCATCATTGATGCAGAATAGACTGGTGATCTGCGGGTTTTCTCCCAGCAACCGAATGGTCTCATTATGTCCTTTGGAATTCAGTAGATTGAAATTGGCGACGTAGGATTGGTTAATATTGTGTTCTTTCAGGGCACGCAAATAGCCGTTGCGTCGGTCGCGCAGGCTGGGGTAGCAGCAAGCTTCACTGCCAATCAGACCGATGTGGCGATGCCCTTTGGCAATGAGATACTCGACAGCCTGGTAGGCAGCGTGAAAGTTATCAGAAACCACAGAGTCATAATTGTCGGTTTTTGAATAACCATCTACCAACACAATTGGAGATCGCTTTTTGGAGGCCAACGAGAGAATGGTTTCGTCGACAAAAGTGCCGACCATCAGCAGACCGTCGGCAATATCTTCGTATAAGAGATTGGGAATATCCACCGGGCGACTATTCTCGTCCACCGGGAGCATAGCAAAAAGCAAATTGATGCCATTGCGTCGACAACTCTCTTCGATGCCGGCAATTACTTTGGAATAAAAGGGATTGGCCATCGGCAGAAGATCAGGGTCTGTTTTAACGATCATGCCAATGGTATTAAGTAAACGGTTTTTGTTTGAGCTATTGGTGGGCTTTGCTGGGTAGTTGTATTTCTGCGCAGCTGCGAGCACGCGATCACGGGTCTCTTCAGAAACGCCAGGCCGGTTGTTAAGCACCAGGGAGACAGTGGAAACAGAGACACCGAGTTCTTGAGCAATATCAGCGATCCTGATTTTTTCTTTCATTAGACCCTTATTTTAC
>JAAZOQ010000109.1 GCA_012797695.1 Anaerolineaceae bacterium | reverse complement strand
GGAGATCAGCCAGTCGCGCAAACGATAATTGGTCGAGCCCTTACCCACACCTTTTTCGGTAACGTACTCAATGGCCTTATGAACCGACTCACTGCCCGGAGTGCCGGTCAGCGGGCCAGAATTGACCAGAGTTCCCTTGGCCGGGACGGCAGCCTCCATGCTGGAAACCTCAATCGATTCCATGTCATCGGGCTGCACCACGATCTTGATGGGCAGATCGAATTTGCGAGCAAATTCAAAATCACGCTGATCGTGAGCGGGGACCGCCATAATGGCGCCCGTACCGTAGGTCATCAGCACGTAATCCGCAATCCAGACCGGAATCTTTTCGCCAGAGACCGGGTTGATGGCATAACCGCCCGTGAAGACGCCTGACTTTTCTTTGTCGGCTGCTTCGCGCTGAATATCCGATTGGCGCAGAGTCTCGGCTTGATATGCAACTACTTTTTCTTTTTGCGCTGGAGTGGTCAACTTTTCCACCAGTGGATGTTCCGGGGCCAGTACCATAAAGGTCACTCCCCACAGAGTATCGGGACGGGTAGTGAATACTTCCAGCTCATCGCCCTGCTCGGTGCGGAACTTGACCAGCGCACCTTCGGATTTACCGATCCAGTTGGTTTGCAGCACACGTACGCGAGAAGGCCAATCGATCGTATCGTAATTCAGCAATTCTTCGGCATAATCGGTGATCTTGAAGAACCACTGTTCCAGATTCTTCTTGATGACCGGCGTACCACAACGCTCGCAGTGGCGGTCATCCCCCCAGACCTGTTCGCGCGCCAGAGTGGTATTGCAATTCGGGCACCAATCCACCGGCGACATTTTGCGATAAGCCAGACCGTGTTTGTAAAGTTGTTCGAAGAAAAACTGCGTCCAGCGATAATATTTTTCGTCCGCAGAAACGATCTCGCGGCGCCAATCAAACATGGCCCCCATGCTTTTCAATTGAGTGCGCATGCGATCAATATTGGAATAGGTCCAGGTACGCGGATGAATGTTGCGTTTGATTGCCGCATTTTCTGCCGGCAGGCCAAAGGCGTCGAAGCCGATTGGGAACATCACGTTGAACCCATTCATGCGTTTGTAACGAGCGCGGGCATCGGAGGGAGCCATTGCGTACCAGTGACCAATGTGGAGATCCCCTGACGGATACGGGAGCATGGTCAAGGCATAGTATTTGGGCCGGCTGTGGTCAATGTCGGAATGATAGAGACCATCTTCTTCCCACTTTTTCTGCCATTTACTTTCGATTTCCGCGGGATTGTAAATAGGAACTGGGTTGTCTGCCATTTTTTCTCCGAAAAACGCTGTTGAAATAAAAAAACCTCCGTCCACTCAGGGACGAAGGAATTCTCCGTGGTACCACCCTGCTTGCCAAAAAGAGAACCTTCTTGACCGCTCTGGACGCGATAACGGGCGTATCCGTCACCGGCTACTCCATTCACCGGAAAAGCTACCTTCTTGCGAAGGGACAGGCGAGTTCGATCAGTTGCGGTCCATTCCGTAGTGCCGGGCTCTCACCTCACTCTCCCGACTCGCTGCTGGATGATCTACTACTCCTGGTTTTGCTTTTAGTGGACCCAGGGGGATTCGAACCCCCGACCTTCTCAATGCCATTGAGACGCGCTCCCAACTGCGCTATGGGCCCAAGATTCCTTACGACAAGCCTGCTTACCAGTGGACCTGGGGGGATTCGAACCCCCGGCCTCTTCAGTGCGATTGAAGCGCGCTCCCAACTGCGCTACAGGCCCGTTTTTGAAGGTAGCCAGATTCTACCCGACAGATGAATGTCTGTCAAGGATGGAAACCCATTGGTTTTGTATTCAGGTAAAATCAGTATGTTAATAAATCTTAAAATATTCCCGCTTTTTTAAAACCTATTGACTTTGCCCCGGTGACGTGCTATAAAATAACGCATGTTATCGATATTCGGGCCTAAGCATCATCGAATTTCCACCCTCCCTTTGAAGGCGAGTTGGTGTTGCTTAGGTTTACACTATTGAGATAGTGAAGTAGTTTATAAAAAACCAAGCCCTCCCTTCAAGGAGGGCTTTTTTTGTTATATGGTTTATTCCATCGAACGGAGGAAGTTGCCGCGAAGAGATAAAAAAGAGATGAAACTATTGTATAAAACGCACCAATACCCAAACCGTTTAAGAGAAAAGAAAGAGGAAGAAATGAGAAAAGCAAGTTTTATCGCCATTTTTGTGTTGTTGATCGGGGCCTTTGCCCTTTCCGCTTGCGGTGCCGCACCCACCGCAACGGCTACCCCTGCAGCGACCGAAGCCGCACCCACTTCGGCTGCCGCTACTGAAGCAGCTACAGAAGCACCCACTGCAGCCGCTACTGTGAGTGGTTGTCTTGGTGACCCGGCCAAAATGGTCGCTGACCTGAATTGCCAGGAAGTTACCATCGCCGTCGAAAATGCCTATCTACCCTTCAACTACATTCTGGTCAGCACCGGCCAGCCAGGCGGATGGGATTACGACGCCTGGAACGACATCTGCGCTCGCCTGAACTGCACCCCGGTCTTCGTCGAGACCGCCTGGGATGGCATGATCCAGCAGGTGGCAGATGGTCAATTCGATGTCGGCGCCGACGGCGTTACCATCACCGATGAACGCAAACAGCAGGTCGATTTCTCCGATCCGTACAAAGTGGTTCAGCAAAGACTGCTGATCCGCAAAGGAGACACCCGCATCAACTCCATCCAGGATATCGTCAATGATCCATCTCTGAAAGTTGGTACCCAGGTTTCCACCACCAACTACCTGGCCGCCGCCCAGTTCCTGCCGGAAGACCGCATCCAGGCCTTCGAGCAGTTCCCCTTCGCTGTGCAGGCACTGCTTTCTGGTGACCTCGATGCCGTCGTGATCGATGAAATCGTCGGCAGCGGCTACATCGCCCAGGATCCCGATAACCTGGACTTCGCTCCAGAACCAGTCACCAGCGATGAAGAGCTGGGTTTCCTGTTCCCGAAAGGCAGCGCATTGGTTGACCCTGTAAACAAAGCCTTAGCTGCCATGCAAGCAGATGGAACACTGGACGCGCTCAATGAGGCGTACTTCACCTCGAAATTCAGCCTGACGTACGACGATGTGAAATAACCCAATAGCCATTCTATGAGTCTCTATTCCCCGGTCGAGAAATCTTGGCCGGGGAAAGAAAGTGTGAAAGTCATGATTGTCAAAGAAGCACAGGAAGTCAACCTTCATAGCAGTACTGCTGCCCGTCTCTCACAATCACGCTCTTCTCTAAGAGAGCGACTGAGAGATGTTCCGTGGTGGATGGTAGCAATCCTTTTGATCGCAGTTGCAGTTGCCATTCTGATCTCCACGGACGCCAACTATAACAAAGCCTTTATCTTCATTAAAGCAGGTTTGTGGGCTACTCTCAGTACAACTATTATCGCCTTTTTGATCGCCATTGTTTTAGGCTTATTGACCGGCCTCGGTCGCATCTCCGAAAATACCATTGCTAAAAATACAGCTACATTTTACGTGGAAGTCGTCCGCGGCATTCCGATGATGGTATTGATCTTTTTCATCGCCCTCGTGGGTGTACCGGCTGTCGTGGATGGATTCAAGGCTTTGGGAGCCTGGCTCGGAGGCCTGGGCATCAGCGGTCTCTCGGCTGCCTTCTCGAGTGCCAAAACCAGTTCAGTCCCCATGAATGTTCGCGCCATCATTGCCCTTTCGATCACTTACGGGGCATTTCTGGCTGAAATTTTCAGGGCAGGCATCCAATCCATCGACAAAGGCCAGATGGAAGCCGCCCGCAGCCAGGGCATGACCCGCTGGCAGGCCATGTGGTACATCATTCTGCCGCAAGCCATCCGCAACGTACTGCCCGCACTGGGCAATGACTTCATCTCCATGTTGAAAGACTCTTCATTGGTCTCCATCCTGGCCGTGCGCGACATTACTCAGGTCGCCCGCCTGTATGCCGGGAATACCTTCCAGTACCAAACCACTTACATCACCCTGGCCGTTATGTACCTGACCATGACCATCTTCCTTTCCTTTGTTGTGAAATTCCTAGAAAAAAGGTATCAGATCAATGACAGACACTAGCCCGATGGTCCTTGTTTGCGATTTAAAAAAATCATTTAATGGCGTGGAAGCCCTCAACGGGGTAAATCTGACCGTGAACAAGGGGGAAGTGGTCGTTGTTATCGGGCCCAGCGGTTCCGGAAAGTCCACCATGCTGCGCTGCATCAATCAACTCGAACAGCAAACCAGCGGTGAAGTCTGGATCGATGGAGAAAAGGTCAGCCACGACCAAAAACAGCTCGATAAAATCCGTTCTGAGGTAGGCATGGTCTTTCAGCATTTCAACCTCTACCCACATCTGACCGTTCTGGAAAACATCACCCTGGCCCAGCGGATCGTCAAGAAGATTCCGCAGAAACAAGCCGAAGAAATTGCTCGCGAACAATTAAAACGGGTTGGCATCGCCGAAAAAGCCAATGCCTATCCGCAGCAGCTCTCGGGCGGACAGCAGCAGCGTGTGGCCATCGCCAGAGCCCTGGCCATGAACCCCAAGCTGATGTTGTTCGATGAGCCCACCAGCGCCCTGGATCCTGAAATGATCAAGGAAGTGCTGGAAGTCATGCTCGATCTGGCCAAAGCCGGCATCACCATGATCGTGGTCACTCACGAAATGGGGTTTGCCCGTGCCGCCGCAGACGAGGTCGTCTTTATGGATAAAGGACAAATCGTTGAACAGGCGTCTCCTGAAGTTTTCTTCACTCACCCCGTTCAAGAACGCACAAAGGCATTTCTCGCACAAATTCTCAACAAATAAATCCGAAAGTCCATCCAGGAGGAGTTGAACTCGTTTCTCGGAGCGTTTTCTTTGCGACACGTTCAACTCGGACTATAATCTCTTCAGGAGAAACATCATGACTGATAAACGTCTTCAACTGCTCTTGGATTTAATGAAAAAAAATGATCTCGATGCCGTTGCCATCAACCCCGGGCCGGCATTGACTTATCTCACCGGGCTGCGCTTCCACTTGATGGAACGGCCCACTCTCCTGGTCATCAGCCGCACCCACCAACCCGTCCTCATTCTGCCCGAATTAGAGATCGGCAAAGTCAATTCCTCACGAATCCCCTTACAACCCGTTACGTTTGGCGACGACCCTGCCTTATGGTCGCACGCTTTCCTCAGCGCCATGGAAAAAGCCGGTCTGAAACACGCCAAAATCGGCGTAGAACCAACCCGTCTGCGCTTTTTCGAACTGGCCTTTTTGCAGAACGCCGCCCCCGAGGCCAAATTCTCCGGTTCGGAATCTTTGTTCACTGACCTGCGCCTGTGCAAAGACAGCATCGAAATTAATTTGATGCGCGAAGCGATCCGGATTGCGCAGGATGCCCTGCAGGCCACTTTGCCCGTTATCAAGACCGGCAGTACCGAAAAGGAGATTGCCTCTGAACTGGTGGTCAATCTGCTGCGTCAGGGCAGCGAATCAGAATTGCCCTTTGCCCCCATCGTCGCCGGTGGCCCCAACAGTGCCAACCCACATGCAGTTCCAACCGACCGTCATCTGGAAAACGGTGACATGCTGGTCATCGACTGGGGAGGCACCTATGAAGGTTATTTCTCAGACCTGACCCGCACCTTCGCCATCGGCCCGGTTGATCAAGAACTACGTACTATTTACGAGACCGTTAAACAGGCCAATGCTGCCGGGCGTGCCGCCGGTAAAGCGGGAGCGGCGGCTGCCGTGGTCGATCAGGCGGCCCGGAGTATCATCGAAGCCGCCGGCTATGGCAAGTTTTTCACCCATCGCACCGGCCACGGTCTGGGCATGGAAGCCCACGAGGCTCCCTATATGTTTGGAACCAATGCCCAAATTCTGGAACCCGGTATGGTATACACCGTTGAACCCGGTATCTACCTGCCTGGGAGAGGCGGCGTACGCATCGAGGACAACATTGTGGTCAGCGCAAATGGCTGCGAAACCCTCTCGAGTTTTTCACGAGAATTCACTACCCTGTAACTTTCAGCGAGGAACATTCATTGGATAAACACCCCGAGGTCCTTCACAACGCTGAACCCTTCTACCTTCCCGGCAACGAAACCGGCTGTCTGCTCATCCACGGCTATACCGGCACCCCCTTCGAAATGAAGATGTTGGCCCGTTCGTTGCATTCAGAAGGCTACACCGTGTACGCGCCGCGCTTATTTGGCCACGCCACCGATCCCGAAGACATGCTGCGGGCCCGCTGGTGGGACTGGGTCGGCAATGTAGAAGATGCCCTGACCCTGCTCAAAGCCACCACCCAGCGGCAAGTGATCATGGGGCTCTCGATGGGCGGCGCGCTGGCTTTATTGGCCAGCGCCCGGTACCCGGTTGAGGCTGTGATCTCCCTTTCCACCCCTTATGCGCTGCCGCCCGACCGCCGGATCGCACTGCTCAAACATTTTTCGTGGGTATTTCCGCGCATTTCAAAGGGACAACCCGACTGGCATAACGCGCAAGCCGGGCAAGAGCACATAGATTACCCCTACTTCCCCTCGCGCTCCATTCTGGAACTGAAACTGCTGCTGGATACCCTGCGGGCCGAAATTTCGAACATAACGGTACCGGCTTTCTTTGCCCAATCGCGGCAGGATACCACCATTTTGCCTGAAAGTCTGGATTATCTGTATACGCACGTCAGCTCCAGCCAAAAAGATAAATTGTGGGTCGAAAACAGCGGGCACGTCATCATCCGTGAGCCGCAGCGCGAACTGGTATTCAGCCGGGTAAAATCTTTCCTCACCCAGGTACTGAACCCCGCATGAATCGTAACCTGCTCCTCGTGGCACTCTCATTGTTTACCTGGGGACTGGGAGAAAGCTTCTTCATTTACTTTCAGCCCCTGTACTTGCAGCAGTGGGGAGCCAGTTCCGTAGAAATCGGCGGCGTACTGGGCGGCGTCGGCGTTGTGCTGGCACTCTCGCAAATTCCCACCGGGTTGCTGACTGATCGGCTGGGACCGAAGAAACTCATGTGGGCCTCGTGGATCATCGGCGTGGTCGCCGCCTGGATGATGGTCATTGCCCCCTCTCTCCCTTTTTTCATTGTGGCCTATCTGCTCTACGGCCTGACCGGCTTTGGCATCATCCCCATGAACGCCTACATCACCAATGTACGCGGCAACCTCAGCGTGGGGCGGGCGTTGACCTTCGTCTCAGGCATGTATAATCTGGGCTCTATCATTGGCCCAATCGTCGGCGGACGAATTGCCGACCAGTTAGGGTTGCACAGCATCTACATCGTAGCCGCATGTATCTTTGTGATCTCCACATTCCTGATTCTGCTGGTACAGACCGTGCACGAGATACACCCGGATGACCTTAAGCAAGCCAGTGGGCCAAAAAAATTGCTGGGGAATCCGCGTTTCTGGACTTTTCTGGCTTTGGCCTTTTTCACCCTGATCGCTCTCTATCTGCCGCAGCCACTCAACTCGAACTTTCTGCAAAATCAGCAGCACTTAAGCAATACCACCATCGGCATAATCGGTGCCGTTGGCAGCCTGGGAAATGCCTTTGCCACCCTGGCGCTGGGCAACATTGCTTCTTTCTGGGGACTGTTGATCGGGCAGGCCTGGGTAGGAGTGTTCGCCGGTATCTATCTGCTGGGCAATTCCCCCTTCTGGTTTGGGCTGGGCTTTTTCTTCTTCGGTGGGTACCGCTTATTCCGCTCGATGACCCTGGCTTATGCCAAACCCATGGCCAGCCTATCAGAAACGGGGCTGCTGTATGGTTTGCTGGAGACCGCCGCCTCACTGGCGGTAATCATTGCCCCTGTCCTGGCGGGACTGCTATACGAGCAAGATCCCTATTCAATTTACCGAACTTCTTTTTGGGCCATTCTGCTTTTACTGGCCCTCAATGTATTCATGATAAAGGTGGTATTCCCGCGCATGCACCCGGAGTAAGCCTATGACGATCAATCAAACTTTCGTGCTCGGGCCAATCGAGAACAACAGCTACGTGCTCTACGATGAAAATAGCCGGCAAGCCTGGATCATTGACCCCGCGATGGAGCCCGCTCCACTGGTCGATTTTCTCGAAAAACACCAGTTCACTCTCGAAAAGTTGCTGATCACCCATGGACATTTCGACCACTATTATGGGCTCCCTTATTTGCAGAAGATGCTGACTACGCCCTTCGACGTCTATCTGCACCCTGAGGATCTGGCACTATGGCAAAGCGGCGGAGGTGCCCGCCACTTTTGGGGGCAATCACTGGAAGTGCCAAAGCCAACAAAGTTGCTGACAGATGGGGCCAGGCTCAGTCTGGGTGAAACAGAACTGATCGTTTTGCACACTCCCGGACATTCCCCGGGATCGGTGACGTTCTATTGCCCCAGCATGGCTACCGCCTACTGCGGCGATCTGATCTTCTTCCACGGCATCGGCCGTACCGATCTGGACGGCGGAAGTTTTACCGACATTCAGACCAGCATCCAGCAAAAGATCTTCACCCTGCCCGAAAACGTCACCCTGCTGCCCGGTCACGGCCCAGCCACCACAGTGGGGGAAGAAATCAACAATAACCCTTATCTTTAGCGTTTTTCTTTGAGGCCTATAATTTTGTGGGCTTCTCGATGAAATCTCTTTTTTTTGACAATCAACAAGCACCTGCTAGAATAGAGCCAAAGATGGAATTTTGCCGCTTCGCTACAACGGTGAAAGGCCAGAAAGAGGTGATCAATGCAATACGTCCGTTTTGGAAACACCGGGATGAAAGTCTCGCGTATTTGTCTGGGCTGTATGAGCTTTGGACGGCCCACCGAGCGCTGGCCCTGGGCCTTGAATGAAGAACAAAGCCGGCCTTTCATCAAGAAAGCACTGGATCTGGGCATCAATTTCTTCGATACCGCCGACATTTATTCCTTTGGCACGAGCGAAGAGGTCGTCGGCCGCGCTATCCGTGATCTGGTACCCCGACGGGAAGAAGTGGTGATTGCCACCAAAGTCAACGGCGTGATGGGGCCAGGGCAAAATGACGGTGGGCTCTCACGTAAACATATTTTGAGTGCCATCGATGCCAGCCTGACCCGGCTGGGAATGGATTACGTCGACCTCTATCAAATCCACCGTTGGGACTATGAAACCCCGATCGAAGAAACCCTCGAAGCACTCAATGACGTCGTACGTATGGGAAAAGTCCGTTACATTGGCGCTTCTTCGATGTTTGCCTGGCAATTTGCCAAAGCGCTATTCTTAAGTGACCAGCACGGCTGGAGCCGTTTCGTTTCGATGCAGCCTCATTACAATCTGATCTACCGCGAAGAAGAACGCGAAATGCTGCCGCTGTGCCGCGATCAAAAAATCGCCGTGATTCCCTGGTCCCCGCTGGCCCGGGGAATGCTTACCCGTGACCCAGCCAAAGCATCAGAAACGGAACGATCTCGATCAGACGCCTTTGGCAAAGGGCTTTACACCCGGCAGGACGATCTCGCTATTGCAACGAAAGTAACTCAAATTGCCCAGGCACGCGGCATCCCCAACGCGCAGGTAGCTCTCGCCTGGATGCTGGGAAAAGAAACGATCACCGCTCCCATCATCGGCGCGACCCGGCTGAGCCATCTGGAAGATGCCGTGGCGGCGCTGGATGTTCATTTGAGCGAGGATGAAGTGCACCAACTGGAAGAGACTTACCAACCGCATCAGGTGGCCGGATTCTCTTAAACCAATGTAAGTCATTAAATAAAACAGGCTATCCGCTGAAATGGATAGCCTGTCGTCGTTTTTATCTCAGTTATCAGTTACTTGGCGAAGTCAACCGCGCGGGTTTCACGGATGACGGTAACCTTGATCTGACCTGGATATTGCATGGTCTCTTCAACTTTCTTGGCAATATCGCGTGCCAAACGAGTAGCAGCCAGATCGTCGACTTCTTCGGGTTTGACGATGATACGCACTTCGCGGCCAGCCTGGATGGCATAGCTCTGACCAACTCCCTTGAAGGAATTGGCGATCTCTTCGAGAGCACGCAGACGCTTGATGTATTGTTCAAGGTCCTCACGGCGGGCACCGGGGCGAGCGCCTGAAATAGCATCGGCTGCCTCGACAATCACAGCTTCAATGGATTCCTGCTCCACCTCGTGATGGTGAGAGGCCATCGCATTGACCACCTTGGCGTTGACGCCGTAACGTTTGGCGAACTCAGCACCAAGCTGAGCATGAGTACCATCGGTGTTGTGGTCCATCGCCTTGCCCAGATCGTGCAGCAAACCGCCGGCACGGGCAATCTCAACATCAGCGCCCAGTTCAGCAGCAATGACCGCTGCCAGCTTGGCCACTTCCACGGCATGCGCCAGTTGATTCTGCCCGTAAGAAGTACGGAATTTCAAACGCCCGAGCATCTTGAGAATCTCAGGATGCAGCCCGGCTACACCAGAATCAAAGGCAGCTTCTTCACCAGCCTCCACAATGGCCTTATCCACAGCCACCGTTTCTTCGGCCAGGATCTTCTCGATGTGCGCCGGATGGATACGACCATCCACGATCAGACGATCCAGAGTACGGCGGGCAATCTCGCGGCGTACCGGGTCAAAGCAGGAGATGGTCACGGATTCAGGAGTATCGTCCACGATCACGTCCACACCCGCCGCCTGTTCAAAGGTACGGATGTTGCGGCCATTGCGGCCCACGATACGGCCCTTCATCTCTTCATTAGGCAGAGAAACGATCGAGGTGGAAACACTGACCACGTGTTCAGAGGCCACCCGCTGGATGGCATCGGAGATGATCTCGCGGGCGCGTTT
>JAAZOQ010000012.1 GCA_012797695.1 Anaerolineaceae bacterium | reverse complement strand
TGCCGACCGCGCCCGCGGCGGCACCGGACTGCTCACCTCGGGCTTGATCCCCATTTCGCAGGCGGTGGACCCCACCGTGACCGAGCGCGGCAATAAGACTTACTTCCCGCGCATCGACAGCAGCCGCACCGTGTACAGCGGCTGGCGTGATCTGGCTGAGACGGTGCACGCTTATGGGGCCCGTTTCTTCATCCAGTTGACTGCCGGCCTGGGGCGCGTCGGCTCCCCCGAATCGCTGCTGACCAAGTTCAAATTCCCGGTCTCGGCTTCGTGGAACCCCAACTTCTACATCCCGGGCATCCCCTGCCGGGCCATGACCGACGGGGAATGCCGCACAATCATCAAGGCCGCCGGCCAGGCTGCCGCGGACGCCAAAGCCGCCCTGATCGACGGGGTTTACCTGCACGGTCACGAAGGCTACCTGCTGGAGCAAATGACCAACCCGGCTTTCAACCGCCGCAAACTAGGGCGCTTCGCCAACTGGCAGAACTTTGGCCTCGACATGGTCAAAGAAATCCGCAAGCGCGTCGGCCCCAATTACCCGATCATGTACCGCATTGATCTCTCGCTGGCCCTGAACGAGACCTACGGCAAGCGCATGGACAATGTAGCCTCCCTGAAAAAATTCAAGAAAGAGCGCACCGTGGCCCAGACCCTCGACTACATGGTCAATCTGGTCAAAGCCGGCGTCGATCTTTTCGACGTGGATCTCGGCTGCTATGACAACTGGTGGCTGCCGCATCCCCCCAACTCGATGCCTTCCGGCTGCTTTTTGCCGGTAGCGCGTCTGGTCAAAGAATACTTTGCCCACGAAAAAGTACTCAGCAATGCCGGCCTGCCCGTGCCTGTAGTGGCCGTCGGTAAACTGGGTTACCCTGATCTGGCAGAGCAGGCGCTGCGAGACGGCGACTGCGACATGGTCATGCTGGCCCGCCCGCTGCTGGCCGACGCGGAATGGCCCAACAAAGCCTTCGCCGGGCGCACCCGCGAAATCCGCCCGTGCATCGGCGATCAGGAAGGCTGCATCAACGAGTTCGTCGAAGGCGGACACCCGCAGTGCTCGGTCAATCCGCGCACCGGTTTCGAGGACGTTCTGGCCCGCGAATTCGCCCCCACTGACGCCCCCAAGAAAGTTGCCGTGGTTGGCGCCGGCCCGGCCGGGCTGCACGCCGCCATCATCGCCGCCCGCCGCGGCCACAAAGTCACCCTCTTCGAGAAAAGCGACCGCATCGGCGGCATGCTCGTGCCCGGTTCCCAGCCCAAGATCAAATATGAGGTCAAGAATTACCTGGCCTTCCTCGAAAATGAACTGGCTGAAGCCGTCAAAAAATACGGCCTGAAAGTCGAGCTCAACACCACCGTCACTCCTGAATCACTGAAGGGCAAAGGTTTCGACACCATCATTGCCGGTGTCGGCGGCGCTCCAGTCACCCCGCGTCTGCCCGGCATCGACCAGCCCAGCGTCGTGCAGGCAGTTGACCTGCTGCGCAAACCCGAACTGGCTGCCCAGGCCAAGAACGTGGTCGTCGTCGGTGCCGGCGCCGTTGGCTGTGAGACCGCCCATTATCTGGCGGCAGATCTGGGCAAAAAAGTGACTGTGGTCGAAATGCTGCCCAACGTCATGCCCGGCATGTGCACCGCCAACCGCGGGCACCTCATCCATGAACTCGAGAATCTGGGAGTTCCGCTGTGGAACTGCACCCGACTCGTCTCGATCGAGGGTAAAAAAGTCAACGTCAAGCGCAATGTCTCAGCCACCGTGCCCGATCCATACATCACCTGGACCCCGCTGCTGCCGGAGAATATTGCCAATCCCTTCGCCAAACCCATCCAGGAAGAACTGCAGGATCAGATCATTGAAGCGGACCTGGTCGTGCTGGCCATGGGCCTGCGCCCGGCGCGCGACCTGTACGAGAACTGCGTCAAAACCCAGGCCGCCCCGGAAGTCATCCAGCTTGGCGATGCTTTCCAAACTGGTCGCGTCTTCGAAGCGGTCAAAGCCGGCGCCCTCGTCGGTCGGAATCTGTGAGGAATTCATGACAGAAAACCAACTCGTCTTAACCCCTGAAGAACAGGCCATCCTCGACGGAAAATCGGGCGAGGTGCTGGCCAAAGCCATGAAATCAATCGTGCTCTACGGCGAAGCTTTCGGTGCCACCCACCTGGTGGACATCGTCGGTGACCAGCATTTCGTCACCAGCTTCGGCGCCAACACCATCAAACCCTACTTTGCCATGATGCAGGAACTCATCGACGCCGGGCTCAAAACCAAGAACCCCTTTACCGTTGATCCGCGCCCCATCGAATATGAAGCCGTCAATGCCTCCCCGATCGTGAAACTGGTCTTCAATCTCGTCTTCGGTAAACAGGCCGTCTACGAAAAACAGCTGCGCGCCCTGGGGCTGAAGAATGACAACGCCTTCACCTGTACCTGTTACTTCCCAGAGGTGGGCAACACCCCCAAACGCGGCGCCATGCTGGCCTGGTCCGAAAGCTCCGCGGTAGTCTACGCGAACTCCATTCTGGGAGCGCGCACCAACCGCAACTCCGCCGGCATTGACGTCCTGTGCGCCATTCTGGGCAAAGCGCCCTGCTTTGGTTTCTTGACCGACGAAGGCCGCCGGGCCACCTGGAAGATCGAGGTCAAGACCAGCCAGAAACCCAACGCCCAGTTGCTGGGCAGCGCCATCGGCCTCAAGGTCATGGAAGCCGTGCCCTACATCACCGGTCTCGAGCGTTTTCTGGGTTCAGAGATGAACCCAACCGTTGAAGCTTTTCTGAAAGACATGGGGGCAGCCACCGCCTCGAATGGGGCCGTGGGGCTGTACCACGTCGAGAAGATCACCCCTGAAGCGAAGGATCTGGGCGAGAAACTGCTGGCCCCGGGTTACCAGACCTACGTCATCGATGACGCGGAACTGGAACGGGTCTATCAGAGCTACCCGGTGCTGTGGAAGAACCTGGATGCCGAGCCCCAACGCATTTTCATTGGCTGCCCGCACCTCAACCGCACCCAGCTGGAAGGCTGGATCGAACGCATTTCAGGCGCCTTGAAAGCCGCCGGTCAGACACGCACCAAGATGCCGGTAGCCCTCTCCACCCCGCCCGACATCGCCGACATTTTCCGCAAGGACCCGGCCATGAAGGCACGTCTGGAAGCCATGAACGTCTCGATCACCACGATCTGCCCGCTGATGTACATGAACAATCCGCTGGCGGCCACCGCCCCGATCGCGACCAACTCCAACAAGCTGCGCACTTATTCCACCGCGCGCTTCTATCTGGATGAGGACATTGTCGAACTGATGGTGACCGGCACGGTCAAGAAAGGAGAAAAAGCACAATGAGCCAGATATTCAAAGGTCGCCCAATCCTTTCAGGGGCCTGCCAGGGAGAGGCGCTCGTCTCTCACGGTGGTTTCAATACGCTGGCTTCGTACCAGAAGGCGCTGATCCTGAACTCGAAGAAAGCCGAGTGCACCGATCAGAACAACCCCGATCTGTACAAGAAGATCATGACCGATAAGATCCTGTGCCTGCCGCAGACCATCGGTTCTACCACCGGCGGGCTGGTGCTCATGACCACGTGCAGCATCGGCAGTCAGCCGAAGGCCATGCTCTTCTCAGATCACATCGATTCGCTGGCCGCCGCCGGGGTCATCCTCTCGGATATCTGGGTGGGCAAGCGCATCATCGTCATCGACCAGCTCGGCCCGGAGTTCCTCGCCGCCGTCCAGACCGGTGAGACGGTCAGCATCGCCGAAGACGGCACCGTGACCCTCGAGTAAAAACTTCTTCTTATCGAATTACTCGCCGCAGAACGTTCTCTGCGGCGAGTTTTCTTTAAAAGGATACCGCTGCCTGAAGGCCCGACCTATTTGGGGAGGGGGCACCGCCTGTTTTTTGATGCAAACTTCCAAAACCAAAAGAGAGGGAGAACGGGCTGACCCGACAAAATTCACCCGCAATTCATCGGATGAAAGCGGCCAATCCGGCTATACTCAACCTGAGAGGACAAAATGGACTGGATCAAGTACACCAATGACGCGCTGGATTACATTGAGGACCATCTGCAGGAAGAGATCAGCCTGACCGCGCTGGCGCAGGTGGCGTGCAGCTCAAGCTATCACTTCCCGGCCATGTTCTCTGCCATCACCGGCATTTCGCTGGCTGAATACATCCGCCGGCGCCGGCTGTCACAGGCCGCGCTCGACCTGCGCAACAGCGACCTGCGCATTGTAGACGTGGCGGTAAAGTACGGCTACAGTTCAGCCGATGCCTTCTCACGAGCCTTTCAGAAGCTGCACGGTATCGCCCCCTCAGCAGCCCGGCAGAACAGCACTGCGCTCAAGATGTTCCCCAAATTGACCGTGCAGATCGTCCTCAAGGGAGCAACGCAAATGGAATACCGCATCGAAAAACTCGATTTTGCCTCGACTTTAACAGGATTGGGCCAAGAAGTGGTCACCCGCCAGGCCTTCCGCAGCATCCCGGGATTGTGGCGCGAGGCGCGCTTGAACGGATTTCGGCAGGAGTTGATCAATCTTTCGTGGAAAAAGCCCAAATGCAAACTCGAAGGGCTGCTGGGGGTGGTCGGGGCACAGGCAACGATCACCGATGAACGCTTCACCTATTTCATGGGCGTGCGCAGCGAAGATCCCTGCCCGGCCGGCTGGCAGACACTGGTACTTCCGCCCGCGACCTGGGCAGTCTTCCCCAATGTGGTACAGGCCTGGAAGCGGCTCTACAGCGAGTGGCTGCCCAATTCAGGGGTGCGCCTGGCGGACCTGCCCATCATCGAATGCTATTACCGGCCTGATCACACGCCCAAACACGAATTATGGGTGCCGATTGTTCAGTGAATTTACCTGCTCCACTTAATTGGCACAGAAAACAACCGCGAAAAATACCAGAATTACGTTAGTCAAAAATAACTATCCACAAATTCCCTCGAAAAAGCTCTCCCGGTACGGCAATGCCATGCCCTGTGGAACGCAGATCAATCAGTGCTTGCTGTCTTTCAGCAAGACGTCGTGGGCACCGCCTTCGACGATGCTGGTGGAAGAAACGAGGGTGATGCGGGCGTTCTGCTGCAATTCGGGGATGGTAAGACAGCCGCAGTTGCACATGGCCGAGCGGACCTTGCTGAGAGAAAGGCCCACGTTATCCTTGAGGCTGCCAGCATAAGGTACCAGAGAGTCGACCCCTTCTTCGAAAGAGAGCTTGGCGTCGCCGCCGAGATCGTAGCGCTGCCAGTTGCGGGCGCGGGCACTGCCCTCCCCCCAGTACTCTTTCATGTAATTCCCGTTGACGTTGACCTTCTTGGTGGGGCTTTCGTCGAAGCGGGCAAAGTAACGGCCCAGCATCAAGAAATCCGCACCCATGGCCAGCGCGAGGGTGATGTGATAGTCATGGACAATGCCGCCATCGGAACACACCGGCACGTAGACGCCGGTCTCCTTGAAATACTCCGCACGGGCGCGGGCAACATCGATCACCGCCGTGGCCTGGCCGCGGCCAATGCCTTTCTGCTCGCGGGTGATGCAAATGGCCCCGCCGCCAATGCCCACTTTGACAAAATCCGCGCCGGCCTCGGCCAAAAAGCGGAATCCGTCGCCGTCCACAACGTTGCCGGCACCGATCTTGACGCTGTCGCCGTAATTCTGGCGAACGTATTCGATGACGCGTTTTTGCCACTCGGTAAAACCTTCGGAGCTGTCGATGCAGAGGATGTCGACCCCCGCCGCGATCAGGGCAGGAATACGTTCCGCGTAATCACGGGTATTGATGCCCGCGCCGACGCGATAACGCTTGGAAGTGTCGATCAATTCACTATCGTTCTCTTTGTGCGAGTTATAGTCCTTGCGAAACACCAGTGAGACCAGCTTTTGATCGCGGTCGATGATGGGCAGACAGTTGAGCTTATGTTCCCAGATGATATCGTTGGCCTCACTCAGAGAAGTACTGTCATCGGCGCAGACAAGATCGGCAAATTTCGTCATGAATTCGCTGACCCGGGTATCGAGAGACATACGGCTGATGCGGTAATCGCGGCTGGTGACCAGACCGACCAGCCTGCCGGTAGGGCTGCCATCTGCGGTCACGGCAACGGTGGAATGCCCGGTGCGCTCTTGCAGCCCCAGAATGTCGCCCAGTGTCCCCGCAGGGGAGACGTTGGAATCGCTGACCACGAAACCGGCGCGGTAATTCTTGACCCGCAAGACCATGCGGGCCTGGTCCGCGATGGGTTGGGAACCATAAATAAAGGAAATACCCCCCTCTTTCGCCAGCGCTACCGCCATGCGGTCATCAGAAACGGATTGCATCACGGCAGAGGTCAGCGGAATGTTCAGCGCAAGGGCAGGAGCTTCCCCTTTCTTAAACTTGACCAGCGGCGTGTGCAGACTGACGTTTTGCGGGATGCAATCTGCCGAGGAATAGCCCGGAATCAACAAATACTCGCCGAATGTATGAGAAACCTCATCCAGAATTCTTGCCATTTTTGCTGTGCTCCTTGCGGTGAATTAAAGGGATGTGAAAAGATTCAAATCAGTGACGCTGAAAAACCAAAATCATTGCCCCACCTGCGGATATTCAGGTTTCGAAAACTGCAGGAACCCTCAAAAAACGAGGGAGAGCAAATAAAACAAATTCTTTTCTAAAAACAGACCTGGTTAAAAATAAAAGACGGTGCTCGGCGAACGCAGGTGGATGAAGGAGAAAACCCGCCCTTCGTCAGGGTTGACTGGATACGAGCAGGCCCCGTCTCATTGTAGTCTTAAATCTTCTGCTGATTATACTATGGCGGGCCAGCGCCCCAAAGGGGCATCCGTAACGGATACCCCTGGAGTGATACACGATAAAGTTAATTTTCCGTCGCCACCGGTGTGTCGCTGGGGAGAAGGAGCTGCATGTAACCGCTGGGAATCCAGCCAATGCGGCCAGCGCTGTCCTCCACCTGAATCCATTCCAGACCCGCGTAGGTCTGCTGCTGATAAAGATAGCTGATCTGCTGCCCGGGATACAGATAACCGATCATGGGGCCGCCCGGCTCCTGGTAAAGAAGCAGCGCGGGCATGGTCGGCCACACCACCCGTCCCTGCGCCGGGGTGGGCGTGAGCGTAGGAGTGCTGGTCAGCGTGGGCAACGGGGTAAGGCTGGCGGTGGGGGAAGGCGTCGGTGTAAACGTGGCCGTAGCATCCGGCATTGGTGTGGGCGTCGCGGTAGGCGCGATCAGCGGATCAAGCTGCTCGGCGATCACCTGATTCACCTTCAGCTTCACCGACTGGTTCAACCCCGCCACGATCTCTTTCTGCAGTTGGACCACCTGCTCGTAATCGAGCGAAGACGCGGTGCGGATGGTGATCTCCATATCCAGCGCGTCGCCATCGCGGGTGACGTCGAGACTGACCAGTTCCGCACCGTTCAATTTGCTCACCTCTCTGGTGACTACGGTATTGATCAGGCGATTTTCAGCCGCCTCACGGAAGAATTTCACTCCATAGAAGGTCAGGGGGATGAGCAGGAGCACGATCAGACCGGCAGCAATGACCAGACTGCGAGGCACTTTATGGTCCGTGATGCGCAAATCCGAAGAAAAGCCACGCAGAAAGAAGACCAGCGCCGCCGCGAAGGCAATAGTGACTGCGTTGGTCAGGAAGAGCAGGCTGGCGCCGCCAGCCACGTCCCAGCGGTCGATCGCCACCCCAATACCGATGGTGCATAGTGGCGGCATCAAAGCAGTGGCAATCGCGACCCCAGGCAGCGCTGCCGAAAGGTCAGGCTCGGTCAGGGCGTAGGCTGCCGCGATCCCACCTGCCAGCGCGATGACCATATCCACCGGGGTGGGATGAGTACGGGAAGTGATCTCGGTCGAAAGCTCCTGCATGCTGTAAAACGGCAGGGCATTATTGATCAGGGTCATGAGTGTTGCCAGGATCACCGCGAGCATCGCCCCGACCGCCAGCGTAAAGAAGGAGCTCTTGAGCAGTTTCGTATCTCCGCTGATCGAAGCCAGGCCAATGCCAATGATTGGCGACATCAGCGGTGCCAAGAGCATGGCCCCAATAATGACGGCCGCTGAATTGGTGATCAGCCCCATGGTCGCAATGCTGCAGGAAAGCACCACCAGAAGGAAAAAGTTGAAGCTGGGACGCGTCGTAGGCGTGATCTCCGCTGTGATCCCTCTCCGTTTTTCCAGAGACATGGGATGTACCAGTTTCTTCAGCCAGTTTTTCGAGATTTGAATTTGTTTGATCATCATCATTGATTATAAAGATTTTTTCAGCATTTCTTCAACCTCTTGCAGGGTAGGTGCCTGCCGACCGGCCCCCACCTTGCCAACCATGCACGCCCCCGCCGCATTGGCCAGGCGGCCACAATCCGCCAAGGAAACCTTGTGTAAATAGTTAACCAAAAAAGCCGCGTCAAAGACGTCCCCGGCACCCAGGCTATCCACTACTGGCACCGCGAAAGCCGGGCAGGCGAGATCGAGGTGGGGGGTAACGATGCGGCAGCCCTGCGCCCCCTGCTTGAGCACCACCAGACGGGCCCCGTCCTCGAGCAGCGACCAGGCCCCCTCGACACCTGAAAGCCCCGTCCAATTAAATAATTCCGACTCATTGAGAAACACGCCGTAGA
>JAAZOQ010000108.1 GCA_012797695.1 Anaerolineaceae bacterium | reverse complement strand
GGCTCCGTCACCTCGGCCAGTTTGCGGCGCGGATTGAGACGGGCGACGAAGAGGATATCCTGCAGCACACCATTGCCCAGGCCTGGAATGCGCTGTTCGGTGGCCAGGAAAGCTTTGAGACTGAGGTTGGCGGGGCTTGCGTTCCACAGGGCGTCGAAATAAACCTCATCGAAGGCATCTGTCAGCGGACTGGGTTTGGCCTGGGCCACCAGGTAATAAGGGTTGTCGTTCTCGCCGTCGTGAAAGGCCGCCAGAAAGCCGTACATCTGCACGGTGCTCACCAGATGACTGCCATCCGACAGGCCCAGGCAAAGCTGATGCTTGGCCGGGACCGCACTCTGCGGCGGAAAATAGCGCAGGTTAATGCCATCACTGAAGACCAGGCGCAGATCGCCAGCACTGAGCTCCACCTGCCCACCCAAGGCCCGTCCGCCCGTGAAGGTTGCCCCGATCAGCAAAGCCGGGTAACCCGTGGGGTCACCAAAGAAAAAGGCAAATTTGTGCGGAGAGGCGTTGACCTGCACCGCAGTTAAAGTCTTGCCCAGCAGCGTTTCACGCGCCTGCCGGGCCACCACTGCACTTTCGGGTATTTCAAGCATCTTCTCCCTCCCTGAAGTGAACGAACCTCATTTCTGCGGACGCAGATCGAAAATGATGTAACCGGAGCCCTGGTCGTAGATCGGATAGGTCTGCTTGAGCAGATCCATCAGCCCGCCTGACATGGTCGGGTCATCGAGCAGGGTCACTAAAAAGAAATCATTACCCTGTACCATTGCCTGGAAGGTCGCCATAGCATCCCCGCCATGACCGGCCAACTCACGGTGCACCAGCTCATTCATGGCCGGCAAATAGGCGGCATCCTGCCAGCCCCAATAAGAAAGGCGTCCATTGTAATCTTCGGTTAGCGCCATGATGTGATACGTGCGCACCTTTTGCCCCAGCTCGGCCCAGAACTCGGCCTGCGGACGGTAATCGACGCGTTTGAAATCACTGCGCACCTGCCAGACCGTTTCACCCACCCCAAGCAGGATCAGCAGCGGCAAGAGGGCCCGGGCGATCCACACTGGATGGATCAGCTCCAGCAGGCGCGGCAGAAGTACTTCGGCCAGCCCAGCCAGCCCAACCGCCACCAGCACGATCAGGGGCAGGTGATAATAATCGTGGGTGGTGTAATAATAAATGAAGACAATACCATATAAGAAGTAACCGATCCACAGCCCCAGCGCCGCGGCACGTTTCGGCCCCTTTTGGATGACAAACAGTCCCGCCACAGCCAGCAAGAAGGCCACGATGCCGGTCACGCTCACCACCATCTCATTCCAGTGCACATAAGACAACATCTGCACCAGCATGGAAGGGAGTATGCGGTTATCGGTCGCCGCCGAATTAATGAAACGGCTGACGAAAATACCCCAGTAGTTGTACAGGAATCCGGGCAAGACGGCCAGCACACCGATGAGCCAGAACTGAGCCCGGCGCCACATGCGCCCAACGCCATAAGTAGCGATCATCAGGCAGAAGAACAGAGCGGCAATGTAGAAAACCGCAGTCAGCTTGACGTACACGGTCAACCCGCTTAAAAGGCCAGCCAACACGGCCCAGCCCCAGCCGGGTTTCTGGCTCCAGCGCAGCAGCGCCCAGGCAGACCAGATGAGCAGGGCCACCATCAATGGGTCAGGCATGAAGGCCCGGCTGGCAGAAATGCCATACGGGCAAAAAAGGAAGAAAACGGTGCCGATGACCGCCCCGGTCGGCCCGGTCAGATTGCGCAGGAAGAAATACAGTCCCAACCCACCGATCAGCCAGAAAAGGATGGCATAGAAACGCGGAAACCACAGGTTTTCGTGACCAATCACCTGATAGGTCCACACCGCCAGGTGCTCCATCACTTCCGGCTCCTGGGTAGGCTGACCGCGCCATTGTTTGAGCGCAATGTCGATCTGCTCCGCGCTGAACTGGGTGGCGTCGCCTGTAGCCGCGTACATGCCTCTGGCTTTGAGCATGGATTGCAGCTGGCGGGCCGGGTGAAAATCGAGCGGCAGATCGGTCAGATCGTAGACGCGAATCCCGGCAGCAGCAGCAAAGCACACGAGCAAAAACAGGGCCAGCACCCATTTTTTGGTCATTCCCAGGGCAGATTTGGACATAAGTTCGGTTCCTCAGATAACGATCAAGAATGGAGTTCTCACTCCGTGGCCTAACTATAACACGTCTTGCAGTCCCTCAAAAGGCACGGGCCGGCGCCGAATTCACAAAAAACTCGCAATGGCAGTGCTGCACCATTGCGAGTCAAAGTCAGCATCACGCTGATCACTCTTTGGGTAAAAAGTTCTCCGCGAAGTGACAGGCCACCGTATGACCGGGGCGCAGTTCACGAATCTCCGGCTCCTTCTGGCTGCAGATCGCCTGTGCCAGTGGGCAGCGCGGATGGAAATGGCAGCCGGTCGGTGGGTTGATCGGATTGGGAATCTCGCCTTCGGGCATTTTGGTGGTGCGGCGCCGTTTGGGATCGGGCACCGGTACAGCCGCGAGCAATGCCTGGGTGTAGGGATGCAGCGGATATTCGTATACTTCCCCGACCTCGCCCATCTCGCACATTTTGCCCAGATACAGTACGCCAATGCGGTCACAGATGTATTTGGCCGTGGCTAGATCATGGGTGATAAAGAGATAAGTCAGGTTGAATTCCTGCTTCATCTTCAGCATCAAATCCAGCAAGATGGAACGCACGGATACGTCAGCCATGGCAATCGGTTCATCCGCCACGACCAGCTCAGGATGGGTCACCAGAGCGCGGGCCAACACGATACGCTGGCGCTGGCCGCCCGAAATCTGGTGCGGATACAGATTGTAGTAAGCCTCCGGCGGGTTCATGCCCACCTGATGCAAAATATCCAGCACCGCCTGACGGCGTTCATCGGCGTTCAGATGCGAGAGATGGATCGCCGCCGGGTTATCGATGGCCTGTCCGATGGTCATACGCGGGTTCAGCGCTGCCAGCGGGTCTTGAAAGACGAGCTGCATGCGCGAACGGATATGGCGCATGTCTTCGGGCTTGAGCTTGAGCAGATCAATGCCATCGAAGATCACCTTGCCGCGGGTGGGCTCGTAGAGGCGCAGCACCAGACGGCCGATGGTCGATTTGCCTGAACCGCTTTCGCCGGCCAGACCAAAGACCTCACCGCGTTTGATGGTAAAGGTAACCCCGTCCACGGCCTTGACCGCGGGGATCTTGCCTTTGTGCAGGATGCTGGCAATCAGCCCGCCCTGCACCGGGAAGTACTTGACCAGATTTTGGACTACCAGCAAGTCCTGGCCATCGGTCGCCACCCGCTGCGCTTCGTTCTTTTCATTTAACTTAGCCATTGGCGGCCTCCTTGGCCCGGGCAGCCGCCTCATGGGCCTGATAAAGCCAGCAAGCTGTTCTGTGGCCGTTGGCAATTTCTTCGAAACTGGGTTCCTGCTGGCCGCAAATTTCCATCGCTTGCGGGCAGCGCGGATGGAAGCGGCAGCCCTTGGGCGGGTGCAGCAGGCTGGGCGGCTCGCCGCCCATCTTGTAGAGCTCGATCTCGTCCATGTCGATGTTCGGCACGGAGTTAAGCAGCCCCTGCGTATACGGATGCTTGGGAGCACCAAAGACCTCTTCTGCGGTACCAACTTCAGCCATCTTGGCAGCATACATCACCGCCACCCGATCGCAAACCTCGGCCACCACACAAATGTTGTGGGTGATGAGCAGAATGGTCAGGCCGAATTCCTCCTGCAGCTCCTTGAGCAGATCGAGGAATTTAGCCTCCACGATCACGTCAAGCGAAGTGGTGGGTTCATCAGCAATAACCAGCTTGGCACGCAGGGCCAGGGCCAGAGAGATCATCACGCGCTGGCGCATCCCACCAGACATCTGGTGCGGATACTCGTTGAGGCGTTCGTGACGAATGCCCAGACGCTCGATTAATTCCTCGGCGCGGGCCTTGGCGGCCGCATCACTGGTGCCCGGTTCGTGGGCCTGGATGGTCTCAGTCAGGTGCTCGAGAATGCTCTGCACCGGGTTGAGCGAAGTCATCGGGTCTTGAAAGACCATGCCGATCTCCGCACCGCGAACTTCGGGCATGTCCTTCATGGGGACCTTCATCAGATCGCGGCCATCGAACCACAACTCCCCGGCCGGAATACTGGCCGGGCCATCGTGCAGCCGCAGCAGTGCCTTGCCGAAGGTGGACTTTCCACAGCCAGATTCGCCGACCAGACCCAGGATCTCGCCACGGCGGATATCCAGTGAGACATTATCCACTGCGTGCACGATGCCAGCACGGGTTTTGTAATCGACGGTTAAATTACGAATAGAGTAAAGAATGTCGTCAGTCATTAGCGATCCCTCAATTTGGGATTGAAGATTTCAGTCAACCCCTCGCCCATCAAGGTGAAGGCCAACACCACCAGCAAGATCGCCAGACCCGGGAAGGTAATCATCCACGGGGCGGTCTGGATGAAGCGCTGGCCGCGGGCCAGATCGATGCCCCAATCTGCGATCGTGGGCGGCAGGCCCAGACCCAGGAAGGACAACCCGGCACCGGTCAGGATGGCATCCGCAACGTTGACCGAGAAGATGATCGCCACCGATGGGATGACGTTGGGGAAGATGTAGCGGCCCAAGATCTCTGAGCGGCGCGCCCCAATGCTGCGAGCGGCCTCGACGTACACTTCTTCTTTCACGGTCAGCGTTTGACCGCGCACAATACGGTAATACGTCGGGATGTACAGCACAGAAATGGCAATGATGATGTTCAGAATGCTGGGGCCGAGCACGGCAGCGATGGCGATGGCCAGGATCAGGCCCGGGAAAGCATACAGGCTATCCATGACCAGGCTGAGAAGGCGATCGAGTGCCCCGCCGATGAAACCAGCCAGC
>JAAZOQ010000107.1 GCA_012797695.1 Anaerolineaceae bacterium | reverse complement strand
TCCCTCTGAGGATCAACTGGCTTTGATTTGAATTTTCTTGCTTGTCTTGATGGCTGAAGCCGGCTTCGGCAAAGTCACGGTCAAGACGCCCTTCTTGAACTCAGCTTCCACTTTATCCGCCTCCACTTCGGAAGGCAGGGCAATCACCCGGCTGAAAGAGCCAAACGAGCGTTCGACACGATGGAAGTTCTTGCCTTTGTCCTCGCTCTCGGATTTCTTTTCACCGCTGATGACGAGGGTATCGTGTTCCAGGCTGAGTTGGATGTCTTTCTCATCCATCCCCGGTAACTCGGCCACGACCTTGACCTCTTTCTCGGTCTCGCTCACGTCCACTCTCGGGTTGAACTCGGCCATCCATTCCCGGTCATAAGGCGCCAGATCGAATGGATCCGTGAAGAAGCGATCAAACATGCGGTTCATTTCGTCTTGAATCGCCAGCACCGGGTTATCGTAATCACGCCGGACGGCTAATTTGTCGCTGCGGCGTTTCAAAGGAAGAAGATTGGTTGTCATATTGAGCCTCCTGTCAAAACACCTTTTGTTTTGTTTACAGGGTTAATAGTAGCCCGCTCAGATCAGAACATTGCTAACAAAATGTATGAAATTCATTAAAGTGGGGAATGCCCTAAAAGCATCCGGGCAAAAAAATGACCTCCGACCGGTTGAGGGGGGCAACCGGTAAGAGGTCGATGCTTATTATAGTTGAAGTCGATTTTTATGCAAGGTTTTTTTGCAGGTTTCTCGAAAATTAACCTGAGTTTTATGAGAGTCTTAACCTTTTCTTATTTATTAAAAGAGAACGCGGGCATCCAGCGCCAGGACTCCCCGGCCTGCCTCAAAGACCTGCAGCGGATTCACCTCGATCTCGCTGATCTGCGGAAAATCCAGCGCCAGCTGGCTCAGCCGGCACAGGCAATCGACCACGGCCGCCACATCCGCCGGCGCCTGGCCGCGGAAGCCGGTCAGCAGCCGGCCAGCGCGGGTGGCCTGGACCATTTCCAGAGCTTCTTGCTCGCCAATGGGGGCAACGCGAAAAGAAACATCCTTGAACAGCTCAACGTAGATGCCGCCCAGACCAAACATCAGCAGCGGGCCAAAGCCGGGGTCGCGTTTCATGCCAATGATCACTTCCTGCCCGTGCGGGGCGGATTGCTCGATCAGCACGCCTTCGATCCTGGCCTGGGGAGCTTTGGCAGCCACCCCCTGCAACATCGCAGCATAAGCCGTTTCGACCTCCGCGGCTGAATTCAGCCCCAGGCGAATCCCTCCCACATCGGATTTATGCAAAATATCCGGGGAGATCACCTTCATCACCACCGGGAAGCCGATTTTCTCGGCCACCCGGGCGGCTTCACCGGCGCTGCCCGCGCGGTCCGCCTGGACCACCGGGAACCCGTACGCCTCGAGCAGCGGACGGGCCGCTGCTTCACCCAGAGCAGAAATCCCGGCCTGCGTCTTGAGGTAGGCCTCAGCGCGGGCAAACCCGCTGGCGTGACTCTCTGCCGGCAGGGAATGGTCCCGACCGCGCCAGTCACGATAGTACCGCATGGCGGCCAGCACCCGCCCCATCGTTTCAGGGACCGTGTACATAGGGATGCGGTTGCCCTGCAGGATCAGCCGCGCCTCCCCCACGCTCTCATCACCGACCACGCAGGCCAGCACGGTTTTCTTCGCTCCCCGCACCGCATCGACCACAGCCTGTGCCACTCCCGCCGGGCTGACCAGTGCCTGGGGCACCAGCAGCGGAATCACCGCGTCGATCTGCGGATCGGCCAGCGCGGTACGCACGGCCAGTTCGTAATCTGCCGGCTCGGCTCCCCCCAGCATATCGATCGGGTTGCTCACCTGGGCGCTGGGGTTGAGATGCGCGCGCAGCTCACTGCGGGTGGCCTCGCTGAGGTCACCCAGCGTAAATCCGTTGGCCGAGAGACTGTCGGAGGCCAGCGCCGCCGGCCCGCCGGCGTTGGTAATGATCACCGCGTTCTTGCCCGCCGGGATGGGTTGGGTATCGAAAGCCAGCGCCACGTCGAAAAGTTCGGCAAAAGTCTGTACCTCGATCACCCCGGCCTGCTGAAAAGCCGCCTGATAGGCGGTGTGCGAACCCGCCAGCGACCCGGTATGCGAAGAAACGGCCCGTGCACCAGCGCTGGTGCGGCCGGCTTTAATGAGCACAATGGGTTTGATCTGCGAAACGCGGCGGGCCACTTCCAGAAAACGGCGCCCGTCACGGATCTGTTCAACGTAGGCCGCGATCACGCGCGTGCGCGGATCGGCGCCCAGATATTCGATGATGTCCGTCTCGGTCACGTCGGCTTCGTTGCCCAGGCTGAGAAAGTGAGAAAAGCCCACTTTCTTGCCGTGCACCATGTCCACCACCCCGCCGCAGATAGCCCCCGACTGCGAGAGAAAGCCGATACCGCCCTCTTCGGGCATGCCGTTAATGAAGGTGGTGTTGAGACCGTTATGCAGGTTCATGGCCCCAACGCAGTTCGGCCCGATCAGCCGCATGGAATGACGCCGGGCAATGTCGAGACACTCCTTTTCCAGGTCCGCACCACCGCTGCCCACCTCTTTGAAGCCGCCCGAGATGATGATGGCCGCATGAATGCCGCGCTGACCGCAGGCTTCGAGGGTCTGCGGGGTGGCTCCCGCCGGAATGACCAGCACCGCCAGTTCCACCGGGTCAGGCACTGCCGTGATATCGGGGTAACAGGGCTT
>JAAZOQ010000106.1 GCA_012797695.1 Anaerolineaceae bacterium | reverse complement strand
TTTTGCCCGCCCTGCGGCCAGCCGTTCTGCCCCAGTGGCGGCTGCCCCTGCTGCCGCGGCCACGGATATGCCAGCGGCTCACTTTATGACCACTTATAAGATCGGTGATGATCTCTATGATGATTCTTTCAGTATCGACACTGCCCGCGGAGAATTCCTTGGGGAGTGCGGTGTGGGAATCTCAGATATGGTTGGGGTGGGCGAGCCCAAAAAAGTCTCTGCCTTTGAGGTTTGGCTCTTCGATAAGAATGACACCCAGACCGTGACCAAGGTTTTGATGAGCTCCCGGGCCATGAGTGATCCAGCGGTACGTCAGCGTCTGGCCTCCCGTGGGGAACCCGTCCAGGTTGAACCGGGCCAGGAGATCATTCTGGAGACTCCATCCCTGCAGTTGCAGGCCAAAGTGGTTGAACTGGTCTATGGCCAGGGCGCTTTGCCCGCCGGATCCTATTTCGAGCGCTTGACTCTGGAATTAAGCGTTTGGGCAAAGTAATCTGATTTGATGAAAAGCAATAAAAAAACCCCGTCAGGGGTTTTTTTATTGCGGGAGATGCGTTACTCGATGTGAGTGATTTTGAGTTTGACTGTGCCGCCCGGGGTGGTCGCTTCGACGACGTCCCCAACTTTGTGGCCCAGCAGGGCACTGCCAATGGGGGAGTTATGCGAGATGCGGCCTTCGGCAGGGTTAGCCTCTTGCGGGCCGACCAGAAAATAGGTCTCCTCAGGGAAATCGTCTTCCTGGATGGTCACTTTAACGCCGACATCTACCTTATCTTTCTTGGCAGCGTTTTCTTCGATGATCACAACGTTACTCAAGATGGTGGTGAGCTCAGCGATGCGACCCTCGAGAAATCCCTGTTCCTCTTTTGCAGCAATGTAATCTGCGTTTTCAGAGAGATCACCTTGCTGGATGGCTAAACGTAGACGTCTGGATAAATCATCGCGGGAGGGGCCTTTTAATTGCTCAAGTTCCTGATGCAATTTTTCTGCACCCTCTTTAGTTAAGTAAGAAGGATTATTCATAGAAGCTCCAGTCAATAAGACTTTTATAGTAGCATTTCATTTTATCCCCGCTTAGGGTAAGAGGGAAGGATCAAATAATTTTTGGTATTCCTCGATGGCAAAACGGTCAGTCATTCCGGCCAGATAATCGCAAATGGTGCGTTCTTTCCCTTTTTCTTCGATCTGCTCATAAAATTGCGGGGGCAGCATGGTTGGGGTTTCGCAGTAAGCGGTGAACAGGCGGGTCAACACTTCTTCAGCTTTTTTCTGCATCCGCACGACCCGGTAATGACGATACATATTGTTATAGAGAAATTCCTTGAGAATGCGATTATTCTCGATCATTTCTGTCTCAAAGCCGACTAAGTTATGAGGCAGCGATTGCAGTTCAGCGACCGATTTTACGCCGGTCTGATCGATGCGCGCGGCGGTGTCGTGGATCATGCTGTTGACTTCGATCCCAACCAGCTCACGGATGATCTGGTGACGCATGAGGTCATCTACCTGACCGCCTTGTTTGCGAAACCGCACGGCTGCCATCTTCCATAATTCGATGTCGGTCAGCATCTCGGGGGTGATCAACCCGGAGCGCAGTCCATCATCCAGGTCATGCGAGGTATAGGCCAGTTCATCTGCCACGTTGGTGATCTGGGCTTCCAGATGGCCACGCAGCTGCGGGTCGAAATTGCTGGCGTCTGATTTGTCATACTCGGTTTCGTGCTTGACGATCCCTTCCAACACCTCCCACGAAAGGTTCAGCCCTGGGAATTCCGGATAACGCTTTTCGACTTCGGTAACGATTCTGAAAGAGTGGTGATTGTGATTGAACCCGCCGTGCTCTTTCATCATTTTATTCAGGGTGGCTTCTCCGGAGTGTCCAAAAGGTGGGTGACCCAGATCATGGGCCAGACAGATGGCTTCGGTGAGGTCTTCGTTGGCCCCCAGTGCACGGGCAATGGTGCGGCCGATCTGAGCAACTTCCAGGGTATGGGTTAAACGGGTACGGTAATAGTCTCCTTCGAAATTGATGAAGACCTGGGTTTTGTATTCCAGTCGCCGAAAGGCGGTAGTGTGTAAAATCCGATCGCGGTCTCTTTGAAAACAGGTACGATATTCAGGTTCAGATTCGGGATAAATGCGGCCTTTCGAATGGCTGGCGTGGATAGCGTAAGGGGCCAAAAACTGGTCCTCGAACGATTCCAAAACTTTACGGTCGAATCTCATTTTATTCTCCTTTAATCGTCTCGCTGTAATAAAGTCCCTTTCAACTCACCAGAGAGTGCTTGAAAAACAGCGTTTTCTTCTTTCCCTGAAAAAAGCCGGACTTGTAAACAGGGGTAAGCTTCGATCAGAGAAAGCATTTCTCGAACTTTGCTGGCCATGCCGCCAGTGACATCGATACTGGCGGACTCTTTAATTTTATCAAAGAACTGGAGATAGCTTTTGGGGGTGATCGTTTCGATCAATTGGGTGCACTCAGGGAAGTCTTGCCAGACCCCGGGTTCGATGCCTGCCAGCAAGATTTCATCAGGGCGCAGCAAGGGAACCAGTGCGGCGAATTGTTCTTCGGTCGAGAATATGGTTCCGCCTTTTTGTTCGGAAAAGACCACGTCTCCGTAGATGACCGGGATTAGCCCATGTTCCAGTGCGGTTTGCAAGGGCTCGCTGGGCCAGTGAAGTCTGCCGGTTGGGCCGACTGTGGCCATGCTTGAAAGAGGAAAGGACAGCACGGGCAGGCCATGTCGGGCCAGGCTCTCGATCACGATTTGATTGAGCGCTCGGGCGGCCAACCACACTTTGGCAAACCCCTGCCATTGTTCGGCTGTGGTGACTCCCTGACGCGTCTGGTACTGTTTGGCAGCCGAATGCCCGAATGAGCCGGATCCGTGGCCGATGAGCAACTGAACTTCAGGAGAGCTTGCCCGAAAATGAGCGAGTTGCCTGGCAATACGGTCGATGCGGTCATACAGGGCGGTATTGGGTTGATCTTTATCGGTGATGAGCGAGCCGCCTAATTTGAGAAAGATCAATTTATTCATTGCTCTTCTCCTGAGGCGGGCAGATCGAGGGCAATGACGCTTTTGGCCCCAGCACTCAGCAGCGTCTGGGTAAGTTTATCGGATAGCTCGGCCGGGATCAGGGCCAGCATGTTGCCTCCCTGACCACCTCCCGAGAGTTTGGCTCCATAAGCGCCTGCTCCCAACGCAACGCTCACCAGTTGATCCAATTCTGTGGAAGAAACCCCCATTTCTTGCAGAAGCTTGTGATTATGGGTCAGATTTTTCCCCAGTGGGTGAATTTCTCCGCTGGCCAGAAATTCTCGATTCTGATTGGTTAAGGCGCCGATTTCAGAGAAAAGGCGGGAGTATTTTTGCGGTTCTGCCTTAAAATGCTCTCGGACTTCGGCAACTGCTTTGGAGGTAGAGGCAGCGATCCCGGTGTGGGCCAGCAAAAAGCTTAATTTTGTTTTGACCCGCACAAATTCAGGCTGCTTTCCGCGGATAAAGTAGACCGGCCGGCCATAAGCAATGACCGTATTGTCCACGCCGGAAGGGTTGCCGTGATGGATCTTTTCTGCTTCGTAGGCCAGTTGATTGATCTGTTCCAGAGACAAAGGTTGCCCCAGAAATTCGCTGAGAGCACGGAGGATCGAGATCGAGAGTGAGGCAGAAGAGCCTAATCCGGCAGAGATCGGGAGGTTGGAATGAATACGGATTTCGCAGGCTGGCAAATGGTCAAGTCGGAAGTGTGTCTGCACCAGTTCAATGGTCTGGCGAACGGGATGTTCCGCGGGCAGGTCAGTCAGGCATTCATGAAGGTTGGCTTCTTCTGAATGAATGAACACTTTTCCGGTGGAATCAAGCGGATGCGCAAAAATACTGGTGGTGGTGGCGCGTGAAAGCACCGGGATGGCAACCGCGGGTTGATAATAGACCACCGCGTGCTCACCGCACAGGATCATCTTGCCAGGGGCAGAACTGGAAATTGCGGGCATTCTAGAAGAGGTAAAAAATTGTCAGCACGGTCAATCCCCACAGCACAATGGTGGCCTGCAGCG
>JAAZOQ010000105.1 GCA_012797695.1 Anaerolineaceae bacterium | reverse complement strand
GAATTCCAGGTGGAAAGATCAGTCACAGTCTGAAGCGCCCAATGGCTCCCGGTAGGCAGTGCATCCGCGCGCCACAATTCTGTTTCAGGACGAGACCCCAACCCACCCGCCTTCCAGGCCATGCCAAAAGTTAAAATGACCAGCAAAAAGGCAGTGCCGGCCAGCAATCCCTCTTTGGCTGCCTGAACAGACCAGCCCCAGCTGATCAAACCGGTGACCACCACCAGCAGCAATACCGGCAAAAGAATGTACAGCCAGTAAAGATTAGAAAATGCGGTTGCCTGAACCCCAGCGGCCGCAGAAAGAATATTGAGATAACAAAAAACCAGCAAGGTGATCGTCGCCACCATCTGGAAGAGCTTCAGCAGGAATTCATCAGCATGGAAAAAACGCCACAAACGGTCCAGGCCCAAGGCCATCAGCCCCCACAGACCCGGAAGCAATCCAGCCCAATCATTCACCTGCCGGCCCGGGTTCGCCAGAATCAACGCCAAAGCCAGCAGCGCCCATACTCCCGCGAAAGCGCGAAACCCGGCATTTTCTTCCGTTTCTGGGTGAATCGCCCCCCACAGGGCCAGCAAAAGCGCCAGAATTTCAGCAGAAAAGAGAGCAATGAACATCACCGTCAGCCTGCTGCCAGTCTGTACCCACTGCGCAAAATACTCCGCTATACTGTTTCCTACTCCGGTAAGGGTATACGCCCGGAAGGTAAAGACCGTCCCCAGCAAGAGAAAAGCTGCCAGAAAAGCCGCAAAGAAGTTCCCCCACTTGACCGCTGGCTGAGATCCACTGCCCGGATTGATCTTGCGATAGATCAGCGTATAAAGCAGCCAGGCGAGCAGCAGGGAAAATACCCCAATCCACAGCGACGTACCCGCCAGAAGCGTCAGCGCGCAAGCAATGCCAGCGGCAACCCACTTCTGGTTCAAGAGAAAACCCAGAGCCGCTACCAGACAAACCAGGCCCAGAATAGTGCCCGCAGCTGTTCGCGATAAAGCGTTGACTGCCGGGTCGATTGCCAGGAAAAGGGCCATGCCCAGCATGGCGGTCCGCCCCGTCCAGCGCCTGAAAAGCAACGGCAAGAAAACCGTCAGCGATCCAAAAAGCGCCGGCCAGAAACGCGCCCAAAAATTGCTGGCACTGAATAAAAAGAACAAAAGGGAAGTCAACGCCGCGTAACCCGGCTGCCCGTTCATCGTCACCGCCTGACCTTTTGCCATTTTCATGGCAACCAGTGCATTGGCAGCTTCGACATCACCCAGAGGTAAAGCCCCCAGGTGCACAAAATGCAGTACCACTGCCAGGGTAAAGGCAATGCCGAATACGGTCACTTCAATGGCTTGATCTCGGGTAACAGTTTTGTCTTCCATCTCAACTCTCTTTATTGAATCCCTGTTGTACCATAAATCGTTACAGAATTGTTCTGATAGAGCACGGTCAAATGATCTGCGAATTTTTGCGTATTTACCTGATACGCGGACTGCTCCAGATCGCCCACGTAGATATATTTGATGTCATATTTGGCAATAATGGCCTGCGCCTCAAACCAGGTCGAAGTCTCATATAGGCGCTGCACGTCTTGTCGACGCGACCCGATCTCTGTGTACCCTCCACGCCATTGGGATTCATGTCCCCACCAACCAATGACCGTCGGATCACCCGTTTGCTCAGAAACACGGGCGAATTCTGAATAGCTGCCTCCCACAGCTTCACTGATCACCCCCAACGGCTGCTTTTCCAGCCAATCCAGTGCCAGTTGTTCATCAGGGTTGGCCGTCTGGATATACGCATTCCCGTTCAAAGTCCAGGTGGCAGGCTTGAATGAGTTCGTTTTATTGAGCAGCATGATCACCGGATAGATCAAAGCAGACAGCAGCAGTACTGTCCAAAACAAGGTAAACAGGGTGTTCTTCCACTTCTTCAACTGGTTGAACAACACCACCGAAGCAAAGGCTGCGGCAATTCCCCAGAACATCCACGTTTGAAAATAGAACTTGAAGATCGTGTTCATGCGCGAACCAAACTGGTCACGCAGATAGAAATATTCCGGGAAGAGGGTCAGCCCCACCCCCAT
>JAAZOQ010000104.1 GCA_012797695.1 Anaerolineaceae bacterium | reverse complement strand
TTGGCCAAACTGGATGTGGAATTTTTTAGATCGTCGAGACTTTGCTGTGCTGACAGCAAATCACTGGAAGCCAAAATCACCGACTGGGGCAGCGAAGTATCCGCCAGGCTGGCGATCACTTCTCCATTACTGACCTGTTCCCCAATACCGTAATGCACTTCCTCGACGCGGCCAGAAGTCTGCCAGCTTAAATAGGCAGTCTGGTTGGCCCGGACCGTGCCGGTAGCGCCGACCACAGCGACCAATTGACCCTTGCCAAGCGTTTCCGTCTGGTAGGTCTGGGCAGCGTTCTTACGGGCCTGATTGCCGCTGATGATCAAAACAATCACCAACAGAATCACTGCGGCCCCACCGATAATCCACCAAGTCTTGCGAGTAAATTTCTTTTTCTTGGGTTCAACTTCAAGATTTTCCATGTTTTTCCTCATTCTTTACCAGATACAATCACTCTCCAGTGATTTTCTTCATTTTCTAAGGTAGTACGATGTCGAACTATACTACGTCGAACTACCTGTGTCCAGAGGTTTTGCAGGCGATCTTATACAATATTTATATTCGTAAAAAGGGCCAAAAAGATGCAAATTCATGTTTCGAAACACCCCCTTGCGCAGCGGTATAATTTCGGACATGAAATGGCGAAACTTGCTAGGGAAGGTTCTTTTGATTGGGGTGTGCATCTGTCTGCTCACCCAATCCGTCTCAGCTCCCAAAACGTTAACGCAAAAAGTACGACTGTACACCGCCGGGTTGGAATTCAACTACTTTGACTGGACGGTGGATTCATTATTTTCAAAAATGTCGGAATCTTCCCTGGGGATCAGCAACGCGGTTCAGCCTGCCCTTCAGCATGATCTGGTGCTGCGCTATTTCGCTCTGGTCAAGCAAGACGAAACTCTGGCCGGGCAGATTTCTCAGATCTACACCGATCCCAGTATTCAGGACCCAAAAAGCGCCGCTTCCGCCCTGCTGGCTCAGCAAGATCAAATCCAGAATCTGCTGGATGAACTGGCCCCTGCAGTCGAGGAAATTTTGCAGCAGCAGGTGAGCGAAGTCCTGGCAGAAAATGGCCTTTCTATCGGCGGGCAGCTTCTCCCGGCCCTGCTGTATCACACCACCCCACTGCCCAAGGCGCTGATCGTCTCCCCGCGCGAGGTGGTCCGTCAGGACGTGAACCTCTCACTGCTGGCCAACCTGAATCTGGATCAGATCAACCAGCTTGAAAATAAAATTGCCGATAATCTGGATGTTTCGGTGCTGGTGGTAGATATTGGCGGAGTGGGCATCTATCCCACCATGGTCGAGCAAACCTCGGATTCTACCTGGGTGATGACCACCGTTGCCCACGAATGGACGCATAACTATTTAACCCTGCGCCCGCTGGGATTGAACTACGATACCAGCAATCAACTGCGCACCATGAACGAAACCACCGCCGAGATCGTAGGCAGTGAGATCGGAGCACAAGTCGTGGCACGCTTTTATCCGGAGTTGAGCACTTCATTCCAGCAGCCGGGAACAATCTATGCCGGGTTGGCCGATGCCGGGAATAACATCGACGCCTTCGATTTCAACAGCGAAATGCACGAAACACGGCTGGTCGTGGATCAATTGTTAAAAGAGGGGAAAGTCAGCGAAGCAGAAAATTACATGGAACTGCGGCGACAGGTTTTCGTCGCCCACGGCTATCTGATCCGCAAGTTGAATCAGGCTTACTTTGCTTTCTACGGGGCTTATGCGCAAAATCCGGTAGGGGCTGCCGGGGCA
>JAAZOQ010000103.1 GCA_012797695.1 Anaerolineaceae bacterium | reverse complement strand
CCATTACAATTCCATTTGATCGCGGCTTCGTATTTCCTGTTTGGAGACAGCGATTTTTCGTCGCGCATTCCCAGTGCTGTCTTCAGCATTTTAACCATCGCTTTTATCCTCTTTGCTTTCAAGCGTTATCTGGGCAGAGTGGGCAGCCTGGTGGCCGGCACACTCTATTTGATCTCCCCCATGATCCTTTTCTATGGCCGATATGCCCGCGACGAAGCCCTTTTGGGTTTGTTTGGGGTGATGCTCTTTTTCTACATATTTTTCTACCTCGAGAAAGGGCGGTCATCTTCACTGTTGATCATCGCGGCGCTTCTCTCACTGCAGATGACCACTGAAGAGACAGCTTACATTTACACAGCGATTCTCTTGATCTTTCTGGGGGTACTCTTTCTGGAAGACGTCTCACGAAAACACTGGCGTCGGCGCAAGGATAAGCAGGCATTTTCTTTTGCAATGGCCGCATTGATTTTGCTGGCCGGGCTGGGAGTGGCCGCCAGCGCCATGGAAGCCAAGGCGAATTCCACCACACAGCCCTTCAAATCGGCGGCATTGCAGAGTTTGCTGCCGGTTTATCAAGCTACCCTAATTGCCTGTGTTGCATTGGCGGCAATTGCTCTGGTAGTGATCATCTATACGTTGCTCAAAGGGCTGGGCTGGAACAAGGTCAAAGAGATCCGCTCTTTTGATTTGCTGCTGCTTACCTTCACGCTGATCCTGCCTACACTGACTGCATTCCCGGTCAAGTTCCTCGGCTGGGATCCCATCGATTATTCCCAGGCCGGGTTGATCCATACCTCGATCATTCTGGTACTTATGACCCTGATTGCCATTGTGGTGGGATTGCTGTGGAAGCCTTCTCTCTGGCTGACCAGCGCGGCTATTTTCTATGCTATTTTCACGGTGTTCTATACTACTTTCTTCACCAACGGGCAGGGGTTTTTTACCGGTATTGTTGGTTCGTTGGGATACTGGCTTTCTCAGCAATCGGTTAACCGCGGAACACAGCCCTGGTATTACTACCTCTTCTTGCAGCTCCCCATGTATGACTACCTGGGTGTGGCTGGATTGATTCTGGGGGCAATCTATGCCGGGCGGCACAAGTTGTATTCGATGTTTCCGGGGATTGCCCCAATTGCCCAACCCGCCGAACAGCCCCTAGCAGAGGTAGCGGCAGAACCGATCGACACAGCGGAAACTGAAATCGTCGAAAATGTTGCAGCGGAAGGAGAAGCCCTTTCTGAATCGAGCGGAGAGCCAATCGAAACGGAAGAAAACGCCCCGCGGCGTTTGCCTGTGATGGCTTTCTTCGTGTATTTCTCAGTCATGAGCCTGATCGCTTACAGCATTGCCGGCGAAAAGATGCCCTGGCTGACTTATTACATCGACATGCCCATTTTGTTGGGCGCGGGGTGGGGAATTGGCTATCTGATTGAAAGCGTTCCGTGGCCGCGATTGGCAAATCGCAAAGGGCTTTTCGCCCTTTTGTTGGCCCCCATCTTTCTGGTTAGCCTGTTCATGGCAATTGGCATTTTGGTGGGGCCGAACAAGCCCTTCCAGGGGACGACGCTGGATCAGTTACAAACGACCAGTACTTTCCTCTTTTCGGTGTTGGCTTGCGGTTTGAGCGCCTGGGGAGTGCTGACTTTTCTGCATGATTGGGCTTCGCGTGATCTCTGGCGTTTGCTTGGGTCGGCTTTCTTCCTGGTGCTGGCGATTTTGACGGCACATTCTTCTTACCAGGCCAATTACCTCAATTATGACTATGCTACTGAGTTTCTGGTTTATGCTCATGGTGCCCCCGGCCCCAAACAAATTCTGAGCCAGGTTGAAGAGATCTCTGAGCGGACGACTGGTGGCAAAGACATCAAGGTGGCTTATTTAGGGGACAATCTGTACCCCTACTGGTGGTATTTCCGCGATTATCCCAATAAAATGTGGATCAAGGATGACGTCTCTAAAGAGCTGCTGAACTATCCGCTGGTGATCGCTGATGACACCACCCTCTCGAAGACACAGTCGATTCTGGGCGACAACTACGTTCAGTACGACTACAAGCGCTTGTGGT
>JAAZOQ010000102.1 GCA_012797695.1 Anaerolineaceae bacterium | reverse complement strand
GCTGAGGTCAGGGTCATGACCAGCACGGCAGCCCGGGTGATGATCAGCCAGCGCGAGATCACATCCAGTTGACCCCATTCTTCCTTGCTGATTTTGGGAATGATTCGAATTGCTTTAAGCCACATTTGAAAGTTCATATTTGCTCACCTATGTGGATGAATTATATCCAAAAAATCTTGATATATCAAAAAATTCAAGACGCAAGGCAGAGAAATTAGAGAGTGGCAGGGAGTTTGGCCGGGAGAATGAGTACCCCTTCGTCGGGTTCGCCAATCTGGGTATACTCCGCGGGGCGGTTGGCAACTACCCAGGCGGTAAAGGCAGCTAAAAGTGCATTGAGTTGTGGGGCCGAGAGGAGCATTTCATCGGGCAGATGCCCAGAAAGCAGGCGATGTCGGGTGATTTCTTCGAAAAATTCCATCGCGTCAGCTACGTTCACTTCTTTGCTTTGCAAAAGAAGTTGACGCTGCAGACGGCCTTCGAGTGAAGTTTGTGCAAAAGGTTTGACCCCCAGCAGTGAGCAGCCAATGGCATCCGCATCTGTCTCGAACATCTGGTAACGGGAGTTGGGAAAGGGCCAGAACTGAAAGCCAAGGGAACCGAGTTCAGAGGCAAATTTGAAGGCGCGCTGTAACTTGGGCGAAAAACGGCCAACATCTTTGGGGGTTCGCGCAGGGGAAAGCCCGGCACAGATAAGCTGGTATTCGCACACACGCATTTCCTGGTAACGCGTACGCTGTGGGGCGGGCAGGAGTCGGCTGCGATAATCGGCATCGGCCATGTAGCCGTGGTTCAGGGTCAGCGGTGCATTGACCGCGGCGATGATCTTTTGACTGTCGGCCACAGTGGATTGCCATTCGATTGGGCTGATCACGTCGCAAAACTGTATGCGCAAGCGGGCATCCAGAATGGCCAGGGTGAAATTTCCCCGGGAGGCTCCCAGATCGATGCCAATGAATACTTCTTGAGTGAATTTCATACTCCTTTGAGTGTAGCGGATACCGGGTTTTTCTGCAATGCTTTTCCGCGAGAAAATAAAAAGACAGCGGCCGAAATCATTCGGCCGCTGTGGAGTTCAATTTTTGTTTGCCAGAATTTGTAAAAATTCTTTGACTGTGGGGGATTTCCCGGCAAGAAGATTTTGCGCGCGGAAAAGTCCCGCCATGATTTTGATCAGGTAGAAGGCGGTGAGGCCGACCAGTGCCAGAGCCAGCAGGGTTTGCCAGATGGGTACCGTGGTGGCAGAAAGACGTGTCATCATGGCAATTGGCGAGGTCAGCGGGAAGAGGCTCAAAAAGATCGAGACCACACTGTTGGGTGCCTGGATCAAGGAGGAAATGAACATTAGCGGAATGATCAGAGGCAGTACCACAATGATGGTAAATTGCGAGGCTTCTCGCACGTTGGGCACCATAGCACCGATCCCGGCCATGATGCTGGCGTAAACGGCATACCCGAACAGGAAGAACAGGATGCCCCAGGCCAGAATGCTGGCGGGTAACACAAAGGCGTCGGAAAGGGCCAGGGTTTGATTGGATATTTTGAGCAGCAGCAAACCAGAACCAAACCAGATGATGGTTTGCATCAATCCGGCCACCCCCAGGGCCAGAATTTTCCCGGTCAGCATTTCGTCCGGGGTTACCGAGGTGAGCAGCACCTCGATGGTGCGATTCTGTTTTTCTCCAGTGATGCTGTTGAGCAGCAGCGAAGCAGACAGGAAAATGACGATGTAAAACAGGAAGGTGACCACGTAGGGCAGGAAGAAGGTCATCATGCTGTTTTCATCGCGCACCGGCCCAGTGGAGTCGATCTCCTGAGTTTGAACATTGATGGGGTTCTGCACCCGGTAATAGAGATCCAGGTTGCCGCCGGTAAGGTTATAGGCCATCAGAGCATCGATCGATGAGGATTGCACCGAGCCACCCAGTGGATTGAAATCTGGGCGCACATAGACGATTTTGCCATTTTCCAGATAGTTGGTATCGACGATGTAGTAAGCCGAGATTTTTTGGCTTTTCAGGGCTTCCTGAGCATCTTTCTCGCTGGCAAATAGTTCCAGCCGGTACTGGTAACCCTCAGGAATGGCTTTCACCAGTCCGCTCTGATCGACAAAGCCTTCCAGGGTCTCTTTGGCAGAAGGGACAAGCAGATCGCTGATCATGGAACTGGCATCAGAGCCAGTCGATTTTTGCACCCCAGAGATCACAGCCATTACAACAAAGCCGATGATTGGGAAGAGAAACAGGGTGATCAGAAAAGATCGCCGGGTAATGGTCGAAATGAATTCGTTGCGAAAGATTAGATAAGTTTTTTTCATTGAATCTCCTCCATGAATCAGGCTTTTTGAAATAATTCACGGAAGGACAGGCGCTTGCCGTAGCGCAGCATTCCCAGATGGAAGATCTTCCCTGCTGCCCAGACTGCCAGAACGGCCAACAGGCATAAGGCTGCAATCGTTACCGCAATTTGCCACACGGGTACGTTGGTGAAGACAAATCGCAGCGGCATCGAGATGGGCGCTGTCAGGGGGAACATGCTCAAGAAGGTTGCGATTGCCCCATTGGGGTTAAGCATGATGGGGGTAACGAACCAGAAGGGGATGACCAGGGGCAGGGTGAACAGGCCGGCAATTTGTTGTGCCTCATGGGCTTCACTGGCAGTGGCTCCGACCGCACCCATTGCTGCGGCCACCATGATGAAGGCGGGCAGAAAAATGGCTACCATGAGCAAAATGGAAGCTGCATCGATGGATGCGCTGCCGCTCATGTCGGCAAGAGAGGGGATGAATTGCACGGCAATGATGACGAAGAATACCCAGATGGCCAGTTGCGTCAGCCCGATCAACAGGTCGGCCAGGATTTTCCCGGCCATTAGTTCAGTTGGCGAGACTGAAGTGATGATGATTTCCATTGTACGGTTTTCTTTTTCTTCGACGACTGCCTGCAGCAAATATCCGCCGCTGATGTTGACCGCGATAAAGAAAAGCAAGCCTGCCGCAAAGGGCAGCAGAATGGCCATCCAGTTATCCGGGGAAAGTTCCCGTGAGCCATCCGCGGAACGCACGATGAGGTTGTTTCCTTCGGATAAACGTGTCGCAACAGCTTTTGAACTGTTCGCAAGCAGGTTGTAGCTCAAAAAGGACGAAAAATCATCTTCGACGTTGGAACCGGTTTTGCTGGATTTTACGAAGGTGACGGAGCCATTTTTGAGGTAATCCGCAGAAAGGACGAAATACCCTTGAATGCTGCCAGAATTTAAAGCGGTGCTGGCAGCGGCTTCATCGGGATAAGCAATGAACTCGACTGTCGGGAAGAGTGTAGAACTGGAACCTTTTTGCGGCACGGGCACCGGGTTGCTTAATACTTGATAGGCGTCGACGTAGCCTGCTGGCTGGCGGTTATACTGCAGCCAGACGGAGAGAAGCCCTACCAGCGCGATCACACCGATAAACAGCGGAACGCTTAATATTGCAAATAAAAACCGCTTGCGAAAAACGTGCCGCTTATACTCTTGTTTAAAGATCAGCCAGAACTTACTCATGAGGAACCTCTTGGTTTTTGACCACCTCAATGAAGATTTCATCCAGCGAGGGCATGGCGATCTCAAATTTTTCGAGGGTCAGATGAGCGGACATCAATTCTTGTAAGAT
>JAAZOQ010000101.1 GCA_012797695.1 Anaerolineaceae bacterium | reverse complement strand
TTCATCCAGCGCTGCGGAGGCCGGCAAAGTGGTATTTACGCTGAAGCCGAAAACTCGCCCCGAGCTGACCGGAAAAACACTGTCCGAGCTACTAACTCTTGCCCCAGACGTTCTCACCTGGCTGGCGAATGAATTCAACCCTACACCGGAAACACAGTCCATGAAAGACGCTGCGCAGGTGCTGGTTTCCGCGAAATCACGCGAGTCGAAGATCCTCTCAGAACTCGGCTTTGCCAGCTAACCCTGGATAACCCACAAGGAGCAAACATGTATCACACCATCATTCTGGTCGGTAACCTGGGAAATGAACCGACCATGCGCTACACGCCCAATGGGCAGGCCGTAACCACCTTTTCCGTGGCAACCAATCGCCAGCACAACGCCGATAACGGCGGCGGTCCGGTGAAGGAAACCACCTGGTTCCGCTTGACGGTCTGGGGCAAACAGGCGGAGATCTGCAACGAGTTCCTCTACAAGGGGAGCAAGGTGCTGGTCGAAGGCCGCCTGACCCCCGACCCCGACACGGGCGGCCCGCGTATCTTCAACCGGCAGGACGGCTCGGCCGGCGCGTCGTACGAGGTGACTGCAACGACTGTGCGTTTCCTCTCTGGCAAGGAGAACGGCGAGGTGGAAATTCCGGCAAGCACGCAGGGAATGAATTCCCAGTCAGCCGGTGCTGCATCGCCCATCCCAGACGACGACATTCCTTTCTAGGAGAGAAAAATGACGACGAGCCAGATTGCTTCGACGATCGTCACACTGGTGGAGAAACACCTGGGCGCTGGTTTTGACCCGGTGACCGATTCGGTTCTGGTCGACGCGGTGACCGAATATCTGGAAGAAGAAGTGTTGGGAATGCCTGCGGTTACCACCCGGCGGCCCCAACCCACCGTTTTTGACCTGGACCACCGGTTGAGCCACACAGAATAACCTGCTTCACAACGACCCCGGAGGGAGAAGCTTTTCCCCTCTGCGGGAGAAGTTTCCCCCTCCATCCAGGAGGTGGATTTGGAGACAATTCTGACGACTACGATGCCTGACCTGGTCTCCCCGATTCGCATTTCTATACAGGGCTGCGAGTACCTGGTTGACTTCGGCCAGGGGGTAAATCCTCGCTTTCACCGGGTCAACAAGGAAAAACACTGCTCTTGCAACACTCCTTCGTGCCCGGCCATCGACGCCGTGCGCGAGTATCTGCTGGATGGAGGCCAGCGCGCACCAGACCCGCTGCCACCTTGCCCGATCTGTGGCGCGAAAGTAAGCCGTGACCCAAAGTGGGATGGGAAGTACACCCACGAATTGGGCTGGCGGTGCAGCCAGGGTGGGGTGGCGCACTTTCTTCAGCAGAAGATGGAGCGTATTCGTAAGAACTGGCAGGAACATCCGTTTCTCATTCCCCCAACGCCAGGTTATCCGGGCGTGCGGAGAGACGAAATCCTCACTTACGAGGACTTGCTTCCTGTCTATCGCAAGGCAGCGGCTGAGGGATACGATCCCGCTGCGTGAAAACTACACTACAACTACCCTGAAGGGGGCGGAACTTCTCCTTCGGGGGTGGTCCGTCCCCGTATTAGGAGACGGACCCAATGGACGAAACGTTCCCAACACAGACGAACTTCCCCTACCTGCAACCGAAAGTAAAACTACTACCGCTCAAGGAACAACCTGCTTATCGCGTCTTGGTCAATGCCGAAACGTGTAACCTGGCCGAACTGCTGGCCGTGATCATCGGTGGAAAAGAACAGATCGAAACCGCCGAGCGGATGCTGGCGCGGTTTGGTTCGATTCACAAGCTTTCCCTGGCGCACGTCAACGAGATCGCTGGGATCAAGGGCGTTGGTTCGACGACCGCATTGCGCCTCAAGGCAGCATTGGCTCTTGGACGGAAATTGCTGGAGCCGCTAGAGGATTACCCGGTGATCCGGTCGCCGGCCGATGCTGCGGCGGTCTTGATGCCCCGCCTGGTTCACCTGCCACAAGAACACTTGCTCACGGTGGTGCTCGACACCCGGAACCGGGTGCTCGATACCGTTGAGATATGTCATGGCTCACTCAATTCTGCGTCCGTCCGAGTAGGCGAGATATATAAAGCGGCCATCCAACAGAATGCTGCGGCCATCGTAGTCGGTCATAACCACCCATCGGGCGATCCAGACCCAAGCTCGGAAGATGTGGCCGTGACCCGCGCAATCGTGCAGGCCGGCAAGTTAATGGATATCCAGTGCCTGGATCACCTGGTCATAGGCCAGGGCGAGCGCTGGGTTTCATTGAAGGACAGAGGATTGGGGTTCAGCTAAAGGAGAAAAACATGGATAAGGCAAACATCGAAGAACAGACAATTCATGAAATCACCTACGAAGTGCTGCTGGAACGCTTGCGCCAATTGGGGTACGAACCCGGCGCGGCAGCGTTCGGGGTTACCTGGAGCCAGTTAGCTCTCATCCTGGCGGGCATGATCTGCCAACATGGGAGCACTGCCGGCGACCTGAGCGAGGAACGCCTGGACGAATGTCTGCAAAAGGCTTCCGAGGCTTTGCAAAACCAGGAAATCTTGCCCTGGGATTGGTTGGCAAAGGTCGCCATGGAGAACGTAGTTTTCCCGGCTGTCGAGCCGGAGAACGACGACGAAGGCCCACTGACCGAGGCGTACGAAAACTGGTCACGGATCGAAGATGGCTGGCTGGATGCCGCCTTCGAAGAGCGCTTCGAACTCGATGATTTCTAATCGACATCATTCGGGCGGCTGGTTCCCCTGCCAGCCGCCCAATATTTACCTGGAGGATCACACATGGAAATAAACACCGCAAATCTAATCCCGCTGTCTGTCCCCGTCCCACCAGTCCCATTGCTAGAAGAGGCCTTGGGCTACACCCGGAAAGCGCGCTTCTTTGCCACCTGGTGGCAGCCTGAGGGCGACGAGGCAATGGTCAGCGATGGCATCGTTACGGCCACCGGTCAGTGGATCGGTTACCTGGCCTACATCGAACACCCACGGATCTACTCCGAACTTTGCCGCTACGAACTGGGCGCTTCGGATTGTCCCGCGCAATTCCGGCTGGTGATCGACCGCGTTGAGCGCAAAGGCTACGTGGCCCGGCCCGCGGATGCACAGAAGTTCCTGGCCAGACAGTGGCCGGAAGAAGCGACCACGCTGAATCCGGCCCAGATGGATCAATTGCTGGAGGCGCTCGACCGCTGGCTGGCCGAAGACCGCCAGGCAACCATCGGTGACGTGCTGGCCTGGATGGAAGCCAATCAGAACGCTGTGGCAGCGCTGCAGGCGTGGCTGAACGAGACGGAGATCACAACGAGGAACACACCATGACGAATCTGACGATAGAAAAGGCTTCTCTGGCGCAGGCGCTGGGGATCGTGACGCGGGCAGTTTCTTCTCGCCCAACCCTGGCGGCGCTCGGTACCGTCCTGCTGAAAAGCGAGGATGGCCGGCTACGCCTGACAACCACCAACCTGGAAATCGGCCTGTCGTACTGGCTGGAGGCGCACATGGATGGCGATCTGGCGATTGCTCTGCCGGCGCGCACCTTCAGTGATATGGTCGGCGCCCTGGAAGGCGGAAGCGACGTACACATTCATGCCAACGGTGAACGCAAAGCGACGGTTAAGAGCGGTAGTTCCAGGACCGTCTTGAATGGGATGGACACGGAGGAATTCCCGCCTTTACCCGAGATCCTTGGCAACGAAGCGTTAGTGCTAACCCTGGTTTCATCGGAGGTGAGGGATGCGATTCGACAGGTGGCTTTTGCCGCTTCCACCGATGACATGCGCCCGATCTTGCAAGGTGTGCAGGTTGAGATGGATCAATACAGCCTGCGCCTGGCTGCCACGGATGGCTTTCGGCTGGCCGTGCGCACGCTGCAAATGCCAGCGCCCGCAGCCAAACCAACCCGCTTCGCTATCTCGGCTGCTGCTCTCAAGGAGCTGGCGCGCATCCTGCCTGATAGCCAGGAGACTTTCAGGCTTTATAGCCTGAAGAACCGCAATCAACTTGCATTCCGTACGGGCGACGTGGAACTGGTAACACAATTGCTGGAAGGCAACTTCCCGGATTACAAAGTGATCATCCCGAAAAGCGCGAAGCTCAAGGTGACACTTGCCACGGATGAATTGCTCAAAGCCTGCAAGCAGGTGGAGATCATCGCCCGCGAGGGCGGCCACGTTGCGAAGTTCACCTTTACGCCCACTACGGATGAAAAAGGCAGCTTGATCGTCTCGGCTCAATCGGAAGTGACCGGATCAAGTGAAATTCAGGTGCCGCTGCATAAGCTGGACGGGCCAGGATTGAACATCGTCTTCAACGTCCGCTTTCTCAAGGATGTGTTGGAGGCGGTGAAGACGAAGGAAATCACCTTCGAGGCCAACGCTGGGAACACGCCGGCGGTGATCAGGCCGCTCAACGGGGAGGATTACCTGTATGTAGTGATGCCAATGAGCCAAAATTAAAAAAGTTATAGGGGAGTGAGAATTTACTCCCCTATTTTTCTCGGCCTGTATAACAGGCGAAATCCATAATGTCTCATCCTAGAATTTGGTTTAACAGGCAGTTCAATATCTGTTGAAGACTTTATATTCATTTGAAAATTCAGATTTGCTTTACCCACGCCAGCCCACATCATTCTCCCCTCGTTATAAAACTTTGTCCACTCCATAATTCCATTATTAAAAAGCATCTCATCAGCCAAAGATAAATGTGTTGCGGAATTTAGCTTACTGATCACTTCTAGTAATTTTTCACAAACAATAGCGCATCTATGTTGTAGTGGAAGATTGAGAAAAATATCCGACTGATGAGGCAGATTAGCTAAATAGTGGTATGCAGTTATCCATTCTTCACTCGTTGGAATATCGTAATTCTCCCCACAGTATGAGGTGTAGATTTCTGCTTCACCAGGCTTTATTCCAGTAAAAAATAATTTCCAGAAATTACCCGGATTTATTTTAAAGGGTGTAATTCTCCCATTTAGCTTAAGTGCGTTTTCATACCACCTTATAGCACCCTCTTCTACACATTCAACAAGGAAATATTCAAATTGGATTTTTGTGATTGGGAAACAATGTATGTAGGCATTAATGGGTTCGATCCAAATCATTGGGAAACCGACGTTATCAAGAGTAAGAGGTAAACTATTTCCGCCCCCTTGATTTTGTTTTTCATTATTCAAGCTTGTTGTATATTCCGTGCCACTTTTTTCGTAGAGAAATTCCTTTATCAATATTATTTCATCTTCTATTATTTTAAAATACGCAATTTGCGTATCAGACTTCTTGTCAAGATTACTTAACATTTCCGTTGAAATGCTAAACTGCACCGACAGGTAGTTTTGGATCTCAGATAGTAACGTGTTATTCCCCGATGCTTCTTTTAACACTGCATCGCGAAATAAAATATCATTCTGTACTATGGATTTCCGAAAAATGGAGTTAGCCTTTTTAATCAGGGAAAAGATTAGATTAGAATAATCATCCTTCGATAGTTGATTTCCACCTATGATTATTACTTGATTATCAAAAAGGATTCTTCCTAAATTATTGGAAAACTCTTCCGCAGACAATGCTGAAAGAGATTCTATATCAACAGACATATGAAAATCTTGTCTGAACAATTTTTGAATTTCATCAGAATTTATGGAAATATCTCCATCTGCATAACGATATAACTGGGGACGCATATCATTAAATGCATCACGAAATGAATTTATATACATTTCTTCCCAAGTTTTCTGGCTTATTTTCTCCCAGGCGGATTTAATGATGTCGTGAGCAATGTTGCTGCCAACGCCTGAAAGCAAAAAAGAATCGATAACGTTCATAAAATTAATCATCTGTCTATTTTAAGTGGCTAACAAAAATTGGACACGAAAACGGGCAAAAATAAGGTGTAAACTGGAATCACCATGCCTAAAAGAAAACACTTTTCCACCAGCCAAAAAGCGCAAATTACGCTGGAGATCCTGAAAGAAGAAAAAACCG
>JAAZOQ010000100.1 GCA_012797695.1 Anaerolineaceae bacterium | reverse complement strand
GTTCAGCGGGAATGCCGAAAATTCTTACTGGCCAGTGAAAGGCGGAGCTGCTTCTTGATACCGGTGATCTCCATGTTCTCTCGGGCACGGCCCCAATCGCCGCCCAATTTTTCAGTATCGATTGATAAGAACTTCTGCTGAACGGCATCCACGAGTTCTTCGTTGATCCCATTGGCATGCAATTCTTCCAGCCAGGCTTTTTTGTCCTCTTCAGTGAAGGGAAGATGTTCCACAAACTTAATCAAGCGTTGGGTTTCCCCAATATTCTTTGCACTCATTTTTTCCTCCAGTCGAGCCAGTACCCCGATAAAAGCGCAATCCCTTTTCAATCAGAGCATTACTGAAACGGTCGATTGCATTTCGGTTTATCGGGCACCAGAGTTTTGTCTTTTCTATTGTAACTCATTCTGCCTTTTCTGTTTTTATCGCAACCTTCTGACGAATATTGCGTAAATGATATAGATCAATCTTGTGGAGGACCTTATGGAAAATCAACCCAAGCGTTTATATCGTTCGAATAAAGATCGGATGCTGGCAGGGATTTGCGGTGGGCTGGGAGAATATCTGAACGTCGACCCGACCATCGTTCGACTGGTGGCTGTGTTGGGCTTTTTTGTCACGGCTTCGGCAGTTTTCTGGGCTTATCTTATTATGTGGATTGTCATTCCTGAACAACCCACCCTTCTCTAGGAGCAAAACATGAATGGAAAACGATTAACTCGTTCGATCACCAACCGCCAGATCGGCGGTGTGTGCGGTGGGCTGGCAGAATATTTCAACATCGATCCGACCCTGGTACGCTTGTTGTTCGTACTGGGATTGATCTTCGTGGGTGGCACTTTTTGGGCCTACCTCATCATGTGGATCGTTGTCCCGGAACAGTAAACCGCACCCCTATCCTGCAGCAAAACGACAAAAAAGCCAGGTCAATCGACCTGGCTTTCGTTTCTCTTGAGAGAACTTACTCGTAACGCAGTGCTTCCACCGGCTCGAGGTTGGCTGCCCGATTGGCCGGGTACAGTCCAAAGAACAGACCCACCGCCGTAGAGAATACGGTTGCCAGCAGGATAGCGTTCAGGCCGACCACCGGGGTAAATGGCGTGCCGCTGGCCGCAGCCACCCTGCCCACGATAAAGGCAATCAGCCAACCCAAGCCGATACCGATGATCCCGCCAAACAGGCTCAACAGGGAAGATTCGGTAAGGAACTGGGTAAGGATGTCTTTCTTGCGTGCGCCCAGCGCTTTGCGCAGGCCGATCTCACGGGTACGTTCGGTTACCGATACCAGCATGATGTTCATAATGCCGATGCCGCCCACCAGCAGAGAAATACCCGCGATTCCGCCCAGGAAAATGGTCAGTACACCGGTGATCGTCTGTGCCGTGGCAGCGATGTCTTGCTGCGAGAAGATGGTGAAATCATCCTGGCCGGCCTTGGTACGATGGCGGACACGTAAAATGTTCGATACCTCGTCGCTGGCCTCAGAAATGGTACTGGCGGAAGTTGCCTGTACCATGATGATATCCACCCGGTTCGCATCCTTGTGCAAAATGTTCACCTGCGCCGTCGTGATCGGGACAAGAACGATGTTATCCTGCGAACCGAAGGAGGAACCCCCCTTGGATTCAAGCACGCCAATGATCTTGAAAGACAGGCCGTTGACGCGGATGCTCTCGCCCACCAGACCATCGGTACGGTCGAACAGTTTCTTGGCTACGTCCGTGCCGATCACGGCCACCTTGGCCCGTCCAAGAACGTTGTCATCCGTGATGAACGACCCTTCGCTCAAAGTGGCATTGCGCACCGACTGATAATCAGCGGTGACCCCATCCAGTGAACTGGAGGTTTTCTCATTGGCAGTGGATACCTCCACTGTGCCGCTCACCATCGGGGCAACTGCTTCCACAGAAGGTGCCTGATACTGATCGAGCAAAGCATTGGCATCCTGCATGGACAAATTCTTGGGATTACTGACATCCGCAATGGTATTGCCCTTATACACGAACAGTAAATTGCTGCCGATGCCGCTGATCGAACCGGTAATGGTCGATTGAGCCCCCGTCCCGACTGCCAGCATGGCAATCACAGCTCCCACGCCAATCACGATACCCAGAATGGTCAGGAAAGAGCGCATGCGGTTGGAATTCAAACTTTCCAGCGCTTCGATAATTGCCTGTCCCAGATTCATGCAACACCTTCCTCAATCAAGCCATCGCGCAAGCGGATCACCCGCTGCGTCTGGGCGGCAATCGCCGGGTCATGCGTGACAATGATCAACGTCGTCCCACTGGTCTCGTTCAAGCTGAGCAGCAAATCCATGATCTCTTTGCCAGCCTTGGTATCCAGGTTGCCGGTCGGCTCATCCGCCATCAAAATTGCTGGGTGATTGACCAGTGCCCGGGCCACTGCCACACGCTGCTGCTGCCCACCAGAAAGTTCGGTGGGTTTGTGATAAATGCGTTCACCCAGCCCGACCGATTCGAGGGCAGCTTTCGCGCGCGCCACCCGCTCGGTGGTAACCCCGGCATAACGCATGGGCAATTCCACGTTGGCCAGCGCCGTCTGCCGCGGCAGCAGGTTAAAGCTCTGGAAAACAAAGCCCACCTTGCGATTGCGGATAATCGCCAGCTCATCATCATCCAGCCGGGCCACTTCGTGCCCGTCCAGGATGTAGCTGCCGCTGGTCGGGTGATCCAGACAGCCCAGAGTATTCATCAGGGTCGATTTCCCCGATCCGCTGGGGCCCATGATCGCGACCACTTCCCCGCGGCGGATCGTAAAGGATACGCCTGCCAGGGCTTTAACCTCGACCGTGCCCATTTTATAGATTTTCTTCAGGTCGGTGACCCGAATTACGACATCATCCATGAGATTTCTGCCTTCACTACTGCATCGGGCCGGAGCTTTGCATCAAATTGATCAGGCTGGAAGGCGGATTCAGGAT
>JAAZOQ010000099.1 GCA_012797695.1 Anaerolineaceae bacterium | reverse complement strand
GCCCTGCTGGCTCTGCTTGGCCAGAGCTTCTTTTTTGTCTTCGAGGGCATCCGACTCGAAAGTCTCCACCTGTTGATGAATGGGCAGGGTGAAATAAAAGGTCGAGCCTTTGCCCACCTCGCTTTCCAGCCCCATGTCGCCACCGTGCATCTGGATGAAGCGACGCCCAATCGACAAGCCCAGGCCGCTGCCCTCGCCGCGCTGGTACGTTTGATTGCCCACCTGTCGGAATTCCTTGAATACCTTCGATTGATCCTCTTTGGCAATGCCTACCCCGGTATCAATTACCTCTACACGCATAATTTCGGGGTTTTCCATGAAAGCGTGCAGGGTAATGCTCCCCTTGCGGGTAAAACGCAGCGAATTGGTGACCAGATTCAACAGTACCTGGCGCACCCGGGTACGGTCCACGTAAACCAGCGGCAGATCAGGCTGCACATCCACGATCAATTTCAGCCCCTTGCTCTCCACCGCCGAGTGCACCATCTGGCGTACGTCCTCGATCACCACCGCAAAGTCGATCTTCTCTTTGAAAAGCACCATCTGCTGCGCATCCATTTTGCCCATATCCAGGATGTCGTTGATCAGGCTCATCAAATGGGTGCTGCTTTTATAGATTTCGCGGATGTCATCGTACAACCCTCTGGGCCAGTTGGTCACCTTGGCATAGGTTTCCGGCGAATTGACCATCAGGTCGCTGAAGCCGATGATGAAATTCAGCGGACTGCGCAGTTCGTGGCTGACGGCCATGGCAAAGCGGTCACGCTCCTCGCGGGCTTCATCGGCCTGTGCCCGCGCGTAGATAAGCATGCGGTTCAGGTTTTCCAGTTGATAATTGGCCCGATTCACGTCTTTGAGCAGCACACTGATCTCAGCCCGGTGTTCGCGCGCCTCGTTCAGGCGCTGCACCGCTTCGCGGTAATGATAAGACGCCGCTTCAATTGATGAGATCAGGTTATCCATGATGCCCCAACCCAGCGCGGTCGAGACCGCCAGCACCAGGTAGATCACCACCAGATATCCGTTCGGGAAGGGCACGATGAAATCGATCTGCGACCAGACCAGGGTCAGCAGCGCCAGAAAGACATCCAGCACCAGCGCCGGCCGGATCCCCAGCATCACCTCGCCCATGAAGGGCAAAAAGGCAAAACCCAGCAAGATTTCGGCATGCTGATACAGCCCATACGAAGTGATCAGGGCCGCCGTCAGCCCGGCGAACCAGGCAATCTGCGCCAGCAAGTAGAAGCGCTCCAGCAAGAAATAAGCCGCCACCGTAGTCAGGATCATGATCAGGGTGACCAGGTACAGACTGGGGCTGAACACCTGCGGCCAGACCAGCGTGGCGATGATGTGCCAGATCAGATAGGTGCCGATGGTCGTGCCCATGACCTTGCGCGAAATGGACTGCATCAGCTCACGGTCCTGGCTCTCCCAGCGCAGAAAAACGGACATAGAATGGACAAGTTGTCGGAATCGGGAAGGCATACCTTAATGGTATCACGATAATCCTCAGGACATTTTCATCATAATCAAAATATTG
>JAAZOQ010000098.1 GCA_012797695.1 Anaerolineaceae bacterium | reverse complement strand
TCCTCTTTATCGATGAACTGCATACCGTCGTCGGGGCCGGCGCCGCTCAAGGCGCAATGGATGCCTCGAACATGCTCAAGCCAGCCCTCGCTCGCGGTGAGCTGCAGTGCATCGGCGCCACCACCCTCGATGAATACCAGAAACACATCGAAAAAGACGCCGCTCTCGAACGCCGTTTCGCCCCGGTTCTGGTCGAGGAACCCAATGAAGAAGACACCATCGAGATGCTTAAAGGGCTGCGCGATCGTTACGAAGCCCATCACAAAGTACATTTCTCGGATGACGCCCTGGTGGCCGCCGTCCGTCTCAGCTCTCGTTACGTCACCGACCGCCACTTGCCGGATAAAGCCATCGATCTGATGGATGAAGCCGCAGCCAAACTGCGTGTGGCTCTCTACTCGCTGCCCCCCGAACTCAAGCAAATGAAATCAGAGCTGGATAAGATGGCCGCGGAAGAAGAACAGGCCGGCGTCGAACGTGATTACGAGCGCGCTGCCCGTAAGAAAGCCGAGCGTCTGCGCATCGAAGAAGAGTTCAATACCAAACGCGATGCCTGGGAAGCCGAACACAAGCTGGATGAGGTCGTGGACGTGAACGATATCGCCCAGGTCCTGGCCCAGTGGACCGGCATTCCCGTCAACCAGATGCTGGAAACCGAAGCCCAGCGCCTGCTGCACATGGAAGATCGTCTGCACGAGCGCATCATCGGCCAGGAAGAAGCCATTCATGCCGTTGCCGATGCCATCCGCCGTGCCCGTTCCGGCCTCAAAGACCCGCGCCGCCCCATCGGTTCCTTTATTTTCATCGGCCCCTCCGGGGTCGGCAAGACCGAGCTGGCCAAGGCCCTCGCGGAATTCATGTTCGACGATGAGGATGCTCTGGTGCGCATCGATATGAGCGAATACCACGAGCAGCACACCGTCTCGCGCCTCTTTGGTGCCCCTCCGGGCTACGTCGGCTATGAAGAAGGCGGTCAGTTGACCGAAGCCGTCCGTCGCCGTCCCTACCGCGTGGTCTTGTTCGATGAGATCGAAAAAGCTCATCCCGACGTCTGGAATGCCCTGCTGCAGATCCTCGACGACGGTCGTCTCACCGATGGTCAGGGCCGCACCGTGGACTTCCGCAACACCGTCCTCATCATGACCAGCAACCTCGGTACGGAATACGTCCGTCACGCCGGTACCCTCGGCTTCTTGCAGAAGGATGACACCGACGAAGACCGCGAAGCGCACGACAAGATCGAGAAGGCCCTCAAAAGCACCTTCCGCCCCGAATTCATCAACCGTATCGACGAGATCATCATGTTCTCTGCCCTCTCCAAAGAAGAAATGGAAAGGATCGTCGACCTGCAGATGAAAGAGATTCGCAGCCGCCTCGAAGAACACGGCCTCAAGGTCGAACTCACCCCCGCCGCCCGCAACTGGTTGGCCGGCGAAGGTTATGATCAGGCCCTCGGCGCCCGTCCTCTCAAACGTGCCCTCCAGAAATACGTCGAAAGCCCGCTCTCCATCAGCCTGCTTTCCGGCGAATACGGCGAAGGCGACACCGTCACTGTAGATCTCGACCCCGAAAAGAAAGAGATTGTGTTCAAAAAGTAGTTCCCCTTTTCGTCTCAATTACAAACTCCGAAGCATAATGCTTCGGAGTTTGTGTTACTTTTCAAACCATTTCTTTCTTTGGGCCAGGGTTTGATAAAACGTTTTCCTCTTTCAAAAGTAAAAAAATAGCCTGCAAAACATTTTACGCAAAGAAGGAAATGTTGCTAAAATTAATCGTTATCTGCTTCAATGTCACCCTTCCGGGTGAAAATACTGGCAGCTATCAGAACACTTGCGCCGAAGAATTGGGAGGAACTATGGAGAGCGAAATGATCTATTGCACCAACTGCGGATCGGCAAATGAACCCCCTGCTAAATTTTGTTTTAAATGCGGTTCTCCCTTGAAAGGTCCTGGCTCAGCCAATTCCTCTGCCCGTTCCTCAAATTTCATTACCCTGAATTGCCCGAATTGCGGCGGAAAGCTGGAAGTCACTCCCGATATGGAGCGTTTCGTCTGCAAGTACTGTGGCAACGAACACATTGTTAAGCGCAACGGCAGTGATGTCTCGCTGACCCCTGTATTGGAGGGGATTAAAAGGGTGGAGCAGAAATTTGACCACGTTCTGATTGGCTCCGACCGCATTGCCGCCGAGCAGACCATCCAGCGTCTGAAAACTGAGATCGTTAACTTGCAGAAAGGATGCGATCAAAAGAGGAATGAATTAGCTGAACTGGAGAGAAAATTTGGGAAGGAATCGAATTATGCAAACCTCGAATTGCTCGAACCCTATAAAAAGAACAAAACGAGAAATTTGCTTGGCGTGTTATTTCTCCTTCCAATCCCAATCATTTTCTTCGCCATTGCAATTTTTTCGGCAACCCGACCTTTTTTCGAATGGGCAACTTATTTGGAATTATGGAAACTGGCTATAGCAGGTTATTCCCATCATAGTTTACTGTTTGTTTTCTTCGCGCTGGCCATAATTTCGTTATTCGCCGGAATCATATTGCTCAAGCTTGAATCGGCGCAGAAAAATAAATCCAAACGGAATGCGCGTGATCTCGAAAGAAAACAGCTCTTCCAAAAGAAGCACGAAGAGCTCGACCAGGCAGAGGCTCAATTATTGGACTACCAAAAAAGGCTGGAAGATCTTCACCGCTACACCACTGAACGCTGACCGTTCCTCATGTGATCAGCTTATTTATTTAGGCACGGTGGCATACCACACCTTTCATACACTATTCATTTCCCATCCCAACCATCGCTTCGCTTTTGCACTAGGCAGAACTTGACCCACCCATAATATCAAAAATCTTCGATATGAATTTTTAACGTTTATCGATAACCTTTTACGATAAAGGGATAGAATTCACCCTCTTCAGCCGGTTCAGCCTTAGCTTTTTCCATGAATTCTATACCGTCGTAAGTTAAGGAATATTGTTCCGTGCTCCTATCGAAATATACTAACTTTGATTCGATCAGCTTGGTGATAGCCCATTGAAAATTTGCATACTCAGGATGGCTATTATAAAGAGTAAAGGTCCAATGTTCATCTGGCGATGTGTACCTCTGCTGATATCGCCATAATGTGTTGAGTATTTTTCTCTCAAAAAATGTCTTATTCTGATATTCATTTTCTTGTTTGCCAGATGCCGGTTCCTTACTGCTATTATGGGATACGTTACATTCTGCAGAAACACCATCTTTATTAATAGAAACTTTTGTAAACCGCAATCCATGAATCGAATAGAACATGAAAATACAGCTTGCTACCAGCAGAATAATGATCACTGTTGATTGATTTGAGCTTGTCATTATTTGTTCATGTGCGTTACTGCTCTCTATTGTGTTAGTACTTACCACTGTTCCATTTTTCTCAGTGATCGTTAGTGACAAAGGTGGGTGAAACAGGATGATTGCTGCGCAAAAAAGTAATATTACCGAAATATAAAAGCCGATGATCCGTTCCCAGATTTTTAATCTCTGTAATTGTTCTTCAGCAGTTTTCATTTTTCCTCCCTCGATTATCTCAGTATCAACTCGATCCACTTGATACATTTTGATAATTCATTTTACGATTTTTGGGGTAACCATTCAACTAATTCAATACTTTGGAAGTAAGTTTAGTAACCATCCCCTAAAATAGTACCAACAAGAAGTGGAAACTTCTGGCAAAATAGAACCAGGAGAAGACCACATGAAACGAACGAAATTCACAGAGGGCCAGATCGTCTCAATCTTGAAAGAGGCAGAAGCCGGAATAGCAGTGGCGGAATTGAGTCGTAAGTATGGATTTAGCCAAAGTGCCTTCTACAAGTGGAAAGCGAAATACAGTGGGATGGATACCAGTTCACTTCGAAGGCTAAAAGAACTGGAAGAAGAGAATCAACGTCTCAAACGGATGTATGCAGAATTGAGTTTGGAACACCAAGCGCTGAAGGATATCGTTCAAAAAAAACTATAGAGCCTGACGTACGCCGAGATTTGGTGGGCTATGCCATACAAGAACATGGAATGAGCGAACGTCAGGCCTGCAGAATGTTGAATTTAAGTCGGTCGGTATATCGATATCAGCCAAAGAAAGAAGGGGATGAAGAAATAGCCAAGGTTTTACTAGAATTGGCAAGCCGCAAACCTCGTTGGGGATTGGGTAAGATGCAGGACTACTTGAGAAACGAGGCTCACGGCTGGAACCACAAACGAATTCGGCGGGTCTATTGCGATCTACACCTGAATTTGCGAGTCAAACCGAAGAAAAGGTTGCCCAGGCGTATTCCTCAGCCCTTGATCCAGCCTGAGCAGCCGAATCTCAGTTGGTCCATCGATTTCATGAGTGACAGTCTGGTCTGTGGAAGGGCATTTCGGACCTTTAACATTTTGGATGATTTCAACAGAGAAGCATTATGGATTGAAGTGGACACTTCTCTACCTGCCGAACGGGTCATTCGGGTTCTAGAAATGATTATTTCGTGGCGGGGCTGCCCAAAACAGATCCGTATGGATAACGGCCCCGAGTTCATCTCTCATCGGTTGGAAAATTGGGCCAAAGAACAAAATATTCAGTTAGTTCACATCCAACCAGGCAAACCGTCTCAGAATGCTTATATTGAACGCTTCAACCGAACCTATCGTGAAGATGTGCTGGATGCTTATTTATTCAATTCTTTGAGCGAGGTAAGAGTGATATCAGAGAAATGGCTGGAAGAATACAATGCCCGTCCCCATGAGGCATTACAGGGCTTATCCCCCTATCAATATGCCATCCAAAATGCCTGATTTTTCCACTTTCATTTGGTACTAATTTTGGGATGTTGACAGTTTTTCATTGCACAAAAGTCCAAGCTGTGTAAAAATAATTTACGTTCACTATTATTCATCATTCTTATCCTCGGGGAATTTTAAGACTTGGAATTGTCAATGGTTTTATGGGGCACTACAATTTTGACATATTACACAAACAGGATTCAGGAGGAAAAATGCTTGTTTATACGAGTTCAATCTGGCTTGACAAAGCAACAAGTTTATCCCAGATTATTTCGATATATATTTCTTGGCTTCACAATAAAACAAACGATTACATTTCCCCGAGCATTTTTCTTGATCAACCTAACCGATCATTTACCGATGGTACAACCTATGAAATAATAAAATCTGACGCTAATTATCCAAAGTTGTATTCTTTTTCATATCGTGAAAAAGATTCTGAAGTTTCAGGACGGCGGTGGGAAACTCAAGTTGGCATAAAAAAAGAATCAGCGGATTCAGAAACTCAAGTCTCCTTTAAGGTAGAAATCAGTGAAATAGGTGTGCTAGTTCCTCATCTTGAAAACACTACACGCCCCAAATTAATTTTCGAGTTTATTAAGCAATGTAAACCAATTTTTCCGACCACCGGAATCAATATTTCCACTCTTGAAACACTAGATGAAATTGAAGCACTTGGGTACGAAATTGATTCACCAGAAAGACATTCTCCAATTATTCTTGTAAGTCCAAATGCTGAAGGTGAATATCTAGTCGATTTATCTAAACTGTTTTTTAAAACATGCGGGCTTGCGCAAATTTATAAAATTTCACCAAAAATCAATTCTTTCGATGCAGAAAAGTTACTTGGAAAGACTTTTACAGCCTATAATGGCGCAGTAAATGTTCTTTTCCCTATGACACCCAAAAAAAAGCAAGTCGTTTCAAAGCTTTATCTATCAGAAAGAATAACCGAGTTACAGGAACATGAAATCGCTTTTGAGACTGAAGCATTAAATCAGATTGCTCTCCGAATGAATCTTCCAAATAGCTGGATCCATATATCACCAGAAAAAATAAGGGAAGAACAACGAAGAATAGAGTTCAACGAATTAAAACAATTACGTGCCCGTTCAGAAGAGACTGGCGACCAACAACAATACATTACTGAGCTAGAAGACAATGACACTCGGATGCGAGCTGATATTGAACGCCTAAAATCGAAAATTTCAGAATTAGAAAGCTCAAACGAATATTATTTTACTGAATATGAGGATGCTGATGATGAACGTCGGTTCCTGCAAAATAAAGTCGAAGGATTAAGTTCTCAACTAAATGATTTATCAAAAAGTCAACACATCAAGTTGGCTTCTACATCTTGCTCAGAAGAGGTACTATCTTTATTCGGAGAGTACCTCTCAAATTCTATTGTTCCATTCCAGTGTCTAGAACTTATTTCTTCATTATTTCCAGATCGTGTCATTATTTTAGAATCAGCCTATAAATTTTCAAAAGAATCACAAGGTTTCTTGTATACACAGAAAACGTTTCAATTACTTTGGAAACTTGTTACAGTTTACTGGGATTTGTTATGTAGTGGAAAGGGTGATACAGAAGCAAAAACCATTTTCGGAAAAGATTATTCAGCAAAAGAAGCGGGATTGTCTCAAGAAGGAATACGTCGTAGAACATTTCTTTATAATGGAGAAAAAGTGTTTATGGAAAAGCACCTAAAGCATGGCACCAAACCTAGCCCTGCTGAAACCATCCGAATTCATTTTGAGTGGTTTGAAAAAGAGAAAAAATTTGTAATTGGTTATTGTGGGCCTCATCTTGATCAATGAATTAGCAGATCCCTGCCCTCTATCTTAATTATCATTTCTCTGTGAATCTTCTTCGGTCTCTCACCTCCCAGCATTACTGTATATTGGGGCTTCATTTTTCGTTCTGCTTTTGTCTCTCTCAATTCTCCCCTTCTATTCAAATTGGTCTCCATTCTCAAAATTCCGTGCAGTAGGGCCAATTTGTGGCTCGCCGTCGCCTTTTTTCTCCAACCTCCTCACAAAAATTACGAGGCGACCCAGTAGCCCCATTTTTTGCTTACCGATCCCATTCATATGCTATTCTGACAATTTTTGTCGTATTATAGAAGAAAAATGATGGAGGAAATATGCAAAACTCTGAAAAATTGAAAAAAGCCTATCTCAGCACTACCCGGGGCACCATTCACACTCTCTTGCTCCTCTTCGTGCTGGGGATGATCGCCAATCTCTATCTGGAGATTCCTGAAGGCCTCGCCGGTTCAGCCGCCTGGAGCTGGGTCTTTTCCTCTTCACCCGTGATCGCTGTTCACGCCGTCCTGGGCACCTTACTGCTGCTGGTCTCGATTGCTTCACTGGTCCTGGCGATCCTGGATCATCAGAAAAAGTGGATCGTTGCCTCCAGCCTTGGCCTCATTTTCACCCTGCTGGCGGCCCTTTCCGGCTCGGATTTCGTCTCGAACGGCGGCAGCAATCTCAGCTCCCTGCTGATGGCTTTTGGGTTCCTGGGTGCGTTCGTCAGCTACGGTCTCGCCGTTTTCTCCCCGCAAAAATAAGTTCCTTTTCAGGGTGCGGTGGCACCGCACCCTGATCTTTAATCACCCATTTCCCCTTGCCCCCCGCAGTATAATTAATACTAGAATTTATTTTCTATTTTCGAGGGCGTGTGTTGCGATTCAGTCCCTACCTGAGTGCCATCTCCCATTTAGGTTTCCCATTTCGCCAAACTGTGAACTGCACCTGATTCGTTTCTAATCGCCCGCCCTCGTTTTTTTGAGGGTCCCGCAGTTATCGAAACCATGATCTTGGAGTTGGTTGGCGCTGCCAGTGTTTTTCGGGTTTGGGGCCCTGCCTCCGCATTTGCTTTATGGAGGCCGGCCATCGCCCCGCAGTGATCGCAGCCAGACCGTCTCTCGCGATAAAAAAGCCTCTCTTCTTCAGAGAGGCCAAGATTTTCTCGTCAGCGCGCCCGCTGGCGCATTTCCTTGCGCAGCCCGCGGTACCGCCCCGGCAGCTTCCACACGCTGATCGCCGCCTCGAGCTGGATCGAGAAGTCGATCTTCGACTGTCCGTGGATGCGTTCGGCAAAGTAGATCGGCACTTCCTTGATGCGCAGGTGCATCTGCTCAGCGAGGTAACCCATCTCCACCTGGAACATGTAGCCATTCGACTTGACCTGGTCCAGCGGCATGCGTTCCAGCGCCTCCCGCCGCCACATCTTGAACCCGCCTGTAATGTCGCGGATATGCCCGCCCAGCAGGGTGCGTGCGTAGAAATTGCCGAAACCCGAGAGCAGCTTGCGGTAGAACGGCCATGACTCATCCAGACTGCCGCCGGCAATGTAGCGCGAACCGATCACCAGATCGTAATTCGGGATCTCTTTCATGAATTCCACGATCTTCTCCGGCGGATGCGAAAAATCGGCGTCCATCTGCACCACCCGGTCGGCGCCCAGTTCCAGCGCTCGTTGAAAGCCCTGCAGATAAGCCGTCCCCAGGCCCTGTTTGCCGGCCCGGTGCAGCACAAACACCTTTTGCGGCTGTTCGGCCGCCATCTGGTCCGCCAGTTGCCCCGTTCCATCCGGGCTGTTGTCATCGACGATCAGCAATTGCAGATCATCGATGGGCAGCGCAAATAATCGTTCCACCAGCGTCGGCAGATTCTCGCGCTCGTTATATGTCGGAATGACGATAAATGTACTCATACCCTCTTCTGTGTTTCAGAATTAGCCGCTTGGGCCTTTCCACCGGCGGGGTCACTATAGCACAGCCAAAATCAAGCGTCAAGCACCGTGGATGCGCCTCTATTATGCTCACCTTTGCCTGACTTGGCAAGAGAATTGTGCAGAAGCAGACCAATCGGCGGGCAATCGTCCGAAACAAATTAATTGACAGACCTGATTTCAATGGTTATACTTACGCTTCAGAAATAGATTACCCACCCAGAATGGAGGGGCTGAATGAAAAAAGCTCTGATTACAGGCATTACCGGGCAGGACGGCTCGTACTTGGCTGAGTTACTGCTTTCGAAAGGTTATGAAGTCCACGGCATCATCCGCCGTGCCAGCACATTCAATACCCGGCGCATTGATCACATCTACCACGATCCGCACCGCAATGGTGAAGAGGTCAAACTCTATCTTCACTACGGCGACATTTCGGTGATCGAGAGCCTGGTCAACGTCATCTACAACGTACGGCCGGATGAGATCTACAATCTGGCCGCCCAGAGTCACGTGCGCGTCAGCTTTGATATGCCCGAATACACCGGCGAAGTGGATGCCCTCGGCACCACCCGTATTCTTGAAGCCATTCGCCGCTCAGGCTATGAAGAACGTTTCTACCAGGCTTCCACCAGTGAAATGTTCGGCAGCGCCAATCCGCCCCAGAACGAGACCACCGCTTTCGAGCCGCGCAGTCCCTATGCCGCCGCCAAAGTTTACTCGTACTGGATCACCCGCAACTATCGCGAAGGCTACAACATGTTTGCCTGCAATGGCATCTTGTTCAATCACGAATCCCCGCGCCGCGGTGAGACCTTCGTCACCCGCAAGATCACCCGCGCACTGGCCGCCATCATGGCCGGTACCCAGAAGCACCTCTATCTGGGCAATCTCGACTCCAAGCGTGACTGGGGTTATGCCCCTGAATACGTCGAGGCCATGTGGATGATGCTGCAGCGCAGCCAGCCGGATGATTTCGTGGTCGGCACCGGTGAATCGCATACCGTGCGCGAATTCCTTGATGAGGCCTTTGGTTACGTTGGTCTTGACTGGCATAAGTACGTCGAGATCGATCCGCGTTACTTCCGCCCCACCGAAGTCGATTACTTGCTGGCGGATCCTTCCAAGACCAACCGTGAACTGGGTTGGAACCCGAAGGTGAAATTCCATGAGCTGGTGCGCATCATGGTGGATGCTGATCTCGAGTTGATCGGACTCCCCAACCCCGGTGAAGGCAAGAAGATCATGGACGAGCGCTTCAACGGCTGGCACCGCTGGGAGCACCAGGTCATCAGTATGGAACGGTAATTCTGCAAAGAGAGGCTTTGGCCTCTCTTTTTCTTCGATTTCCTGAAATTCTTTCGATTTAGTACTTGAATTAATAGAACACTCGTGCTATTATCATTGCAGATTATAGAAGGAGTGTTCTATGAAACTTTCCCCGCAAAAGGTCATCCTTCCCGGTATTCTCGCCGGCAGCGCTCTTCTGGTTCTCATTGCCCGCCTGCTTACCGCCACCCAGCCCGTGATCGCGGCCACCCCTGCCGCAGCGGAGCCGACAGCCGCGGTCGCCGTCGCTGAGAGCACCGGCTGTTCCCTCTCTCTGCCCGCTTCCCTCCAGCCCTGGTGTGAGTTGATCGAAGCAGCTTCAGCAAATTATGCCGTCCCAACTGATTTGATCGCGGCGGTGATGCTGCAAGAAAGCGGCGGTCAATCTGATGTGATCTCGACTTCTGGCGCAGTGGGCTTGCTGCAGGTGATGCCCAGCGATGGCATCGCCGCGGGGTTCATGTGTGCCAATGGTCCCTGCTTTGCCTCCCGCCCGACCACACAGGAGCTGCTCGACCCCGCTTTTAACGTGGATTATGGCGTTCGTATGCTGGCCAATCTGCTGCAAAAATATGGCAACGAGCGCGACGCCTTGAAAGCCTATGGCCCCTACAACGTGGGCTATTATTATGCCGATAAGGTACTGGCGATTCGCGAAAACCTCTAGCGGAAGCGTACGTACTCTTTAAAAACAAAATGCCTCTTGCAAGGCATTTTGTTTAATTTACTACTCCAGCCAGTGGAAATCTACCTGACACTTTCCATCAACCACCACGTGCAGGGTAAAGCCAAAATCGCCTTCCTTAATTTGCTTGAATTTCACCAGCACGTCTGTAGCACCCAGAGCGTTCGAAATGCCGCTGCCGTGGCCCTGTACCACTACGATGACGTCATCTGGAGTCGCTCCCTTTATCCAGGCTTCAACGGGGATATTCGGTACGATCACCGGAGAACTCCCGCTGCCGCTGAAAGTATAAAAAGAGTATCCTGCCACAAGAACACCGCCATCTTCCCCAACGATTCCCGGCATGGGAAAGACCGAATAATATCCCTCACGCACGTCTTCCCCGTCTGGATCGATACAACTGGGTAAGGGTTGAGCAACTTCGGCCGGCCCCGCATATCCACCGAGCAGCGCCAGCTCTCCACTGCCATAAAAATTAGCGCATCCTGTAGGGGTATTTTCGCCATTATTTACCAAAGTGGTTGCCAGCTTGTTCCATTTTTCCCCGTTCCACTGGTAAACGTTACCCACCCAACCATTTTCAGAGGTTGGGAACGCAAAACACACGCTGGCCTGGCCATAATCATGGCCTTTCACCCGCACCCCATTGCCAATGAACTGAACTTCCTTGGCCGCGAACCCGGCCGGATAAATCTTCCCATCTATCGTTTGACTGCCCGCCAGATCCTCGATATTCAGAACCGTGCTCGTGAAGACCGTATCTCCATTGACGGGAACCACCGTGATTCCCTGATTGGCCTGCCTTTGAGAGGATGCGAAAGCTGTTTCACCGGGTGAGACAGCCAGCATGAGAGCAAGGCAAGCCAACACAATTACTGGTATTGCTTTCCGGTTCATGGTACTCTCCTGTTTTGTTGAAAGAATGATGTAGTCCTGATGAGAGGATTATAGTGAAGGTTTCTAGATCATCAAGTATTTTTTGCAAGCCATTTTTTAATATTCCAGTTTGCCCCAAAAGGGTTGACGAAGAAATAGTTCTTTAGTAGAATCGGGGGTGCTTGTGAAACAAGCATGCGGGCGTGGTTCAGTTGGTAGAATGTCTCCTTGCCAAGGAGAAGGTCGTGGGTTCGAGTCCCATCGCCCGCTCTAAAAAACCCCTGATTCAGGGGTTTTTTCTTTTGTCCTTGACCTGCGCACGGGTCTTTGATAAAATGCAATCGTTCCAGGCGACGTGGCCAAGAGGCTAAGGCAAGGGTCTGCAAAACCCTGATCATGGGTTCAAATCCCATCGTCGCCTCTTTTTATTTAAT
>JAAZOQ010000097.1 GCA_012797695.1 Anaerolineaceae bacterium | reverse complement strand
GGATGGGTACCCCACAGCACATCCACCCCGGCATCCGCCAGATTCTGTGCCAGAGCCTCCTGCTGTACACTGACCCCACTCTGAAATTCGCTGCCCCAGTGCAGCGAGACGATCAAAATATCGCAATGAGCGCGCGCTTCCTTGACAGCGCTCAACAGATCAGCCTGAGCAGGGGCATCTACAATTTCGTCCGCCGCGATCACACTGACCCGACCTGCGTCCGTATCAAAGGAAACCGGGGTCAGATCAGCGCCAACAGTCTGAATACCAGCACTCTCGACCAGCATTTTCGTCTCAGCGGCTGTTGTTCCGCAATCAAAACGATGGTTGTTGGCCAGATTAACCAGTGAAACATCCCCAGCTTCCAGCACGGACAAAGTCTCAGCATTGGCGCAGAGTTGATAGCCTTCCGCTTTGACGGGGACCGTCTGCTTTGTCAGGGGCGATTCCAGATTAACCCAAAAGAAATGCTGAGAGCCAGATTCTACGCGTTTTTGCAATTCAGGGATAAGGTTTTGCCAGGGCTGATCTGGGGAAGAAAATAGCGCCTGCCCATCGCGCGCCAGCAAGACGTCGCCTCCAAAGGTCAGGCTCACCGTTGTCCGCGGCTGACAGCCACAGAGCAGGAGGAGCGCTGTTGCCAGCGCTCCTCGCATAAATCTTGCCAGAGATCTCATTTAACGATGAAAGCCGAAGTCCAATCCGGCTGGGTTGGTGGATTCCCGGAAAGCAATTGCTCCTGCCAGGTTTGATCGGTCATGCGCTGATCGGGCTGAACGGTGAATTCGTAGTAGGTATATACAGCACCCACCGCCACCTGATAAGGCTGATTTGGGGTCACCACGTAGATCAAAGTCGGGTACCCCACCCCTTCTTCCAGAACGCGACCTATCCCGGTGGCCACATCGGCAACCAGCGCGGATTTCTGATCTTCCAGATAGCTGCGGTCCTGATCTGCCGCTTCGGTATCGGCTGCGGCAATCGTCTGAGCCTCGAGCCATCCGCCATAGTACTGGATTTGCCAGTAATCGTCTTCGCTGATCTCCTGATGGTTCAACTCTTTCTGCGAGATGTCCAGCAGAAAGTTCAGCCGGTCGATCAGATTATCCAGGTTGCCTTTCGTGGTATCGCTCAAGATACCGCGGCTTTCCAACCCGGAACGGGTCATATCGGCCAGTGCCAGCATCCGCGCGTAAGTCTCAGGAGCAGGCTCCACATACCCCTTCGGGGCCTGTTCTGCACCACCGCCGCCCATTTCTGCCATCACCTGCTTGGAGTACAAGATCGTATCGTGCTTCAACTCCGTCCATGAACTGAGTGCCGTTTGCAGGTCTTTTTTCGCCCAGGCATCGGTCTGCATGAAGATCGGATACTGCTGCCCTTTCACAGCGGTGACCGACTGCAGGCTGTATAGCCAGCTCCAGTAGACGTTTTGCGTCCACGAATCCGTGCCCAACTGAGCAACTTCGTTTTTCACCTTGGCCATCTGAGTAGAATAATTTGCGTAATCAGGTTCTCCCATGTCGGTCAGAATCGAGAGTGCCTGATCAGACCCGGTTGCGGCAAAGAAATCGAGAGCTTTGGGCAGATCGCGCGGTTGGGTATCCGTACCGACTTTGCGCCACATCAACTGACCAAAAACGTATTCATCCAGAGTAAAACGCTGCCCCATAAAGCGGAATCCCTGGGTCACGTCATCCCGGTCCTGCCAGATATACACCCACATCGAATTCACCTGTGGGGCCGGCAGTTGGCGGGCCGTGTCGATAAATTGCTGCAATTTGGCCGCATCACCAAAATCAACCGCGGCCGGGTTGGTACCATAGATGGCATCAGAGATCTTGCCGTACTCATCGATGCCCAGATCATCCGCTTTGCCCACCAGAAAGACGGTCGGATCATAGATGGTATGCCAGAGATCAAGTGCCGTATTGCCTTCGCTGCTGGAGGCAGTCCGCACTGCCTGGGTCAGCAAAAGAGCACGTTCGGTTTCCTGCGTGTCTTTCAGCCGGAAAGACAGACGGCCGTACCACATCATGGCTTTGAAGTACGCCTCCAGTTCGGGGCTCAGGGTGTAATGCCCGCGCGGAATATACTGCGAATAATCCTCGACCAGTTTCATGTCTGCAGCTTGATTCTCCTGGTTCCACAAAGGAGAGATATCTGTACCCTGATGGGCATTGATCAAAGCCAGTTCAGCATCCACATAAGTTTGTGCCTCCGCCGGGATCGAGTCCCCGGTGCCCAGCAAAGAAGCCGCCACGCCGAAGAAAGCCACGTTGCGTACTGCCGCATCTTCCAGACTGGTTCCTTTTAATTGCTGATACTGGTTGTCCGTCGCGACCACCATGATAGAGGTCAATTCCTTCAAAGTCGGGATGAAGCTGTCGCGCTCCAGATCACGCAGCATTTTATCGAAGACCAGATGGTACACATGCAGCACCGAATCGGTGGTAACAAAAAGCGGGGTTTCTTCATAGCGGATGGATTCGTAGGCTTGATAAAACTCGTTGTAATTGCGATTCGAATCATTCGAGGGAGGTACCACCACAAAGCCATTGGCCTTCAAAGCTGCCAGTTGGCTATCTGTCAGCGAAAAATCGTTCAGATTGCCTACCTGGGTCAAGTCCAGAGGCAGGGTGTAATCCCTGGTGAATTTGTCCGGCAGAGAAACGCTGGGTTCTTCATAAGCTGCAAAAGAAGAATCATAAACCCCCGTCCCGAGCTGGTTCGCCAGACCAGAAGTCTCCGTGCTGGCCGGTGAAGTTGAGCCTGAATTTCCCTGGTTCGCCTGCAGCAAAGGAAAATTACAGGAACTTAAGACCAGCGAGCTGATCAGTAAAATCGCAAATAAAGAAAACCCGATCTTTTTATTCATTTCTCCTCCTAATTTTGTGCCACAATCCACTCCTGGCTGTTACTGTGTATCACTTGAACTTGAAAATATCGATGCCGATCTTGACCCGCCAGTGAAAAGCCAAATCCATTCCAGCGCCAGACGGTAAGGAATCCGCCCCGTTCTGGATGGTCGTAATCCTCTTCCAGAGCCACCATCTCTTGCTGACCATCTCCATTCAGGTCCACCAGCCTGAGCTGCGTAACCGGTTGGATCAAGGCTGACCCTGCCCATAATTCATTATAGCCACCATGCGTCCATCCAATCAAAATGACATGGCAGCTCCGTTGGTCACGATCGTGGAATTCCTCGATCCGTCCTCCAGCCGGCAGAAAAGCATCGATGGGCCAGGGTCGGAACGGCCGCCACACCAGCAGCACGGCTTCAGGCAGCCCATCCCGGTTCAGATCCCCTACCTGAATCTGCTGCACCTGCCAATCGTCCGGGCTGCTCCACAGTACCTTCCCGTGACAATCGGTGATTTCTCCGCGCGCCTGGTTCAGCACCAGACACTCTTTCTGCCCATCTTGATCAAAATCCGCCGTCTCGATCTCAGTGACCCTACTCGTGGCGCCCACAATCTGAGCTACCTTTCCAGAAGTCAACGAATTCTGGCCTTCGGCGAACACATGCAAACGTGCCGGCGCCGGCAGCAGCAGGCTTAAAGCAGCGATCATGAATCCCAGCCAGTACTTTTTAGACGTTGCGTTCATGAATATCGTTCCCTGTTTATTGTACCGTCGACCTTTGCACCGGCGCTTGACTTCAGCATTAAAGATTTTCGTCTTGGGAGAGGTAGTCATTTCCCTTTGCCTGGATTCCAGAAATTCACGGGTGAGAATTTCTCCTTACTTATCGTCCCAAAACTGGCACGCGGCGGATTCATTAAAATATTCTTTGACAAGAATGACTGTATCTCGTAAAATTACCAGAAGAAATCATCTTAGCGTAGAGAAGGGCCTTTTTCATGAAAGAGTACTCGACTGAAAAAATTCGCAACATTGCGTTGGTCTCACACTCCGGCGCAGGTAAGACGATCCTCAGCGAGGCGATGCTCCATTTCTCCGGGGCAACCACCCGCATGGGTAAGATTGAAGACGGCACAACCGCCTCAGATTTTGATGAGGAGGAAGCCCGAAGGACGATTTCACTCTACACCTCCGTGATTCCGGTTGAATATCGGGATACGAAGATCAATTTCCTGGATACTCCAGGGTTCACTGATTTCATCGGCGAAGTTATTTCAGCCTTACGCGTTGCAGACGGCGCAGTCGTAGTTGTAGATGCCGTCAACGGTCTGGAAGTCGGCGCCGAAATTGCCTGGAACTACTGCACAGAATTTCATTTGCCACGTTTCCTCTTGATCAACAAGATGGACCGCGAGAACGCCAATTTTCAGAAAGCTCTGAAATCTGTCGAGGAGTTTTCCGAAATTCGCTTGATCCCCATTCAGCTTCCCTGGGGTGAAAAACAGAGTTTTCAGGGCGTGATCGACCTGCTGACCATGAAAGCCTATAAAGGTGATGGCAAAACCACCGCCGAGATTCCGGCTGAACTCAAAGACGATGCCGAAGCCGCCCGCGCCAAACTGGTCGAGGCCGCTGCCGAAGGCGATGATTCCCTGCTTGAAAAATATCTCGAATCTGGCGAGCTGAGCGAAGAAGAAGTCATCCGTGGCCTGACCAATGTGGTCCGTTCCGGTGGATTCATCCCGGTGCTGGTCTCTGCGGGTGTCTCTGAAATGGGCCTGTCCCGTTTTCTGGATGCCTGCGTCGATTTGATGCCCTCTCCCAAAGATATTCCCACAGTTACAGCAGAAGGCAAAGCTGGCAAAGAAGAAATTACTGCCAAAGATGACGGCCCGCTGGCCATTTACGTCTGGAAAACCACGGCTGACCCATTTGTCGGCAAGCAGACCTTCTTCCGCATCTACTCCGGGACGATTTCCGCAGACGTGCGCGTCTGGAACCAGACTAAAGGGATTGAAGAACGTCTGGGTTCCGTGAACATTCCTCGCGGCAAAGAGAGTATCTCGGTTAAGACCATCCACGCCGGCGATATCTGCGTGGTTCCCAAGCTGACCGAAACCTCCACTACCAACACGCTGTGCGACAAGAACCACCCGCTAACCCTGCCGATCCCGACTTACCCGAACGCGCTCTATCGCGTCGCGGTATTCCCCAAAACGCAGGCCGACTCTACCAAGATTTCTGCCACCCTGGCCCGCCTCTGCGAAGAGGATATGACCCTGACCCACTACAATGACAACACCACCTTGCAGACCATTCTGCAGGGTATGGGTGATCAGCATATCGACGTTGCCATCCGCCGCGCCGAAACCAAGTTCCAGGTTGGGATCATCATCACCGAGCCCAAGGTCCCTTATCAAGAGACCATCACCAAACCCGCTACCGCCATGTACCGGCATAAGAAACAATCCGGCGGCTCTGGCCAGTTCGGTGAAGTCCACCTCAAGATCAATCCCATCACCGATAAAGATTTCGATTACACCTGGGATGTGTTCGGTGGAGCAGTGTCTCAGTCTTACTCAAGCTCGATCCTCAAAGGCATCCAGTCCGTGATGAAAGAAGGCGTTATCGCTGGTTACCCGGTATCTGGGGTGCACGTCTCTGTCTTCGATGGCAAGGAACACCCCGTGGATTCCAAACCAGTCGCGTTCGAGGTTGCCGGCCGTGAAGCCTTCAAACTGGCTGTACGCGATGCCAACCCGGTACTGCGCGAACCGATCATGCTTGTCAAAATCACAGTCCCCGAAGCCAACATGGGTGATGTCATGGGTGATCTCAACACTCGCCGTGCCCGCATTCAGGGTATGGAAACGGAACACGGCAACAGTGTGGTCACAGCTCACGTTCCGCTGGCAGAGATGCTGCGTTACACCACCAGCCTGCGCTCCATCACCGGCGGCCGTGGTTTCTTCAGTATGGAATTCGATCATACCGAAGTTGTGCCGGCCCACATTGCCCAACCCATCATTGATGCCCGTGCCAAAGAGCAGGAAGCCAAGAAGGAAGAGTAATCTTCCATCAGAAGTCTCCAGGCTGGGAAGGAATCCTTCCCAGCCTTTTCTTTTCCCGGCTTGACTGAGTTTTCTCTCTCTGGTAATCTTTATTTACAGGATGTATCCAATGAACAAGATTGAAGCCTTTCTCGAAAAAACCTGGGACGGATTGCTCTCGCGTGAAGAGGCACAGATCATCCGTGCTTACTCTCTTCTAGATGCCGACAGCCAGCGCACCGTGTATACCCATCTGCTGAAAATGGTCTCGGAACCCGGCTGGCACCCCGAACAGGTTATTTCCGCCCGCAAAGCTCTGGAAGTGATCGATTCGCTCAAGGCTGGTCCGGCATGAATCTAAATGAACTGACCGCCGCGATGAACGATTTTGTACAGAGCAAAGGCTGGTATGATCCTCAAAGTCCGCGTCAGCAAACCCCGCGTAATCTGGCTATCTCGTTGAATCTGGAGGCAGCGGAAGTGCTGGAACACTTTCAGTGGCGCGATGAGACCGCTGACCCCTCCGCTCTGGCCGAGGAACTGGCGGATGTTGCCCTGTATTTGCTGCAGCTTGCCAGTGTGGAGCAGATCGACCTGGAGCAGGCCATCCTGCACAAATTGGCTAAGAACTATCGCCGCACCTGGGATAACCCCTCTCAGGGCCAATAAATCTGATCGAAAAAGTAAAACAAAATTGCGGAAACCTCTCATTGGAATCCGCGCAGGCTGGTAAAATACATTTATCATTTTTCTAAGAATCAAAGAAGAAGACTGAACACAAGAAAAATCTTCTTCAGATAATGAAATCATCCAATAAGTGAGACGCCCATGAGCAATGATAAACTTCCTACCCGCAGTGAAAATTATTCCGAATGGTATAACCAGTTAATCCAGAAAGCTGAACTGGCCGATTATGCACCAGTACGCGGCTGTATGGTCGTCCGTCCCTACGGCTGGGCCCTCTGGGAAAACATCCAGGCCTCCCTCGATCGCCGTTTCAAGGCCACCGGCCACCAGAATGCGGCTTTCCCGTTGCTGATTCCCAAATCCTTCCTCGAAAAAGAGAAAGAGCACGTTGAAGGGTTCTCCCCGGAACTGGCCGTGGTCACCATCGGCGGCGGCGCGGAGCTGGAAGAACCACTGGTTGTTCGTCCTACTTCCGAGACCATTATCGGTTACATGTACTCGAAATGGATCAAATCTTATCGCGATCTGCCCGTCCTCATCAACCAATGGGGCAACGTGGTCCGCTGGGAAATGCGTACCCGCCTCTTCTTGCGCACCCTCGAATTCTACTGGCAGGAAGGCCATACCGCACATGCCACCAGCGAAGAAGCCCAGGCCGAGACCAAGCGTATGCTTGATGTTTACACCCGCTTTGCCGTGGATGAAGCTGCCGTGCCCGTGATCCCTGGCCGCAAAAGCGCCACCGAAAAGTTTGCCGGTGCCATCAATTCCTTCTCGATCGAAGCCATGATGGGCGACACCAAGGCCCTGCAGGCCGGTACCTCGCACTTCCTCGGGCAGAATTTTGCCAAAGCCTTCAACATCCAGTATCTGGATGTCAACAACGAGCAGCAGTACTGCTGGACGACCTCGTGGGGAGTTTCCACTCGCTTCATCGGAGCCATCATCATGACCCACGGTGACGACCAGGGGCTGGTCTTGCCTCCCAAGCTGGCTCCCATTCAGATTGTGATCGTGCCGATCTATAAGAACGATAAAGAACGCGAAACCGTCATGCCAGTGGTCGAACACATCAGTCAGCAGTTGCACGACTTCCGCATCAAGGTCGATGACCGCACTGAAGTTACCCCTGGCTTCAAATTCAACGATTGGGAACTGCGCGGCGTGCCCATCCGTATCGAAATTGGGCCCAAAGACGTTGAAAAGAACAGCATCATGGTAGCCCGCCGTGACATTCCAGGCCGCGAAGGCAAGCAGATTCTCTCGCAAGAAAGCCTGCCCGGCGCCATTGCCGAACTGCTCACCGAGATGCACGCTTCGCTGTATGACCGTGCCCGCGATTTCCGCGACAGTCACATCTACGACCCGGCCGACTATAATGAATTGAAACAGGTGGTTGAGAATGGCTGGGCTTATTCATGGTGGTGCGGTGATCCAGCCTGCGAAGCGAAAGTCAAGGAAGACACCAAAGCCACCACCCGCTGCATCCCGTTGGAACAGCCCGGCGGACAGGGCAAGTGCATCGTCTGCGGCAAAGATGCCAGCGAAAAAGTTTACTTCGCCAAGGCCTACTAAAATAAACTCTGAGGAAAGGCGAGGGAAACCTCGCCTTCTGATTCTATGCCCGCTGTTGAACTCTCCCGCCTGCACACCCAGATTCGTTTACTCCTCCAGCATTATGCCTCAGCGGACGATTTTGCCAGGGCGCTGGCGGATCTCTACGAATTCTATTCAGACCGCACCTTTACCCAATCTGACGCCGGCCGCCGTGATCTGACTCTGCCCGCCTACAACGTCGTCCCGCTGATCACCCATCAGCTTGAGCTGGAATTGGGCAAAATGTGCACCGAAAACCCGCTCAGCTCGCTGGATGTGATTGATGTGCTTTGGCATCAAGAAAAACGCGAGCCGCGTTTTCTGGCAGCTTATTTATTAGGGAAGCTCCCAGTCGAATACAGTCAGGCAATCATTGACCGATTACACCGCTGGTCTACCCCCAACGAAGATCGCGAGTTACTCAAATATGCTCACGATGTCGGCAGTTCAGCGCTGCGTCGGCAAGTACCGCAAAAATGGCTGGCAGTGATCCAGACCTGGCTCGAAAGTGATAACAGCCAGGATCAGATCTTTGGTCTGCAAAGTTTGCTCCCCTTCATCGAAGATGCTGATTTTGCTGACCTGCCCAAAGTATTTGATCTGGTCGCGCTGGAATTACCCCACCCCCAGGCGCGTATTCTCTTTACCTTACAAACCGTCGTCGAAGCCCTGGCCAGACGCACTCCCAAAGAGACCGTCTACTTACTCAAACGAGCCCTGGGGCAAAGCCATTCCAATGACCTGACACGCTTGGTCCGCCGCGCATTACCCGTTTTCCCGGAAGAACAGCAGCACTCTCTTAAAGAGGCCATTGGTAAACCGGCTCTCTGAGAACTTGCATCTACCTTGACAATATGATAAAATGCTAGTGTTTGAGAATTGAAGCTGTCGTTACTGAAAAGTGGGCATCCCCCACTTTTCTTATTATGTACCCTGTTTACCTCGAAATCAGGTGGAGAAAAAAGGAATGAAGAACGAATTTACCCTGGCATTCAATGAGGTCCTCGAAGAAAAAGGTCTCCCGAAGGAGATCATCCTTAAGGCTCTCGAATCGGCGATCATCTCAGCCTATAATCGCTCGGTGAAAACCGATGTTGCCCGCAAAGTGGAAGCCTCGATTGACCTCGAGACCGGCAAGATCACCATTTTTGCCGAAAAAGAGGTCGTAGAAGAGGTGGAGAACCCCGTCACTGAAGTTTCCCTGGCTGAAGCACGGAGTTACGACCCCGAAGCTGAACTGGGCAATCTGGTCATGGTAGATGCTACCCCGGCTGATTTTGGCCGTGTGGCTGCCCAAACCGCCCGCCAGGTCATCCAGCAGCGCATCCGCGATGCGGAACGCCAGGCACAGCTTTCTTATTATGAGAAGCAACTGGGCGAGATCGTCAGCGGCGTCGTTCAGGCAGTAGGTCCCACCGGGTTGACCGTTGGCCTCGAAATGAAAACCGAAGCCAGCATGCCGCGCAAAGAAATGATCAACGGCGAACGCTTCCACATTCATGAACGTGTCCGCGCACTGGTCTCTGAGGTAAAAGACAATCAACGGGGGCCACAGATCATCCTCTCGCGTACGCATCGCAACTTCCTGCGTCGCTTGCTCGAAAACGAAGTGCCTGAGATCTTCCACGGCATCGTGGAAATCCGTTCCATTGCCCGTGAACCAGGGGAACGCGCCAAAGTGGCCGTTTCGGCTACCCAGCAAGGGATCGACCCGGTAGGCGCCTGCGTGGGTATCCGCGGGGTACGTATCCAGGCCATCGTCAAAGAATTACACGATGAAAAGATCGACGTCATCGAATGGAACGCTGACCCGGCTATCTTCATTGCCAAAGCCATCAGCCCGGCCCGCGTCAATGGCGTTTACTTGAACGAGCAGAAGAGCGGCGGCGGCAAAACCGCCACTGTGGTTGTCCCTGAAGATCAACTCAGTCTGGCAATTGGCCGCGACGGACAAAATGCCCGTCTGGCTGCCAAATTGACTGGCTGGCGCATTGATATCAAAAGCCTGCCCGAGGCCGCTGCCGATACACTTTACAAGCTGCAGAACGATCCTTCTCTGGGTGCGATGGTCGAACCCGAGAAAGAAAGCGCAGCCAAGATGGAAGATTTACTGGCCCGCAAGGGTGAAGGCAAGCCACTGACCCCTGAAGAATACGACTTCATGGCCAAATTCGTCGATCGGATCGAAAAGAAAGCTACCGCCAAGACCGCCGAACAGAAACAGGCCGAAGAAGACCGCTTTGCTGAACTCAAGAAAGGCATTCCCACTAAGGCCTTCGAGACCAACATTCTGGATAGCAGCCTGCCTGAGTTCGCCGCTTATACTCTGCAAGAAGCTGGTTTTGCTACCGTAGGCGATCTGGCCATTCAGATGAAAGTCGATTCCGACAACATTCTGCGCTTACAGGGCATCGGGCCGAAATCAATGGATTCCATCAACAACCTGATGACTGAACTTGAAGAACAGGCAAAAGCAGAAACCGAAGCTGCCACAGCTGCCCCGGTTGAAGCGGAAACCCAGGCCGCCGAGCCAGTCGCTGAAGAACCAGTGACTGAAGAGGTCGCCGAGGCTGTCGTCGAAGAAAGCACACCGGCAGAGGAAGAAGTCAAACCGGCTGAAGAAACAACTGAAGAGCCTGCGTCCGAGCCGGAAGAAGAACAATCTCTTGAAGAAATTTTCTCCCTGCGTCCAGAAGTCCTTGAAAATGTTGCTTCCACTGATGAAGAAGAAGACGAAAGCACAAAAGACGGG
>JAAZOQ010000096.1 GCA_012797695.1 Anaerolineaceae bacterium | reverse complement strand
TTTCCTTCAACGTTTGGTTGGTCATAGTGGATTGGTTGTCATAAAGAACCACTCCGTCTGCATTTGCCAGGATCAGTCTCTGGTTGAAATCCTGTGAATCGCTCGTGGTAGGACCGTTATTGCCGTGCATTTGTCCCATCAATTTGCCAAAACCGCCGGATTCCAGATTCGAATAGAGGGTACTGCTGTTTATGTATTCAGCAATCCCTTGCCAACTGTTGTTCTCCTGATAAAACTGGGCCAGTTGAGGGGCCAATTGCTCAGCAATGAGTTTGTCATTTTTGGTGGTATAGAGGGTAAAAGCTTTTTCTGTTGAGCTCGAAATGAGCAATGCAATCAGTGAAGTACTGATTGCGATGACCAATAAAAACGCACCTAAGAATTTGAAGATCAAGCTTGATTTCATAGGTATATCAGCAGTTTAATTTGTATCCCACGCCGAAAACGGTTTGAATATATTCCGGCTGCTTGGGGTTGGGTTCGATTTTTTGGCGAAGATTTTTGATGTGAGCGTCGATGGTTCTTTCATATCCCTCGAACGCATCCCCCTGAGCGGCTTCCATAATTTGTAGGCGTGAATAGACCCTTTGCGGCTGCTTGACAAAAAAGACCAGAATTGCAAATTCTGTAGGGGTTAAATTAAGTATTTCATCGTTGACTTTAGCCAGATGTTTGGCGGTGTCGATGAAGAAGGGCCCTACGATCAGGGTATCTTCCGCTGGTGAAGTGGGTTGTGCCCGGCGCAGAATTGTGCGCACACGGGCAACTACTTCTCGTGGACTGAAGGGTTTGACGACGTAGTCATCCGCGCCTAATTCCAGCCCAATCAAACGGTCGGTTTCTTCTACTCGAGCAGTAAGCATCATGATGGGGACGTCGCTTTCGCGACGGATCATGCGGCACAATTCGATGCCATCGATCCCAGGCAGATTCAGATCCAGAATGATGAAATCTATCTTCTGGTTAAGAAAGAGATCATAAGCTTCATTGCCGTTGTAGGCTTTGTGAACTCTGTAGCCAGCCTTGGAAAGATACCCTTCCAAAACTTTAACGATTTGAGGCTCGTCATCGACGATCAATACATGCGTGTCTGCTTCACTATTCATGCCTTTATTATAGTGAATTTCTTTGAATATCTTGTGAAGGGAAACTAATAGGGGTTTAATCAAGCCTGTTTCTTTTGGTAAGCAATTACATCTACATAGAGGAAAGGAAATCTAGTCATGGCGAAAAATACCAAAACAACGAAACGAAAGAAAAACAAGGTACCGATTTGGGTATGGATTGCTGGTGTAGTGGTCGTGGCCCTGGTGGTTATTTTAGTAGTTTCCAACCCGGGAGCAAATTCACAGTCTTTGCCATCCGAAGTGAGCGTGAAAGAGGCGCAAACGATGGTGGCCAATGGGGCTTTTCTTTTGGACGTACGTGAGCAAAGTGAATGGGTTGCCGGGCATGTGCAGGGCGCTACTCTGATTCCCCTGGGTGATCTCTCTGGTCGTTTGAGCGAACTGCCCCAAGATACGCCCATTGTGGTCATGTGTCGGACAGGGCATCGGAGCGCTCAAGGCCGGGATATTTTGCTTCAGGCCGGATTTACTCAGGTTACCAGTATGTCGGGTGGAATCAATGAGTGGATCGCAGAAGGGAACCCGGTCGTCACTGGGAATTGATCACAACTGTCGAAATTATCTTCATAATTTGTTCATTTTCTCTTCTGAATTGCTTCATAACCTTTACGTAAACTAAGAAAAGATCAAAAGAATGAACAATTATGGAGATAAAAAATGAAAAACAAAAAATTACTGTTAGTTGGTACTGCTTTCCTCTTTGTAGCTTTGGCTGTTGCTGCGGCACTGGCATTTGGCACCACGCAGGTTTCAGCACAGACAATTGAGCGTCAGGGTAACCCGAATGGCTTTGGTACCGGTACTGGCACCGGGATCGGTACTGGTGTCACCGGCACCACGGGTTATCGTGGGATGGGCATGAGCGGGTACAGCGGCTATGGATATGCCGTAACTCCCCTCACCAGCGAGGAATCAACGGCGCTGCAGAATGCGATTCTTGAAGAATATGGTGCGCTGAATCTGTATCAGACCGTAATCGATCAATATGGCGATGTGTACCCATTCGATCAGATCGTTCTGGCTGAACAGCAGCACGTCAATGCTCTGGTGCGTCAGGCGACCAAATATGGGGTAGCGGTGCCCGAAAACCCTGGTTTGACTGCTGAAACTTCTTTCGCTACTTTGCAGGGTGCCTGCCAGGCAGGCGTGGATGCCGAAATTGCTGATGCAGCTTTGTATGATGATCTGCTGCCCATCGTTTCCGCTCACAGTGATCTCGTTCAGGTTTTCACCGCATTGCAGAGTGCTTCACTGAATTATCACTTGCCGGCTTTTGAGTTGTGCAACTAAGATCCCAGTAAAATAAAAAGGCTTGCAATCTAAAAAATTGCAAGCCTTTTTTGTTATTCATTTTCGGAAGCAGGTTCTTTTTTATGGGAACGGAATTTTTCAGTGATGGCTTTGATGATGGGGCAACGGTCATAAAAGGCCGAAAAGATTACCAGGCCTCCAAGTACCATTAACCAGATCGTTTTCCCGGTAAACCATCCGGTCAGGAGTAAAGCAATGCCGATCAGAACGCGCAGCAGACGGTCTACGGGCGCGATGGGCATGATGGCCGGCTTCTTTTGGTTCAGAGTCGCTTCAAAGAAGGTGTCAATGGCATTGGTGCTTTGAAACCCGGTGCGGCGCAAAATCTCTTTTCCGCTGGCAAACCCTACCATAGTGGGAATGCTCATGACTCCCAGATGGCGGAGCACTTCTGGGGATTCATCTGCATTGATCCTGACGATATCTACTTTCCCTTGATATTTCGCAGAGACTTCATTGAAGCCAGGTTCCATTGCTCGGCAAGGTTTACACCACGGGGCCCAGAGATCTACCACTAAAGGTTTTTGGTTGTGGGCGACCAGACTTTCGAATTTGTAAGCTTTCATGGGATCCTTTGGAAATAGAGAAACTCATTCAGGGCAGGGGAACCCTGAATGAGTGTGGGGGAGAATAATGGAATTAGCTTTTCTTGGTGGAAACCTTGAGAAGAGCATACAGTGGGCAGAAGCCGATGACCCCGGTCAACAGAGCAATGGCTCCCACTACCAGCAGAACGATGCCCAGAGTTCCAGAGAGTACTCCGGTGAAATAGAGAACGATCAGCACGAGGCCAACAATGACACGTAAAAAGCGATCAATACTTGATTCATTGGTTTTCATTTTTTTCTCCTTTATTGTTTCACTTTATTTGATGAAGCTGATCCAAAAAAGTAACAAAAAGAGACATTTTGCCTGCTCCTTTTGCGCAAGCTGTTTTGTTGTGGATGGATAGAGGAAGCGAAAATAGTGATTCCTGACTGTGCGACTTTCTCAATTTTCTTTAAAAAAATAAGCCCGCTTTCGCGGACTTATTTATGTTGAGAAAGATGATTTTCAAGCGGAAATTTCTTGTGACTTCTCGAGCCGGCGTTCTTCTTCGCTTTTCTCCATGTTACGTTTGAGCAATTTCAGGCGAAAAGTTTCTTCTCGATCACGTTCTTCGAGTGAGCTGACGATGAAAGACACCGTATCTTCGTATTCAGGGATGAAAATGTACTGCAGTGCATTTACCCG
>JAAZOQ010000011.1 GCA_012797695.1 Anaerolineaceae bacterium | reverse complement strand
GGATTGCTATCCGCTGGGCGGGCATCGTTTGTGGGCGGGCCCGGAAGTGCCGGCGATCACCTATATCCCGGATGTTGATGGCGTGGAAGTCGAGCCTACCGGCAATGGGGTGATCCTCAGCCGCGAGGACCGCTCGCCGGATGTGCATTATACCCGCCGCATTGAAATTCAACTGGCAACCGACGCGCCGCAGATGAGCCTGCTGCATTCGATCCAGAATCTGGGCGAGAAGAGCATGACGGTCATTCCCTGGGCGATCACCCAGTTTCGCCTGGGCGGCCGGGTGGTGATCCCGCAGGCACAGGTGACCGCGGCGACCGATCCACTGCTGCCCAACCGCAACCTGGTGCTGTGGTCGTATACTCGCCTCGATGATCCGCGTTTGCACCTGGAGCATACCCGCTACGTGGTGGAAGGGAAGGCCGGCGAGCCCGCGCTGAAGATCGGTGCCCACGATCCGTTGGGCTGGAGCGCTATCGAGTTCGCGGAGGGCTATACCCTGGTGAAGCGCTTCAGTGTGGAATCTCCCGAGAGCTACGGTGACTACAACAGTAACGTGCAATGCTACGTGCACGATGCCTTCATTGAGCTGGAAACTCTGGGGGCCAGGCGCGAACTGCCGCCTGGGGCAGAGGCCCATCTGCGCGAGGACTGGGAACTCTACCACGGCACACTGGCAGAGTTGAAGCTCTTCTAAGCGAAAAACGAGAAAAGAAAACCGGCCTGCGCATGCAGGCCGGTTTGTTACTTATCGAAAAGAGGGAGAGTATTTCAGGGCATCGCTCCCGACAGCCATTCGTCGGGGTCTACCTGAACATCGCCGACGATCACGTCGAGATGCAGGTGCGGGCCGGTGACACGACCGGTGGCCCCGATCAGACCGATCTGCTGGCCGGCCTTGACGGTATCGCCCTGTTTGACGTCGATCTCGGACTGGTGGTAGTAGCCGGAATAGACGCCGTGGCCGTGGTCGATAATAGTAGTGCCGCCGCGCACGTCGAGCTGGCCGGTATACACGACCACGCCATCGGCTACGGCAAAGATCTTATCGCCGACGCCGCCGCAGAAATCGATGCCGGAATGGAAGTAGCTGTAGTCGCTGCCGTTGAAGGAGCGCAGCTTGCCAAAGGTATCCGGGCGGCAGTTGGGGTTGACCACCGGCGGGGTGAAGATGCCGTTCCACATCTGGGTGGCCGTTGCGGGGGCAACAGTCTTGAAGAGGAAATCGTCTTCCGGGCCGGTAATGGCCGGGTCCACGGTTTCACTGGGCACGGTCAGGGGAGCGTCGTAGCCGTAATCGACCTTCTTGACGAGCAGATTTTGCTGGAAAGAATAGGTGCTGCCATCGGCCTGGGTAACGGTCAAGACCAGACTGACCGGGCCGGGGACGGTCATGCGCGGGATGCCCTGCAGGGCCAGCGTCGAACCGTCAGATTGGGGATAGAGGTTAAGCGTATAGCCGTCGAGGCTGCCGCTCAACTGTACGTCGCTGCTGACCTGAGCGCTGAATATGGCCGTTTTGCCTTGCTGCAGGGTGTTGATCGACAGATCGGTGACGCCGGGCAAAACCTGCTCCGCAGCCTGACTGGCCGAAGAGGGCAGGTAAAGAATGTCATTGGGCAGAACGTCCCACGCGCCAGACAGGGTGTTGGCCACCAGCGTCGTCCAGGGGTTGACGCCGTTTGCGACGGAAAGCTCGAGGGCAGTCTGGCCGCTGCTGACCGGAACGCGTACGTCGGTGCGGGGGGATTCCGAGGTGAGGGTATACAGCTTATATCCCACGGCAATCGCATCCGGGTTGGTCAGAAAATTGAGGCGGTAAAAAGCCGATGGGTCGGAATGGCTCTGGCGCATCAGGCTGAGTGGAGTTTCTCCCACCGCCACCGTGGTCTGGGTAAGCAGCCCGGAGAGGTCATCGAACCCCGGGATGTAGAGGCGCGTCCCTGGGGCCAGAAAGTTGACGTCGGTGATGTAGTTGGCCAGAGCGATCCGCGCCGGGGTGGTGTGGAAATTCTGGCTGATGCTGGTCAACGAATCGTTATCCTGCACGATATAGTACACCCCGCCTGATTGAGCGGCAACGGGATGCACCGGCAGACCGGTAAAGAAAAGAGGGATGACGAGAATGAGGGCAACAATGGGGCGAAGGAGGCGTGCTTTCATAATGGTTGATTGTAAACGAAACTGAATCAATTGGAAGGGCAAAAATACAGTTTTTTTTCTTGCATGATGCTACAATGCAGGGGAAGTTCTTATCTTAATTCTGACGGAGGTTCTATGAATCAACCCGAACTGACCCAACAGGCTTTGGGAATTCTGCGCAGCGGTGCGAATTTCCAGTGGTACGTGATCTTCATGTTTGCTGTGGTGGTGTATATCTACGCCAATGAATTCACCAAGAAAAATTACAAAGGGATTGCTGCCGGGCTGGCATTGTATGGGGTGCACTGGTTCTACGAGATCCTGAATGGACTGATCCAGCATTTCAGCGGGCACGCCCTGTGGACGGTCCCCACCGGGACGGCTTTCTTGCTGCTCATCGGTGTCGGGGTCGAGTTGAGCCTGATGTTCTCGGTGGCTGGCCTGATCATGTCGAAGTTCCTGCCTGAGGACCCCAAGAAGAAGATCCTGGGCATCAACAACCGCGTTTTCTACGCCATCGTCAACGCTGCTGGCTTCTCCATTTTTGAGATTTTCCTGGCCAAAACGCCGGCCTTCCACTGGGTATACACCTGGTGGGGTGCCATCCCGGTGTTCATCACCGTCTACATTCCCTTCTTCCTGGCGGCTTTCTTCTGCTATGACTGGCAGCCCAAAGTGCAGAAGCGCTTTTTGGCGGCGGTCTGGGGCATCGATGCCGCGGCCATTCTCGTTTTCGCTGCCATCCTGCACTGGATCTAATCGATCCTTTCGTCGCACGTTCTTTTGCCTCCTCTGAATCTTAGAGGAGGCTTTTTGATTTTTGAGATCAATCAGAACATTTGTCGGATCGTCAATTTGGGGGTAAGATAGCCAAAGATTTTGCGGGGAAGACACTCAACATTGCGGGGGAAGAAACGCAGCTATTCCAAAAGAACGTATTCATTTCAGCCGTCTGAGGGACCTGCATAGAAACAGTTTTGATGCTGCTCCTCTTCAGTGAATCCAGAGAAACACAAAGGTGTAGGCCGGGCCTTTAAGCCCGATGCAGCAGGGGCGTTTTTTGAATAGCCAGGGTGGTTAAAAAGAAAAAGGGACGAATGAAAAAAGAGAACATTGTTAAAAGACTTGGCATGTCTATACTTGGCACACTTCTATTTGGGTCTGTAGGAACATTATCCCTCTGTATTCCAAATTTAACAAACCCAAGTCTCGCCTTGTTGATCTGCGTCTGGCTGCTGTCTGGAATGATTGGCATTTGTTTCTTCTGGCAGAAAACAAGTCCAAATTTATTAGCTTCGTTTATAGTCATTCTGAATATCAATGTGCTGATATTACTGGCAGGCACCCTCCACCATTTACACATGAGTCTTGTCGGTCTGGGAGTCAAAATTCAACTCTGGGTCTGGATACCCCTGCTGGTATATTTCTTCGTACTGGTCTGGGTTTTGCCCATCATCAACGAGCCGCTTGCTAAAAAAATACACAATAGATTGCTCGCTCCCCAAACATTTATAGAAAAATACTACGTCCCGATACTTCTTCTTCTGACAATGGCAATGTCTATTGGACTGTATATTTATGATGTCTATCACCCAGGCAAGATCCAAGACTATGTTCTCATCACATTGCCGATCGCGATATTATCTTATATGATCACATTAAGCTTCTCGCAAACAGCCGCCTATCAGATCTGGGCGAAGCATCAAAATCAAGATCGATCAAAAGCAGTAAATTCAAAGGAGGGATCAATGTTCAAACGACTGTTTGCCAGTCCGTCACAACGCTTCTATTTCGTCGGCAAAGATCAGGTTCTCCACGGTGATTTCGAGAAAGCCATCCAGAGTTTTTCGAAAGCAATTGAAATAGACCCTGAAAACGAGGAAGCTTACTTTCTGCGGGGGAATGCTTATAATGACAGCGGAAGGCCAGAACTGGCGCTCAAAGATTACGCTGTGGTGTTAAAAAGGAACCCCGAGGATCAACTGGCCTTGTATAACCGCAGTCTGGCGTATCTGTCGCTTCAGCAGTTCGACCAGGCGATTGAAGATTTGAGCCGATTGATCCAGCTGGCACCTGAGGAGCCGAATGGTTACAATCTGCGCAGTGTGGTTAATTCGCAGAAGGGAGAGTATTCGCTGGCGGTTGCGGATGCCACCCGAGTGATCGAACTGGGGAATGAGATACAGGGGCTGACGAACCGTTCCCTGGCCTATGAGAGGCAGGGGAATCTGCCGGCCGCCATCGCAGACGAGACTGCCTTGCTGGAAAAGGTCCCGCAGAAAGAGAGCGTGTACTGCCGGCGGGGATTGCTTTACGCTGAGTATGGCAAGAAAGAAAAGGCGCTGGCGGACCTGAAGAAAGGGTTGAAAAAGAGAAGTCAGGTACGGGAATCGCTGCGCCGTGAAGCAGAACAAACTCTCACAAAGTTAAATGTGGAGAAAAGTGGAGAATGAATTGCAATTTTTGTTGAGCAAGATATAATGGGCGTATGGCAAAAGAAATTCGTTACCCCCGTCGCCGCGTCATTCGCCACGTTCTTAAGAATGGCATTGCGACAATTTTTCGATTAACGGCAAATTTTAGCGTAGAGGGAACAGAGAATATCCCCAGGGGCGGACCTTTACTGGTGGTCGGCAATCATTTCCATTTTCTGGACCCGCTGGCCTTGATCTATGCCACGCCGTGGCCGCTGGAATTCGTCGGTGGGGCACAAACCCCCAACGCACCCAAAGCAGTTGGCTGGATCTCCAAGCTCTTTGGGGTCATCCCGACTTACCGCGGGACCGGCTCGCGCGAGACGCTGCAATCTTCTGAATCGGTGCTCAAGCAGAAGGGCGTGCTGGCGATCTTCCCCGAAGGCGGCAGTTGGGCCACAGTGCTGCGCCCGGCCCGTCCGGGGACGGCGTTTCTGGCTTATCGCACAGGTGCCCAAATTCTGCCGGTAGGGCTGGATGGGCTGGTAGGGTACGTCGGCAAAATTCAGCGCGGAGAACGCGTGAACGTGAATCTCCGGTTTGGCAAACCTTTCGGTCCCTTCACCGGGTTCAAGGGTTCGCGCCCGACCCGCGAAGAGATGGATGAGGTCGGCAATGAGATCATGCGCAACATCAGCGTTTTGATCCCGCCGGAGCGGCGCGGCTTTTATTCAGACGATCCGACGATTCGCGAGGCAGCGCGGGGAAAAGAGATCTATCCCTGGGCCGGGCAAAGCGAAAGTTGATCCACTCATTCAAGTAGATATTTTCCTCCCTTTCAGTTATGATGAAAGGGAGTTTTTCGATTATTTTCGCGGAGGCCCCCATGAAAAAGTGGATGATCCTTGTTCTTGTGGCAATTCTTCTGGTTGCGTGTAACCTTCCTTTCTCGATTACTTTCAATGCGAATCCAACGGCGACCCCCGTGGAGGCTACGGCTCAGGTGATCGTGGTGACCGCCACGCCTGAGGCTACCGTGGCTCCCCAGCCGCTGCCGACCTTAACCCCCGAGGGCAACGCCAGGAATCTGGGGGGGGTGTACATGGTGATCCCGCCCTGCCTGGCGGCGGATGCCAATGGGGTGATCATCCCCGAATCGAACCCGGGTGATGACGGCCCTGTTTTCATGGCCAACCCGGAATACCGCAAGATCACGCTGACCGGCTATCCGCTGGCCGGGACGTTCTGGGAACCGCTGGTACAGGTATACCCGGTGCAGCGCTTCGTGGAGCTGGCCCCCAACCTGAGTGATACCGTGGCGGAAATGCAGTCGATCCTGGCCGATCAGCCGACGAGCTTTGCACACAGCATTCCGCTGCTGCCCATCGCCAATGCGGCCCAGGTCTTTCGGGCGCAGATCAGCTACATCAACTTCCAGAATGGCAAGGGAATTGGCTTTTTGACCGAGTATGCCCAGTACTATGCCCCCGTCAATAATCACGATCTTTTCTACACTTTTCAGGGGTTGACCAGTGACAATAAATACTGGGTGTCAGTTATTTTGCCGGTTAACGCGGCTTATCTGCAGCCGACCTACAACGACTTTACCGTCCCGGCGGATGGCATTCCGGTTCCGCAGGATATCAACTCCCCCAGTTTTTCGACGGATATGGAAGCGTATTACGTCGCCATGGTGCAGAAGCTGAATTCCACTTCGCCGGATGCCTTCTTGCCTACCTTGAATTGCATGGCCTCATTTTTTCAAACCCTCAACGTGGGGGATTGAACAGGCCGGATCATGAATGAAATAATCCCCTCTTCTAGATGAAGAGGGGATTTTGCTTACCAGTAAAGACTGCTGAAATCTCAGTCGCGGTCGGTCTCGATTGATTCGAGGGCCT
>JAAZOQ010000095.1 GCA_012797695.1 Anaerolineaceae bacterium | reverse complement strand
GCCTCGTCCCCAGTCGCAGACACGACTGACCTGGGGTTAGCCTTCGCCAAACTTGTGGAAGATGAACAGCTTTCTCAGCCCTACAAGAATTCTCACTGGGAAGACATCCCTGACTACGCCAAAGATCCGGAAGGTCGCTGGTCTGCCGCTTATTACGGCGTTATGAGCTTCCTCGTCAATGCCGACAAAGTCACAGACGTTCCCCAAACCTGGGAAGATCTCTTGAAAGACGAGTACAAGGGTACTGTTTGCATGAAGGATCCGCGTTCTTCCGCAACTGCCCAGATGATCGTCCTCGCCGCTGCCTACGCGCATGGTGGCAGTGAAAGTAACATCCAGCCCGGTATCGATTTCTTCAAGAAAATGATCGACGGCAAGATCCTCAACGGTGTTTCGCCCTCTTCTGCCAATATTTCCAAGGGTGAATGCCCCATCACTATCCAATGGGATTTCGATGCGCTGAGCAACAAAGATCAGAACCCCAACATGAACCTGCAGGTGGTCATTCCCTCTGATGGTACTGTTGCCGGGCTGTACATCCAGTTCATTACTGCTGGGGCACCTCATGCGAATGCCGCTAAACTGCTGATGGAATACGAATACTCTGACGCCGGTCAATTGGCCTACGCACAGGGCTTCGTTCATCCCATTCGCTCTGATGTGAGCCTGCCGGATGATCTGCAGGCAAAGTTCCCCTCCGCTGACGCCTACAAATCTGTCAGTTTCCCGAAAGATTACGTAGCGCTGGATAAAGCCGGTACTGACATCGCTGATGGCTGGGCAACCATCGCGCAATAAGCAATAAGTTTTCTTCTTCAGGGATGGAGAGAGTACTCTCTCCATCCCCAAAAGAAAAGTGGAGTGCAGTTCGTGTTTTCAAAGCGTTTTCATTCGCTTTTTATCTATCTCAAAAAGTTAAGGAGTACGTCATGGCAACAACAGGTGAATCAATTCGTTTAGAGAGGCTTTTTGCCGGAAGTGAAAATATCGTCATTGTCGCTGTCGACCACGGTCTGTATTTTGGACCGCTTCCCGGCATGATCAATTTACCGGAAGCAATTCATTCGATCGCGGGTGCAGATGGCATCTTGATGGGGCCAGGAATGCCGGCTCATTGTCAGGAAGTTTTCTACAAACGGGAATCTCCGCGCCTCATCATCCGCTTGAACTGGGGTTCCAATTATGCCGCCCAGTGGAATTACAAGCATTCACACAGCGTCTGGATGACAGACGTGGCCGGTGCCGTTCGCGAGGGAGCTGATCTGGTCATTGGCAGTTTGACCATGCAGAACCCGGATGAATTCGAAGACGCCCATAACGTCGAGATTTTCGCCAAATGCGTCGAAGAGAAAAAGGTTCTGGGTATCCCCATGATCGGCGAAGTCTACCCTACTGGCGGTGACGACAAAAAACCTGCCGATCTGCAGCAGAGCGTCTTCATTGGCTGCCGTATGGCGGCTGAATTAGGGGCCGATCTGGTAAAAACCTTTTACACCGGTCCGCAGTTCAGCGAGGTCACGAAAGCCTGCCCCGTCCCGGTACTGGCCCTGGGCGCTAAAAAGACCCCCAGAGAAATCGATGCTTTACGCCTGGCCGCCGACGCCATGGAGGCAGGTGCTCGCGGTATCGTCTTCGGGCGCAACGTATTGCAGGCAAAGAGCCCAGAAAAATTACTCGATGCCCTTAAGGAAGTGGTCAAACTGCACAAAGCTCCAGATACGGTAGCCAAACAATACGGACTTGACTAAAATGGCGTTCCTTCTCTCTCTGGATGTCGGTACGACTTCGGTTAAAGCAGGCCTTTTCCAACCGGATGGCCGCTGTCTGGCATCTGACTTGCAAGAATACCGTCTGATCTCCAACTCTGCTGATGAAGCAGAGTTGGAGCCCCTTACCTACTGGCAGGCTGCTTGCCATACTATTCGCTCGGTACTGGAACAATCCCAGGTAAACCCATCAGCGGTGGTCGGGCTTTCAGTCTCCAGCCAGGGGGAGACTACAATTGTGCTGGACAAAAACGGTCAGCCGCTGCGCAAGGCGCTGGTCTGGTTGGATAACCGTGCAGTCAACCAGGCTGAATCCCTCAAACAAAAGCTGGAGCCAGAGGTTTACGCCCACACGGGCATTCCTGATATTGTCCCCACCTGGACGGCCTGCAAAGTGCTCTGGATCAAAGAAAACGAGCCAGAAACCTTCGAAAAAATCGACAAGATCTTGCTCGTTCAGGATTACCTGATCTACCAGATGACCGGGAATTTCGTCACCGATGGATCGATCAGCTGCACTACTCTCTTCTACGATATTATCCAGCATGGCTGGTGGCCAAAAGCACTGAGTGCAGCGGGGATTACTGTAGATCAGTTGGCAACCCTTCTGCAGCCCGGCTCGGTGGCAGGGACTTTGACCGCAAAAGCTGCCAGCGAATTGGGGCTTACCCCCCAAACCCGGGTGGTCTGCGGAGGCATGGACCAATCCGTGGGGGCCATCGGGGCCGGCAACATTGGGACCGGTATAGTTTCAGAAACCACCGGCGCCGCGCTGGCCATTCAGGCCAGCATTGAAGATCCAATGATCGACAAGACCTGCCGCACCCCGGTCTATGAACACAGTGTACCCGGGGAGTATCTCTTTGTCCCCGTATGCCCTACTGCCGGGATGACCTACAAGTGGTTCAAAGATCAATTTGGCGAAGCGGAAACCGAAACAGCAGAGAAGGAAGGGAAAAACGTCTACGACCTTCTCAACCAGCTCGCCCAAGAAGTTCCCGCCGGCAGCGATGGTTTGCTCTTGCTGCCCCATTTGATGGGCGCCTTCAGCCCTGAAAGTAACCCCGATGCTCGCGGCGTTTTCTGTGGCTTCACCCTGCATCATACCCGCGGTCACTTCGTCCGTGCCATTCAAGAAGGCGTGGCCTTCATGCTGCGGCGAAACCTCGAATTGATCGAGAAGTCCGGGGTCAAGATCAGTGAAGTTCGCAGTACCGGCGGGGGTTCCCGCGGCACCCTCTGGAATCAGATCAAAGCCGACGTATGTAATCGGCCGCTGGTTCTGCTCGAAAATGAAGACACGGGTATGGTAGGCGATGCCATTCTGGCCGGAGTGGCCTGTGGCGTATTTCAGTCCATCGCGGAAGGGGTGCACTCGATGGTGCGTATCAAACATTCGATCCAGCCGGGAAAGGATGTAGCGGTATACGAGCGTGCTTACCAGCGGTACTGCGACCTGGATAAAACTTTGTTCGACTATTTCAAGAGAAATTACTCGAAAGCTTAAGAGAAAGGAGCACTAAATCATGAGACCAAAAGTTGGCGTACTGGTAATGGCATTACTGGAGGACGATTACAACAAGACTGCTCACGTTCGACCTATGGCCCAAAAATCTGCCGATCACATTGGCAGTGTGATCGCCAAATTTGCGGATACCGTTTGTCCCAAACTGGTCGAAACCGAGGAGCAGGCGGAAGAAGCCGCCTTAATGTTCAATGCCGCCGGAGTAGATTTGATCGTAGCCGTTGAAATTGCCTACACCAAAGGCATCGTCCCCACCCGCTGCTTTTTGAATACCACCACTCCCGTACTGGTCTGGAATACCCAGCAGATCGAATTTCTGCCCGAAGACGCTGATTTCGATCTGATCATGATCAACTCGGGCATGTGCGGGGTTCCTGAAATGACCTCTGCCCTGCAGCGCATTGGCCGCCCGTTCTGGATGGTCACTTCCCGCCTTGAGGATGAAGCCGGTCAGGCAAAACTGGCCCAATACATCGAGATTGCCGGGGTCATGCGCCGCCTGAAGAGTGCCCGAATCGCCATTGCCGGGCATGCCTTCGAGGGGATGACCGATCTGATGGTCGATCAGTTGAGCCTGCGCCAGTTCGTCGGCCCGGTCTGCTGGCCGATCGAACCTGAAAAGGTTTCGCAGGCGATGGTCAATCTGCCCCAATCTGAGGTGGAAGAACTGGTCAAGCAAGAGAAGTCCCGTTACCACGTTGAGATGGACGCACAGCAATTCGAGCGTTCCTGCCGTCTGGCACTGGCGCTTGAAAAAGTACTGCACGACGGGAAGTTCGATGCGTTGGCTTCCTTCGACCAGGTCTGGCTGCCTGATCCGCGCGTAGGGATCATCCCCTCCTACGGCACAGGGCGTCTCTGCGAGATTGGCCTGCCTGCCGCGCCAGAGGCGGATATCACCACTCTGACGGCCATGATCATCCTGCAGGAACTGGTCGGGCAGGCAACGCTGCTGGAAAACTATGTGATCGATTTCAAACGGTCTGCGATGATGCTTTCTCACGATGGTCACGGCAACCCGGCAATGGCGGCTCGTCCCGCAGACGTCTCGGTAAAGCACAGCATTTACTACGAAGGGGTCAATGGTTTCGGAGCAGGCTTCGAATTTGCCTATGCTCCTGGCCCTGTTACTAACCTGGCGCTGGTATCTCTTGGCCAGGCCCGCTGGCGTCTGATCGTTGCCGAAGGGGAATCCGTCGCCATCAAACCACGTCCCGTTTCCGCACCGCAGATGCTCTTCAAACCGGCGCATCTCGGCATCGAAGACTGGTGTGATGCCTGGTGCAAAGCTGGCTCACCCCATCACATGGCCCTTGCTTATGGTCATCTTAGCGCAAAGCTGAGATTGCTGGCTGAAATGGCAGGCTTCGAGTACGTAGAAATTTAAAAACCTTGATTTTTGGGTAGTTTGAAATAAAATGGATGGCTTGTTAAGAGAATTAAGGTCGAAATTCTGCTGGAACAATGTGACAAATTGAATGTAGAATGAATTAACGACATTCGTTGAGTTGATAATAAACCCGAAAGAATACTGGAAGGAATGATTTAAAAATGGCTGATGCACAAAAAGCAAATGATCTGAGCGCCACTGAAAGAAGAAACTTGATTGCGCAAATGGTCCTGGAAAGGGGGAAAGTTTATTTAACCGACCTGGTTGAGCAATTCCAGATCACTGAAACATCCATCCGGCGTGATTTGATCATTCTAGAGACCAATGGCCAGCTAAAACGCGTGTACGGGGGGGCAGTTTCAGTTTCGGGTAGTTCACGTTCCCATTCTTTCACAGAAAAGATGCGTCTGAACAACAACGCCAAACAGCGGATCGGAAAAGCGGCCGCAGAAATGATCAAGCCACATGACGTCGTCCTCTTTGACTCTGGCACCACCACCCTGCAGATTGTCAAACAGATCCCCGCAGACCTGCGATTGAGCACTTCCATCACCATGGTAACCAACTCCGTTCCTGTCTCGCAGGAAGTACTTGCCTGGCCCTCCCCCAACCTGATCGTACTGGGAGGGATCTATCTGCCTGATTATCAGGCCACCGCCGGGCCGCAAACACTGGATCAATTGCAGGGTTTGGCGGCTGATCTGGCCTTCTTGGGCGCCGATGGATTGACAATCGAGGGAGGAGCCACGACTGCTGATATTCTGATGGCCGAAGTGGATCGCCTGATGGCTGAGCGTTCACGCAAAACCGTCCTTGTTGCCGACAGCAGCAAACTTGGCAGGATCGGTTTTGTGCCCATCAAGCCGATCAGTGCTTTCCAGATGCTCCTGACCGATACAGATGCACCAGCGGATATCGTGGAAGCCATCCGCAGTCAAGGCGTGGAAGTAATACTGGTGTAATCGTTCGAAGCTACCCAAATCAGAGTGCTGAATTTCTCCTATCTGTTCGACCGACAGGAGAAGGTGAAGTTTACCCATTTTCGGGAGTTGTCTTATGTATTCAGGTTTACAACTGAATCCACCTTTTTTTGAAATCGGGCCCAAGGCCTATCTCTATGGAGAGGAAGTTCTCAAACTGGCCAGGTGCGCAGATGAAGTCAGTGCACGTTATCACGTGCAGATCATCTTCACTCCTCAAACGGTCGATATCCCTCTGATCGTGCACGAAACCCGGCATCTGCTTGTTTTCGCCCAGCACATGGACTCACTGCCCATTGGGCGCGGCATTGGCTCCGTCTTGCCGGAAGCCATCCAGGCCGCCGGAGCCAGGGGAGTGCTGCTGAATCACGCTGAAAAACCCCTTCCGCTGGAGGAAATCCGGCGCACGGTGGCCCGGGCTGATAAGGTCGGGCTGGCTACACTGGTTTGCGCCGGCAATCTGGATGAAGTCAAAGCCGTGGCCGAGATGCACCCCAACATCGTTCTGGCCGAAGCGCCTGAGCTGATCGGCGTTGGCAAACGCAGCGAACAGGATATGCTGGCCATTCAAAAGATCAATCAGACCGTCTGGCAGGTCGACCCGGCCATTCGGGTGCTGCATGGAGCCGGAATCAGTTGCGGCAAAGATGTTTATGAGATCATCAAACTGGGGGCCCAGGCCACCGGCTCGACCAGCGGCATCATCAAAGCCGCCAACCCCTGCGCCATGGTAGAAGAAATGATCTGCAACGTTCGTAAAGCCTGGGATGAAACCCATCCCGCATAAAAGAGAGGAATGTATGTCTACT
>JAAZOQ010000010.1 GCA_012797695.1 Anaerolineaceae bacterium | reverse complement strand
ATCTTGCTGGTGACCCTGGGTGTTTTCTTATTGCTGGCGAATCTGGGTACCATTCCGAATACCGCCTGGGAAATTGTGGCCATCTACTGGCCGCTGCTCTTTGTGATTGGTGGGTTGGATAGCCTGTATCAGCACAATGGCTGGGTGGGTCCGTTGGTTGGGATTGGCCTGGGCACGGTTCTGCTGCTTGGCAATTTGCACTATCTGCAATTTGGCAGTCTTGATCTGCTGCTGCGCCTCTGGCCGGTTTTGCTGGTGGCCTGGGGGCTGGATATTGCTTTTGGCCACGGTCAGAGCGTCTGGTCTACGGTAGCTCGCGTGGCCCTGGGTTTGCTCCTCGTCGCCGGCATCTTGTGGTTCTCGTTGACTTCTCCCTTTGGGGGTAAAGTGAAAACGATGACCTTCAGTCAGAATCTGGACGGCGCGACTCAATCACAACTCGATTATTCGGTTTCGGCCGGCCGCTTCACTTTGAGCGGTGGTGCCGATGCGGATACATTGTCGGATGCAACCCTGATGCTGCCGGATCAGCTTGATCTGCTCCCCAGCTACACTGCTCCCGCGGATGGCATCAGCCATTATTCCATCGAGGGCAATCAGGTAGTGCTGTTTCCCTTCAATTCTGACATGCCGTGGGAGATCAAGCTAAACACGCAAATTCCACTTGAACTGACCACCCGTATGGGGGCCGGGAACATGGTGGATGATCTTTCAGATTTGAAAATGGAAAAGATCAATGCCAGTGTTGGAGCGGGCCGTATCGTGCTCACCTTGCCTGAGAACGCTTCTTTCGATGGGCGGGTACAGATGGCCTGCGGTGAGGTAGTGATTCGTGTGCCCAAGGGCACCCACGTGATACTGCATGTGAATACTGGCGCGGTCTCACGTCAGCTCCCGGCTGGATTCACCGATTCCGGGAACACGATCGAGAATAACAGCAACAGCGATACGACCGTGGAATTGAATGTCAATGTGGCTGTAGGCAGTCTGGTTGTGCAACAACTTCCTTAGAATTAAGCGTTTCTTTAAATATAAAACCACCCGTGAGGGTGGTTTTATGATGGGTTTTACCAAACGCGCTGCAGATTGGGGTTTTCGCAGGGGCGCCGGCCGGTTTTGGCCATGTCGATCCACTGGCCATCGATCTTGACGCGTACCACGTCTGCGGTGAAATCGCTGACGGTAGGCCCGTGATTGTCGAAGAGAGAGGAACCGACGGCATAGGTATCCACCGGCACGTTGAGCTGCTCGAAGCGGCGGATTTTCTCGGGGGTGAAGCCGCCGGAAACGACAATCTTGACCGCGCGGCAGAAATCCGCGGCACGGTCTACCCAGGCGGCGGGTAAGTCCCAGTTTTTCCAGGCGGAATCGAGGGCCTGACGCATCTGGAAGACCAGACGCGGATTGACGCCCAGATCAAGGGCAGGGTCACCAATGGGTTTGATAGATTGATCGCGCAGGGCAGCGCTGGTATCGGTGCGTACACCGTAGAGTTTATAGCGTTCCGCTTCTTCTGGTTTGCCGGCATCGATCAGCTCGGAGTAGCGCTTGAACATGGCTTTGAGGGTGACCACTGAGTCGGTCACGCAGTCATTGTTGAAGTCGACCAGCGCGATGCGTGGAATGGAAACGGGCAGCACCTCAGAAAAAGCGATCATGGCAGCAGCTGTATCCCCCATGAAGCAGGCAATCGCTGAATGGGCAATCGTTCCGCCGCCGGCTCCGCCCCACCAGTCGCCCTGAGCATCCGTGGAAATGAATGGTCCCAGAGAACTGGCGTGATCCATATTGAACCGCTGCACGGCAATGTTGTAGGCATAGCCATCCGAAGCCTGCACTTCGTGCACGTCGAACCGGGCCGGGAAGAACATGACCGGTTTGCCGCGGGCTGCCACCAGCGTGTCATAGACGTTGGTCGCCACGCGGCTCGAACGGGTGAGCACGCCCAGAGTAGGTGTTTCGAGAATGGCAAAATCGCGGTAGCGCCCGCGAATACGCATCACTGGCTGCACGTTGGCCGGGTTGCCATCGGCTTCGACCATGGTGCCATCTTCGACGGCCCAGACCTCGAGATTTTTGTGCGTATCGACGAAGCTGTCTCCTTCCATGTAGCCGGTGCAATGTTCGAGCATGGTCAGAGATTTATCCACGCCAACGACCAGGGTCTTGCCGGGGCGGCGGGTAAACCATTGCATCTCGACTTCCAGGTCACCCGGGGCAATCTTGAGACGGCTCAATTCAGGTGAAAGTCGGTTTTGCCCGCCCGAGGGTTCATAGACGCAGTTGTTCTTGGCCAGTACTGCCAGCATTTCAGCAATATTGGCAAAATATTTATCGGTGTACCAGGCCTGGCGCATCCGCTGGATGTCGATCTTGAAGGTCTGGTTGGTGAATCGCTGATGATTGAACAGACTCATGCTTCCTCCAATTTCTTGACGACCTCGATGCCATTGAGAACCATGTGATAGAGAAAGGCTGCATGCAAAAAGTCAGCCGGGTGCGGGTTGAGCTGATTCTCGAGAGCAACTGCAACGGGCAGATCATAGGTTTGCACGCAGTTCTCAGGCAAGATGACACGGCGCCGCATCTGATGGGCATTGGCATCCAGACGCAGATAAGTAGCCATCTGATAAATACACAGGTCTGTACAGTCTCCCACCACAATGAAGGTATCCACTTCAGGATGTTGTGCAATCCAGGCAGGTAGACCGGTATTCAAAGCCGAATTGGTTGAATTCTTCGGGAACACCAGGAACTGATCGAAAAAAGGCAAAGATTTGAAGGCCGCAACAGTCTCACTTTCTGCTGTGCCGGCGACACAGTGGGGCGGGAAGTCGGCAAACTCTACTGCGTCTGCGGGATGGGTATCTTGGGTGAGCAGAAAATGCCGCACTCCGCGCTGGTGCAGAGCATTGAACAGACTGCGGATGGGCTCAACGATGCCTGCCACCCGCGGGCTCGACAGCGGCCCGGCGTAACAGAATCCGTTGATCACGTCTACGCTGATCACGGCTACTTTTTCGGGTGAAGCACTGATTTCTGTGAGCGGCAGGAGGGGTAAAGCGGCACTCCAGTTTTCGAGAAAACTGGCAAATTCATTAGCTTCAGTTTTGAGACTCATTTTCTTTCCTTACATCGAACTTGCAAGCGATCAGCCGGCGATCATGCGGCCAATCACTGCAGCAGTGAATAATCCTGCCGAAAGCAGAGCCCCCCACAGGGCTTCGTGACGGGAATGAACGTCTTTGAGTTCCAGACCGGTTCCGTTGGGCTGGATCTGGTAGCGCGGTCCGGCAACCCAGCCGAAGATCAGTCCGCCGATCAAACCACCCAGATGTCCCCAGTTATCGATGCCGGGCTGCAACCCCAGGGCCAGGTTGACCACGACGACCAGCCCCAGATTGAGCAGCATGTTGCGTGCCCGGTTGCCAAAGAGCATCCGGTTGCGATAGATGAACACGATCTCAGCCGATACCAGACCAAAAATGGCCGTGGAGGCACCGATCGAGGCATAGGGCGAAACGATGAACGAAAGCACGTTGCCAGTGTAGCCGCCGATGGCATAGAGCAGCAGATAACGCCAGTGCCCATAATATTGCTCCAGACCGGGACCAATGGTGAACAGGGCGTACATATTGAAGGCAATGTGCAGAATGCTGCCGTGCAGCAGTACTGGGGTGATCAATCGCCATACCTGGCCCGCCAGGATGGCAGCGTTATATTTGGCTCCCAGTGCCGAAGGCAGGTCGTAGCCGGTGAGGGCCGGTGAAAGCTGCTGCAAACCATACACAACGACGGTGATGGCCAGCAGGGCATAGGTCACCCAGGGTTTGTCTTTGGAAACACGAAAAGTGACCGGAACGCGTACGGGTTGTGCTTGAGGTGCGTTGGGGTCAGTAGAGGGAGGGGGGGCTGAATTCATTTACAAGATCTTTCTGTGATGAACACTCATGTGTTCGACGCGCAGAATGTCGAGAATGTCATCAACGGCTTTTTCCAGCCGATCTTGCGCGTTGAGCACGACGTAGTCGAACATATCGATCTGGGCAACTTCGCGGATGGCGGTATCGACCCGAATTTTCAGCGATTCGGGGGTTTCGCTGCCGCGGTCACACAGGCGGTCATACCATTCTTCAACGGTATTGGGCACCAGAAATACCAGAATTGCCTGCGGATACAGGCGGCGGATGGTGGCGGCGCCCTGGACATCCAGTTTGAGGATCACGTCCTGCCCGCACTTAAGGGCTTCTTCTACCTGCGCGCGGGGAATCCCTTTGTAATCCTGATAGACCAGGGCGTGTTCGATGAACTCTCCATTGGCGATGCGCCGCTCGAATTCTTTACGGGAATAAAAGAAATAATCCACACCGTCTTTCTCGTCCGCGCGCGGCGGGCGGCTGGTGGCGGTGATGACAAAGTGCATGGGTAAATTGCGGCTTTTCATTCCCTTGATCACAGCGTCTTTGCCGATGCCGGAAGTGCCAGAAATGACCAGAATCAGGGGTTGGGGATGGAGAACATCGAAAGAAAGTTGGCTTAACTGCATTTTATCCTGACTGAATTTTAAAAAATTCTCTTGTGCACAGATTATAATGTAAATTGACAGGAGAATTGGTGAAGATGCCCAATTATGATTTTCGTTGTCTGAAATGCCGAAAGCGATTCGAACGTTTTATCGCTTACGCTGATTATGAGACGACTCAGGTGGCCTGTCCGCATTGCGGTGCCACAGAAGTCAAACGAATTATTGGTAGAGTTCGGGTAGCCCGTCATTCCATGCAGCATCTGGCTCAGATTGCTGACCCGGATAATCTGGATCAGCTCGAGAACAATCCGCAGGCGTTGGGCCGCACCATGCGCGAGATGCAAAGTGAGCTGGGTGAGGATATGGGCGGGGAGTTCAATGAGGTGGTCGACCGCCTTGAAAAGGGACAGTCTCCCGATGAGATCGATCAGGCTTTCCCTGATGTGGGTGTGGAAAACTCGGCTGATTCAACCCCTGAGGCCAGTTAATTCCCAGCTTTGACGGCTTTCTCGAGCTGGTCGAACGAAGACATCCACGAAATGCGGTTGAGAAAATCGGCCAGCGAGCTGCTTTGCGCGCGTAAAGCACGTACAGCTGGCCCGACCGGGTCTGCCCCGGCAGCCCCTACCGGATTTTGCGCATAAGCCCCGTAGAAAGCAAAGTAAGCCTGATTCAACTTGCGGATCAGATAGCCGTGGGCGACGAAAACCTGTCGCCGCAGTTCCATGTAATTTTCTGCTTCGCTGACTTT
>JAAZOQ010000094.1 GCA_012797695.1 Anaerolineaceae bacterium | reverse complement strand
CCATTCTGGCCAGGTGAAAACCTGACCGGCGAATTCGTTTTGGGCCAGCTCGTAGCCCCACTTGCGGAAGGCCCCCTCAGTGTATTTCATGATATTGCCCTTGTGCACCAGGGTGACGCTGCGGCGCTGATTTTGCAGTGCATAACGGATGGCGGCGCGTACCAGGCGGGTGGAACCTTCCTGCGAAATGGGTTTGATGCCGATTCCAGAAGTTTGCGGGAAGCGCATGCGTGCATACGCCTGGGGAAATTGTTCGTGCAGTAGGGTTTTGAAGCGCTCGTTTTCTTCCGTGCCGGCCGCAAATTCAATGCCGGCGTACAGGTCTTCGGTATTCTCGCGGAAGACGACCATATCCACCAGCTCGGGCTGACGCACCGGCGAAGGTGTGCCCGGCAGCCAGCGCACCGGACGCAGACAGACGAACAGGTCAAGTTCCTGACGCAGTGCCACGTTCAGTGAACGGGCCCCTTCCCCCACCGGGGTAGCCAGCGGCCCCTTGATGCCGACCTTGAACTGTTTGAAGGCAGCCAGGGTTTCTGCAGGCAGAGCGGTATCGTACAGCCGGCGGGCTTTGTCGCCGGCAAATAGCTCGTACCAGGCAATTGCCCGTTCGCTACCGTAGGCAGACTGCACCACGGCATCGATCACGCGGCGGGCGGCCCGCCAGAGATCCGGACCAGAACCATCACCCTCAATGAAGGGAATGATGGGGCGGTTCGGAACTTTCAATTGGCTGCCGCTGCCGGTAATGGCAGTGCCGCTGCTGGGAGGTTGGGGAAAGGGGGAATTCTGCGTCATGAATATTGTTCCATTGCTATCTTGATTTTTGTAGATTGTAACATAATAATTTGGGACGCTGTCCCTCTATTCGAGACAAATTGAAGTAAAATGTTTTTTGGGCTTTACCGCAAGAATTCTGAAAAAAGATTCCGAATCGTGCTTGACAAATGACGAAAGCCAAGCCTATAATGTACAAATTATGGGACAGCGTCCCAAATAATGAGACAACAGCGCATGGATACCGAAAAATCGAAGTCATTGCAACGAATTGTGGCCATTCTGGATTGCTTTAGCTATGAACGACCGGAATTAGGGGTGCGCGAAATCGCCCGCAGCATCGGGTTTTCGAGCAGCACCACAGGCCGTTTGCTGCAGGCGATGAAAGAGATTGGTCTGCTGCAGCAGAATCCCATTAATCAGAGCTATTCGCTGGGCGGCAAGGTGCTGGCCTGGGCCGGGGTGTATTCCTCGACGCTGGACGTGCGCAACGCTGCCCTGGCGGCGATCCAGGAGTTGCACCGGGTGACCCGCGAGACGATCAGTCTGTACGTGCTGGAAGGCAACGAGCGGGTATGTGTGGAGCGGCTCGAAAGCACACAGAACGTACGCATCGTGGCACGCCTGGGGCGGCGGGTTCCGCTGTATGCCGGCTCAGCGGGTAAAGTATTCCTGGCTTATTTGTCGGCGGCACGCCGCAACGAAATCCTCAAGGCAACCCCGCCCGAACCGATCACGGCTTCGACCATCGTGGATATCCGCGCCCTCACTGATGAACTGGAACGCATCCGACAGAAGGGTTATGCGGTGAGCTTTGGTGAATGGGTAGCGGAGGCGGCGGGTGTGGCGGCGCCGATCTTTGACGCTCGCGGCGAGATCACGGCGGCTTTGACCATTTCGGGGCCGGGACAGCGCTTTACTGAGGATGTGGTGCATCATTACGTTACGGATGTGACCCGGGTGGCGGCCCAGATCTCAAGAGAAATGGGGTATACCGGCAAACCGGTCTTCCAGCGATCCCTGCAAGGATAAACAGTTTATCCAGTCAAAATTTACGGATTACCCCCGGTATTTCCGGCGAGGAGAGTAGTTCGTGGAAATCGTGTTTGTTTTTTGAAAGGCGGAGCAAGATGGGCAAGACAACGAAGGTCAACACAGTGATGAAGCAAAGGATCGCACAAGAGATCCCGGGATGGCATAAGCGCATTACCAAGCTGGTACGCGATTATGGTTTGCGACCAGTTGCAGAAGTGACCGTCGAACAGCTTTACGGTGGCATCCGCAACGTGCCGATCCAGGTGAGTGACATTTCTTATGTCGATCCGCAGACGGGCATTCGCCTGCGCGGATATAACATTGCTGAGCTGCTGAACTTGCTGCCCAAAGCCAAGAACTCCAATTATCCCCTGATCGGTGGGCTGTATTATTTGTTGATGGTGGACGAGTTCCCTTCTGAAGAAGAAGCGCAGCAGGTCGAGGAAGAGTGGAAAGAGCGCAGTGAGATTCCTGGCTACGTGTTTGATTTGCTCAATGCTCTGCCGCGCTCGACCCATCCCATGACCATGTTTTCACTGGCGATCCTGGCCATGCACAACGAATCGGTATTCACTCCGCGATACATCGATGGCATGAAGAAATCGGAATACTGGGATGCTTATCTGGAAGACAGCATGAACCTGACGGCCAAACTGCCTTCTTTGGCAGCCTATATCTATAACCTCAAATACCGCGACGGCAAATTTATCCCGCAAAACCCCGAGCTGGATTGGGGCGCCAATTTTGCTCACATGATCGGCAAGGGCAGCGACAGTCAGGCAGATCGCGAATACCAGGAATTCTGCCGGCTGTTCTTCTTCTTGCTGGCAGATCACGAAGGAGGGAACGTCAGCGCCCATACTTCGACCATCGTGGCCTCGGCGCTTTCGGACGTGTATTACGCTGTTTCCGCTGGTATGGATGGGCTGGCAGGTCCGCTGCATGGATTGGCCAATGAGGAATGCCTGCGCTGGCTGCTGAACATGCGCGAATCCTTTACCAGTTCCCCCACTGAAGATCAGGTGCGCCAGTATGCCGAAGAATGGCTCAATTCTGGCAAAGTTGTGCCGGGTTATGGGCATGCCGTGCTGCGGGTGACTGATCCACGTTTTACCGCGCAATTGAAATTCGGTGAGAAATATCTGCCGGAGGATGAGATCTTCCACCTGGCCGAGATGGTCAATAATACCGTGCCAGAAGTACTGGCCAGGCTGGGCAAAGTGAAAAGCCCCTGGGCCAATGTGGATGCCATTACCGGCGCCATTCAGTACCATTATGGCATTACCCAGTTCGACTTCTATACCGTCCTCTTTGGCATCAGCCGCAGTCTGGGCCTGACCACCCATGCGGTATGGTGTCGTGCGCTGGGCCGCCCCATCGAGCGTCCGAAATCACTGACCACCCGTATTCTCGAGCAAAAGATCTCAGAATAAAAAATACTCTGGAAGCCATTTGGGGCTTCCAGAGTTGGTTTACTGGGCCGGATGGGTTTCCAGCAGTTTCTTGCGCTCTTTCTCGTCGGGTTCGCTGCGGATTAATTGATCGACCTGAGCGGTCAGCGTTTCATCGTGAGTGAGTTCAGCCAGGGTGAGCAGGCTTTGCACAATGTCGCGCCGGATCAGGTTGGGGTGTTCTTCATTTACGCAGGCGGCGAATCGCTCAATCAGTTTATGGGTCACCGCTTCGCGCAGGTCGGGGCGGAAGTAGGCGACCTTCCAGATCGTATGAATGGTTTGGCGCCGCGGAATGAATTTCTGATCCTCGGTCATGGCCAGCAAGGCAGGCAAAACGCGGTCCAGACGTTTTTCGGGATCGCTTTGCGCCAGGTTGCACAGCAGAAACATGCCGATGGCGCGATCGAAGGCATTCTTGCTGTCGAGTTTGGCGGCGAGCTGATCCCAGAAAGTGTAGGCCCAATCCACGGGTAACTCGGTGCGGGCTTGTAAATCGAAAAGTGCCTGGCAGCGGGCCTGATTGTCATGGCTATCCAGAGTGTCGATCAGTGTTGCAATTGAATCGTCCATTGTCAGTCTCCTCTTAGATGAGAATGATTATTTCTTCCGAAAATCACAAAGAGGTCTATTTTTCCTCTTCTGTGTTGTCTTCTGGATATAAGTTCATCCCGCAGTGCGAGCAATAACGGGCTTCGACTGGCAATTCAGTATCACAATGAGGGCAGTGCAGCAATTCAATGTTTTTTTTATTTTCCAGATAATCATCGGCATCGATGCCGCGGTTGGCAAGTTCTGCATAAAGCTCATCCAGCGCCTGGTTTTGTTTGCGGTACAGGCGGATCAAGAATTCGCTGCTTCTCTCGGCAAAATCTTCTTTTTCTGTTTTAAGAAAATCGGTTAGACCTTCTTTGGGGGAGTATTTAGCTGACGGCGGTTCTGATTGCCCTTTGACGGCCCGGTTGATCCAGTTGGGCAGATCGGATGCCGGCTCAGGATTCTCTTCGTCGAGGTGAGTGAGATCGACACCGCGTTCACGCAGAATTTCCCCGACGACCGAGAGGGCTTCTTCCGTCCATTCTTCGGTGTCGTGCTCTGACCAGATGTCGATCAGTTCATCGGTGTCTTTCCAATCCATGTTTTCACGGATCGTACGGCGGTAAAGGGCCTGTTCTTCCAGATCATTGCTATCCATTTGATTCCTCCCTGTAGCATTGAATTTTTTCGTCCATAACCGCTTCGGGTACCGCAAGCGGATTTGACCTGCGTTGTTTGCGTTCTTGAATGATGTTGCGCAGCGCCAGCACTGCCGCGATGGGCCAGAAATGCCAGAGCAGCGGCGCGCCGCATTCCGGGCAGGGCAATAACCCGGCCCCCACCAGCCCGGCGACTCCCAGCCAGGGTTGACTGCGCTTCAAAAAACGAGAGAAAAAGCTTGGCTTTGGTTGATTCATTTTAATATTTTTGGATCATTGAATCCTGTTTTTGACACCCGCTGATTCGAGATTTACTTGCCCCGTATCTACAATGCATTTATTTTACTGTTATTTTTGTTTTTTAAAATAGCCTTTTCGCGCTGAAAGCCATTGACAAGTTGAACGTTGTTCAATATAATCACTGAACAACGATTTGAACAATGTTCAAATAATGGAAAGGAGTGCTGTGAAAAACTCGGAAAGTTCGAAGGATCAGCTCATTGATGCAACTATCGCATTGATTCAGCAGAGCAACGGCAACATTGATGAAATTACCATCCGGTCCATTGCTGAAAAGGCAAATGTTGGGGTGGGCCTGGTTAATTATCATTTTCAAAGCAAAGAAAACCTGATCACGATCTGCGTTCAAAAAATGATCGAACAAACCGTTTCAAGTTTTGTCCCTGAGAAGATAGAAAATCAAAGTGATAAAGAACGCATGGCTGCTTGGGCAATTCAGGTATTTGATTTTCTCTTTGCCAATCATGCTATTTCGCGAATTTCTATCCTGGGGGATCTGTTCCATTATGAAATCGATAGCAATTCAATAAAAACGCAAAGGGGGTTGATGCAGGCCATAAATGCAGATATGACAGAAGCCGATAAAAGAATGCTGTCTTTCATTCTGACGTCGGTGATGCAAACCGCATTTTTAAGCAGCGAGACAAGTCTTGAATGGCTCGGTTTCGACTTTGCACTTCAAAAAGACCGTCACGAGTATATTCGAAAGCTTGTCTCCATCCTGTTTGAGGGGATAGGAAACGTTGAGAAAGAAGGGTAGATCTTTGAATAAGAGAATCGGTAAGGTGGCTGCTGCGGTCAATTTGGCCGCAGTGGTGGGATTTGCTGTTTCAATGCTGTTGGGTTCAATATCAGGCAGTTATCTGACAAGCATTGGGATTGCGTTCAGTTTTGTCGTTTTGATCAGCGCATTTGCGTATTTCGGGAACGAGAATACCCGGGTGGCCGGGTTAAGTGCATTGGCTTTTGCGGCCATGTATGCACTGTGTAATCTAATTGTTTATTTCACGCAGGTCACCACCGTCAGTCATCAGGGTTTGAATACCCAGGCCGCGGCTTTGCTTGATTATCGTCAGTTTGGGCTGATGTTCAACTGGGATATGCTGGGGTACTGCTTAATGGCGGTTTCAACTTTCTTTATTGGGTTGACCATTGAGGCGGATACGAAGGCAGATCAATGGTTGAAATACCTGCTGCTGGTTCACGGAGTGTTTGCCATCGGGTGTTTTGGGATGCCCATGCTGGGATTGTTTACTGCGGGGATGGCTGGCGGCGATTGGATCGGTACAGCTATCCTGTTGTTTTGGTGCGCTTATTTTGCTCCGATCGGAGTGCTTTCCATTATCCATTTTTCAAAGAAATCTTGATCAAGGTGGAAATAAACCGGGAAATAAAAGCGGTCTCGTTTCGAGACCGCTTTTGTGATCCATGAAAAATCTAGTGAACGTGATGCCCTTCGGCACTGTCACTGGTTTCTGGGCCGAGCAGGGTGCGCCACGGTCCAAGGCGGTTGAGGCTGTCTTGTTTGGTAATGATGAAGGTGGCCACCAGTGTGGAAATGGGCACGGCGGCGACCAGGCCCAGCGAGCCAACCAGGGTGCGCACAATTTCTTCGGCCAGCATTTCTGTGTTGACCAGGTACTGAAAGCTACCCTGCGCCAGAGTAAAAACGAGCAGCAGGGGCAGCGAGGCACCGGTATAGGATAGCACCAGGGTGTTGACGGTGGCAGCCACGTGATCCTGGCCGATGTGGATGGCACGCAGGAAGGTCTGTTTGAAGTTGAGAGTGGGGTTGGCACCGTGAATTTCAACCACCGCCGCAGATTGGGAAGTCACCAGGTCATCCAGAATGCCCAGGGTACCAATGATCATGCCGCCCAGCAGCAGCCCCTGGGGGTTGATCTGCACCGAAGAAAGCTGGATGAGATACAACGCGTTCTCGTCCCCATAGCCGGTCAGGTGTGCCATATCCACGAAGAGAGCGGTGAGCAGCCCGGTGATAAGCAGGGTGATTACCATCGAAATGACCGAGGCATGAGTTTTGAGGTTCCAGCCATAGGTCATGTAAAGCGAAACCCCCAGCAAAATGCCGGAACCGATGAGGCTGACTTGCACCGGGTCATCGCCGGCCAGCACGTGCGGGATGATGTAGGCCAGGATGATGAACATGCTGAAGCACAGCGACACCAGGCTGCCGAAGCCTTTCCAGCGCCCCATGGCCAGTACGGCCAACACAAAAACGAAAAGGAGCAGCAGCAGAACCCCAGTACGGTCGAAATCGGTGTAGGTGGCTTTGAGAGAACCATCTGGTCCCTGCCCGATCATGATGTAAACCTGATCGCCCACCTTGAAGCGAGTTTCATCAGAGCGTACCTGGGTTTTGCCGTAAGTGACCGAAAAAGTCTGCCCGGCATAATCCCCTTTTTCAACGGTGACATTCATCACCTGATACAACTGAGGATGGTCGGTCAGGGTGATCTGCCCTTCTTCGGTGATGGCAGTGATTTTGCCCAGTACGGTTTGTGAGCCGTAGGTGCTGTTTTCTCCGCTGCTGGCGCCTGGCAAGGTCAGATTCTTGACCGCCCAGTAAGTGGCATAAGAGAAGAACACTACCAGCAGGATCACTGCGGTGATAAAGACGCGTTTGGTCATTTTCATGGCATAACTCTTTTGTTTGAAACCTGTCTAAAACGGATGATGGAAAATGGTAACACAAAAAGCAGCGTCTTTCTTAAGCGCTGATTTGAGGCAGATTACTGCCAGGCGGGGTCACGGCTGAATTCTGCGGTCAGGGAGGCTTTTTCGCTGTCCGTCAGCCAGCTGGCCCGGATGGCATTCACGAGGGTCTGCTGAATGTCGGCACGCGTGAACCCAAGTTCTTCAACCAGCGTGGCATATTCAAGCGCCAGTGAGTTGCCAAACATCTT